>PALN01000008.1 GCA_002706405.1 Rhodospirillaceae bacterium | reverse complement strand
GCCCTATACGGAAAAATAGGCCGTGCCGGGTGGCCGGCATTTCCATAACTGAATAATCGGATGATGGGGGCAAAGAGCGATTGTCAGACAAAAAATGTTACCATATAACATTACAACACCTGCCCCGTTTTCTTTTACGCCCAAAGGAGCTCACATGAAGCCGATGTCCTTGCTGCCGGTCCCGCGCGCCGGAATTTTTGTTTCCGCCACGTTGCTGGCGGGTTTGTTCGTTGCTGCCGGTCCGGCATCGTCGGCCGAACGCGAACACGGCGCCCATGAACACGGCGTCGGGCAGTTGAGTCTGGCGGTGGAAGGCAACACGGTCGAAATCGAGATCACGGCGCCGGGTGCGGACATCGTCGGCTTTGAGCATGCGGCGGAAACCGAAGCTGACCGCGCGGCCTTGGCCGCCGCCGCGGCCCGCCTGAAAGACGGGGCCGGCCTGTTTCGCTTCCCGCCCAAGGCCGAGTGCCGACTTGAGGAAGCCGAGGTTCATTCCGCCCTGTTGGACGACGCGCGTGACCACGAGAAGGGCCATGACCATGAAAAGAAGCATGACCATGACAAGGGACATGATCACGATAAGGGACATGCCCATGAGGCCGATGGGCATGCGGAGTTCCGCGCTCATTACCATTTTCATTGCGCCGACCCGGCGGCGCTGAGCCATATCGATCTGGGCTACTTTACCGCCTTCCCCGCCGCCCGCGAGCTTGAGGCCCGGACCATTACCGCGAAGGGCCAGGGGGCTGCGGAGTTGACAGCGGAGCGTCCGCGCCTGACCTTCTAATCGGTTTGACGTCACGGCCTGGAGGGAACGGCACAAGCATGAACGGAAACGCGATCCGCCTGTCCGGCGTCCAGTTCCGCTGGCGCCCCGGGGCGCCGTTGGTGCTGGACATCGCGGAGTTCACGGCCCGGGCGGGTGAGCGGCTGTTCGTCAGTGGTCCCAGCGGCAGCGGCAAGACGACGCTTCTGAACCTGCTGGCCGGCATCTGTCTGCCCCAGAAAGGGGTGGTGGAGGTCGTGGGGGAGGATTTGACCCGTGTGCCGGGTCCCCGCCGCGACGCCATCCGCGCCGATTGCATCGGATTTATTTTCCAGATGTTCAATCTGCTGCCGTTTCTGTCGTTGACGGAAAACGTTCTTCTGCCCTGCCGCTTTTCGCCCGTCCGCCGGGCCCGCGCCGACGCCGCGCCGGGCGGGGCCGAGGGCGAGGCGCTGCGCCTGCTTACCCATATGGGCCTGGGCGAGGCCGCCGCCGTCGGCCGCGCCGTCGGCGAACTGAGCACCGGCCAGCAACAACGCGTCGCCGCCGCCCGTGCCCTGATCGGCGCGCCGCCGGTGATCATCGCGGACGAGCCGACCTCGGCGCTCGACGCCGATGCCCAGGCGGCTTTCCTCGACCTGCTGTTCGCGGAGGCCGGGCGCAGCGGCGCCACGGTGCTGTTCGTCAGCCACGACCGGCGGCTCGAGGCCGGGTTCGACCGGGTGGTGGCCCTGGCCGAGATCAACCGGGCGGCGAATGCCGAAGGCAGGGCCGCATGAGGGGGGCGCCGATCCTCGGCCTCGCGGTCAAGAGCTTGTTGAATCGCCGGACGACCGTGGGGCTGACCCTGCTGGCGCTGGCCGTCAGCGTGACGCTGGTGCTTGGCGTGGAAAAGCTCCGGACCGAGGCCAAGGCCAGCTTCGCCGCCACGATCTCCGGCACCGACCTGATCGTCGGTGCGCGCAGCGGTTCGGTTCAATTGCTGCTGTATTCCGTGTTCCGCATCGGCAACGCGACCAACAACATTTCCTGGCAAAGCTATCAGGAAATTGCCGCGCGGCCCGACGTGGCCTGGACCGTGCCCCTGTCGCTCGGCGATTCCCATCGCGGGTTCCGGGTGCTGGGTACCAACGGGGATTATTTCACGCATTACCGCTACGGTCGCAAGCAGCCGCTTGCTTTCGCCGCCGGCGGGCCGTTCACCGATCTGTTCGATGCCGTTCTCGGCGCCGAGGTGGCGCGTGCCCTGGGTTATGAACTGGGCGATCCCCTGGTCGTCGCCCACGGTCTGGGGGCAGAGGGTTTCTCCAACCACAAGGACAAACCTTTCCGTGTCGCCGGCATCCTGGCCCGCACGGGCACGCCCGTGGATCGCACGGTGCACGTCAGCCTGCAGGCCATCGAGGCGATCCATGTCGATTGGAAAAGCGGCGCCCCCGTGCCCGGCATGCGCGTGACCGCCGATCAGGTCCGGCGCATGGACCTGACGCCCCGCGCCATTACCGCCGTTCTGGTCGGTGCGAAATCGCGGTTCGCCGCCTTTACCCTGCAGCGCGCGATCAATGAATACCGGGCGGAGCCCCTGCTGGCCGTGCTGCCCGGGGTCGCCTTGCAGGAGCTCTGGGATCTCATGGGCACGGCAGAGGCGGCGCTGGCCGCCATATCCGTGGCGGTGGTCGCGGCGGGGCTTCTCGGGATGATGATCATGATGCTGGCCGGGCTGAACGAGCGGCGGCGGGAGATGGCGATCCTGCGCTCCGTCGGGGCCAGACCGCTGCACCTGTTCGCCCTCCTGGTGTCCGAGGCGGCGGTTCTGACCATCGCCGGTGCTGCGGCCGGTCTCGGCCTGTTCTATGCCGCTTTGGCCGCGTTCCGGCCCGTTCTCGACAGCCGGTTCGGATTGTACCTGGAAATCTCCGCGCCGACGGCCCACGATCTGGCGATCCTGGGGGCCGTCGTGCTGGCCGGCGTGCTGGCGGGGGCGGTGCCGGCGCTTGGCGCGTATCGGCAGTCGCTGGCCGACGGGATGACGGTCAAACTCTAACCTGGGGCGATGAACATGGACGACGCGCGCACCATCGATATCGACGGGGTGGCCGTGCCACGCCTGCTGTACGGTACGGCGTGGAAGGAAGAGGCCACGGAGCAATTGGTGACCCTGGCGCTCGACCAGGGGTTTCGCGGCTTCGATACGGCCAATCAGCGCAAGCATTACTACGAAGCGGGCACCGGCGCCGCCTTGGCCAAGGCAATCAAGGCGGGGCGGGTGCGGCGTGCGGATCTGTTCATCCAGACCAAGTTCACCTTTCGGCGCGGCCAGGACCATCGCCTGCCTTATGACGCGGACGCGCCGGCCGCCACGCAGGTCGCCCAGTCCTTCGAGAAATCCCTGGAACACCTGCAGACGGATTACATCGATAGCCTGGTGCTGCACGGACCCTGGACCGGTGACCGCCTGCATCCCGTCGACTGGCAGGTATGGCGGGCCATGGAGGCGATCCACAAGCAAGGCCGGGTGCGCCTGTTGGGGGTCAGCAATTTCAAGTTGGAACAGGTTCGCCTGCTCTGCGCCCGGGCCGCGGTGAAGCCGCGTTTCGTGCAGAACCGCTGCTATGCCGCGCGCGCCTGGGACAAGGATATCCGGGCCGTCTGCGCCCAGGAGGGGATTCGTTATCAGGGGTTTTCGCTGCTCACGGCGAACCGGGGAGTGCTCGATCATGCGATGGTCAAGGAAATCGCTGCGCGCCACGGCAAGACCCCGGCGCAATGCGTGTTCCGCTTCGCCCTTGACGTCGGCATGGTACCCCTGACCGGCACCAAGGATGCGGCTCATATGGCCCAGGACCAGGACGTTTTCGATTTCACCCTGACGCCGGGTGAAATCGCCGCCATCGAGAAGGCCGCCATGCCCCGTTGACTTGGCAGGCCGCCGTCGTTCAGGTTCTGTGTGATCTGCGGCGGTATCTTGCTGCCGCCTTTGTCCCAGGAAGCGGAACGACCCCATGGCGCCCATCGGCCCCGTGTCCCTTGAACAGGCCTTTGCCCGCCACCAGGCCGGTGACATCGCCGGCGCGGTAGACATGTATCGTGCGTTCCTGGCCGCCAACCCGGGGCACGGTGACGCAGTGCATCTGCTTGGCGTCGCGTTGATGCAGGGCGGGGATTTGGCGGCGGCAAGGACGACGTTGGAACAGGCTGTGGCCATGGACGCGACCAAGGCCGCATGGTGGAACAACCTGGCCCTTGCCCGCTATTACGCCGACGATTTCCCGGGGGCCCGCGCGGCCAGCGACCGCGCCCTGGCCCTGGAGCCGGGCAATCCGGATTTTCTGAACAACCGCGGTTTGGCGCGGCAGAAGTTGGATAATCTCGATGGTGCAATCAACGATTTTGAAGCCGCCCTGAAACGCCAGACCCGCGACCCGGAATTGTTCCACAATTACGGCGTCGCCCTGCAGGCGGCGGCCCGGACCGAAGATGCGGCGCGCGCGTTCGAGGAAGCGCTGCGCATATCCGGCGGCTGGCCCGATTCCCATGCCAGCTTGGGCGCCATCTACTTCAAACTCGGCCGCCGTGAAGATGCCTTCGAGGCCTGCCGCAAGGCGGTCGCCCTCGACCCTTTCCATCAGGGCGCGCATGAATGCTTCAAGACCCTGAAATGGGAAAGCGGCCAACAGGACCAGATGCACGACACCTACCGCTGGGTATGCCGCGAACTGCCTGACCATCCCATGGCGCATCTGCAATATGGACGATGCCTGGTGACGGATCATTGGTTTCGGGAAGCGGAACCGGTGTTGCGTCGGGCCATCGCCCTGGCGCCCGACAACGCCCAGGCCCACGGCCAGCTTGGCGCGGCGCTGTCCGCCTTGGGCCGCCACGACGAAGCCCTGGACGCCTTGGCACGGGCCGTTGAATTGGATCCCGAGGATCCGGAAATTCTGGAAATTCAGGGTGAGGTTCTGCTGCGCATCGGGCGCCCCGCCGAGGCGGTGGCACCCCTGCGGGGGGCGCATGCCCGCAATCCGCGGCGTTCGGAAACCTTGGGCCTTCTGACCATCGCCATGACCGAAACGGAAGACCCGGATGTTGCCGGCATTGTCGATTACGATACGGCGGTAACCCAAATGTTCATCGACGTGCCCGACGGCTATGCCGATCTGCAGGCCTTCAACACCGCCCTGCATGCCGAGCTGGAAACCCGCCACGCGGCCCTGCCGCCGCCGATCAACCAGACCATGCGCGGCGGAACGCAAATTCCCGACAACCTGTTCAACGGGCCGACCGGGACGGTCGCGCTGGTCAAAGCCGAAATCGTGAAATCTCTCCGGCGCTACATTGCGGGGCTGACGCCGGATGCCGATCATCCCTTCCTGCGCTTCATCAATCCGGATTTCCGGTTCACCGGTGCCTGGTCGACAATCCTGCGCGGCACCGGCTATGACGCCAGCCACATCCATAACGAGGGCTGGTTGTCTGGTGTGTATTACGTGAAGGTTCCGGACCTGCCGGACGAGGTGTGGCAGACGGGTGAGGGGTGCCTGCAGGTCGGCGGCCCGCCCGATGCCTATGTCAGCGCCCGCAACCGCACGCGCTTCATGGTCCGGCCCGAGCCGGGCAAGCTCGTGCTGTTTCCGTCCTATGTATGGCATGGCGTTCGGCCCTTCAGCCGCGAGGACACCCGCCATTCGATTGCATTTGATGTGATTTAGCGGAGGGGGCGGCGCGCGCGTTCGATCCGGCCACACAAAAAATTAGGGGTCTGCCTTAAGGATCGCGAAGGGGGGCTGGAGCGATCCAAAAAACAGACCCCAAAGGTGGGAAGTCGATTCCCGGAAATCCGGGGGTAGGGAGAAAGCAAGTCTTCGTGGGCAGATAATCAGGTTGTAAGCGTGTTTCTCAGGTCGTTAGCGGGCAATCAGAGCCGGACTTATTTGAACAGGCGGCCGATGGCGCGGCGGACGTTGCGGACATCGCGGTCCCAAGCCTGATGGCGCAGGGCGCTCATCTCTTCCTGGGTCGGCAGAGCGCCGGAGGGCAGAGGGGCCGACTGTCCGATGTAGCGATTGTAAGCCATGTTAATTCTCCTTAACGGTCGAATGGGGTTCCGGTGGTGATAGACATAGGCTTGGAACGTTTTCCCTAATTCGAACTTGTCTTTGTGACCAGTCGAACCCGTGTGGTTGCGCGAGTTCCCGTGTTCTGTTGAGAAAAACTTACGGATAATGGGCCTTTGGCGCAAACGACCTTTTCTCACNCTTGATTTTAGAAAATCTATAAGATAAACCTAAGCTCATGCGAACACTTCCGCCCCTGAACGCGCTCCGCGCCTTTGAATCCGCTGCCCGACACCTTTCCATGTCGCGGGCTGCGGATGAACTTCATGTAACGCCAGCGGCCATCAGCCATCAGGTCAAGGGGTTGGAGGAATTCCTCGGCATGCAGCTTTTTCACCGGCAGCAGCGGGGGCTCGCCCTGACGGAAACGGGGGCGGCCTATCTGCCGGGGCTGCGGGAAGGCTTCGAAAAAATACAGGCGGCGACTCAGGCTTTGTACGATTCCGAAGCCACGGGGCCGCTCACCGTGTCCGTTACGCCGACCTTCGCCGCCAAGTGGCTGGTCCACCGGCTGGAAAAGTTCACCAACCTGCATCCGGAAATTCAGGTCATGCTGGTCGCGACCTCGCTGAAGGTGCGCTTCGACATGGGGGAAGCGGATGTCGCCGTGCGCTACGGCCCCGGCAATTATGTGGGATGCCGCGTCGACAAGATGTTCGAAGAAGAAGTCTATGCCGTGTGCGCGCCGGAACTGATGAGCGGCAAGAACCCCATTCGGGAGCCCCGCGACCTGCTGAACCACACGCTGCTGCATCCCGTGCAGCAGGATTTGGACGATAGCTTTCCGACCTGGGAAATGTGGCTGCGCGGCCATGGCGTGCGCACCGAGGGGCCGATCCCTGGGCCCAATATCTCGCCCCACTGGATGCTGGTCGAAGCCGCCGTCAACGGGCAGGGCGTGGCCCTGGTCAAGGCCTCNGTCGCCGAGCGNGATCTGGANACCGGNCGNCTGGTGCGGCCCTTCGCCGAGACCATTCCCGTNGCCCATGCCTATTGGCTGATCTCGCCCGAGGANACCGCCGACAAGCCCAAGGTCAAGGCATTCCGCGAATGGATTATGGCCGAAGCCAGGGAACACGCCGAACACCATGCCGAACTGGAAGCCAAACAGCAGGCGGAATGGGCGGCGACGCGCAAACTACAGAAAGCGGCGGGCAACGTCTGATCCATTCCGCGGCACGCTGCCGCAGAAGAACTTGAAGGGGGCCCTTCAACCGGAGACCGGACACCGATGAAAATCACCATTCTCGACGATTATTTCAATGTCATCCGCGACCTGCCCTGCTTTCAGAAGATCGCCGATCACGATGTCACCATCTGGAACGACCATGTCCAGGACACCGATGGCTTGGCCGAACGGCTGAAGGACACGGAAGCCCTGGTCCTGATCCGCGAGCGGACCAAGATCCGCACGCCGCTTTTGGAACGTCTGCCCAATCTGAAACTCATCAGCCAACGCAGCGTGTGGCCGCATATCGACGTCGATACCTGCACGGCCCGTGGCGTCGTGGTGTGTTCGGCCCAGCATGAGGGCACGCCCAGCTATGCCACGTCGGAACTGACCTGGGCCCTGATCCTCGCCGCCATGCGCCAGATCCCGCAGCAAATGGCCTCGCTCCAGGCCGGGACCTGGCAGATGGGGATGGGCCAGTCCCTGCGCGGCAAGACGCTGGGTCTCTACGGCTATGGCCGCATCTCCCGCGCCGTCGCCGAGGTCGGGCGGGCCTTCGGCATGCGTATTCTGGTCTGGGCGCGGGAAGCATCCCGCGCGGCCGCCCGAGCCGAAGGCTGCGACGTGGCGGCCAGCAAGGAGGACTTTTTCCGGGACTGCGACATCCTCAGCCTGCACATGCGCCTCAAGGACGCGACCAAGGGCATCGTCAGCCAAGCGGACCTGGAGCTCATGAAGCCCACGGCGCTGCTGGTCAACACCTCCCGTTCGGGCCTTATTCAGCCGGGCGCCCTGGCGGCGGCGCTCAAGGGCGGTCGTCCCGGCATGGCGGCGGTCGACGTCTACGACCATGAACCCGTGACCAAAGGGTCCGAACCCCTGGTCGAGATGCCCAACGTAATCTGCACGCCGCATATCGGTTACGTCACGGTCGATGAATGGGAAATCCATTTCACCGATATCTTCGACCAGATCCTCGCCTTCGAAAAAGGCGCACCCATCAACGTCGTCAATCCCGAGGTTCTCAAGGGATAGGGCCGAGGCGCCGCCAGGAGACTGTACGATGACCAACTTGACGCCCCGCGATTGGGTGCCCGGTGACTGCGAAGCCTTGGTCCAAAGGATCGCCGACGCCACGGCAGCGGACGGGACCGATGCCGTTGGCGCCCGTATCGACGCGCTGATCGCCAAGAACCGCGATATTCATGACGCCGAGTGCTTCAACCTGAACCCGGCGACCAATGTCATGAATCCCAAGGCCGAGGCCGCGCTGGCCGCCGGCCTGGGGTCGCGTCCGTCACTCGGCTATCCGGGGGGTAAGTACGAGATGGGGCTGGAGGCGATCGAGGAGATCGAGGTCATCGCCGCCGAACTGGCCGCCGAGGTGTTCCGCGCCAACTTCGCCGAAATCCGCGTCGCCTCGGGGGCGCTCGCCAACCTGTATGCCTTCATGGCGACCTGCCGGCCAGGGGACGCGATCATCGCGCCGTCGCCGGAGATCGGCGGTCACGTCACCCATCACGCGGCGGGCTGCGCCGGGTTGTTCGGCCTGACCACGCATCCGGCCCCGGTCGATGCTTCGGGCTACACGGTTGATCTCGACGCCATGCATAAACTTGCCCGGGACGTGCGGCCCAAGCTGATCACCATCGGCGGCAGCCTGAACCTGTTCTCTCATCCCGTGGCAGAGATCCGCGCCATCGCCGACACGGTCGGGGCCAAGGTGCTGTTTGATGCGGCCCATCTCTGCGGCATGGTCGCGGGCGGCGCTTGGCCCGATCCCCTGGCCGCCGGGGCGCATCTCATGACCATGAGCACCTACAAAAGCTTAGGGGGACCGGCGGGCGGCCTGATCGTGACCAACGATGTGGGTCTTGCCGAGAAACTGGACGCTATCGCCTTTCCCGGCATGACGGCGAATTTCGATGCCGCCAAGTCGGCGTCCTTGGCGATCAGCTTGCTCGACTGGCGGGAATTCGGCCGGGCCTATGCCGACGCCATGGTGGCGACGTCCAAGGCCCTGGCCTTGGCCCTCGACCGGGAAGGGGTGCCCCTGTTCGCCAAGGACAACGGCTTCACCACGTCGCATCAGTTCGCGGTCCTGGCGGCGCCCTATGGCGGCGGGCAGACGGCGGCCAAGAAGCTGCGCCGGGCGGGCTTCCTCGCCTGCGGGATCGGCCTGCCGGCGGACCCGGTTGCGGGGGATTTGAACGGGCTTCGCATCGGCACGCCGGAACTGGTGCGCCGGGGCATGACCGTGGACGACATGCCGAAGCTGGCCGGCCTGATTGCTCGGGCGCTTTCGGCCAACGGCCCGGACGCCCTGGCGGCGGAGGTTCGTGACTGGCGGAAAACTTTCGACGGGGTTTGTTTTGTTCGCGGCTAGAACGGCCAGAACAGCAGGATCGCCGGTACGGCAACTACCAGCACCACCCCTTGCAACGGCAGGCCCAGCCGCCAGTAATCACCGAAGGCATAGCCGCCCGGGCCCATGACGAGCGCGTTGTTCTGATGCCCGATGGGCGTGACGAAGGCGCAACTGGCGGCCACGGCGACGCCCATCAGCATGGGGTCGGGGTCGACGCCGAGGCGTTGCGACAGGGTGATCGCGACCGGCCCCATGATGACCGCCGTGGCGGCATTGTTGAGCACCGCCGACAGCGCCATGGTCACGGCCATCAGCAGGGTCAGCACGGCAAGCGGGTTGAGTGGCAGGGGGCTGTCCAAAATGCCCTGGGCGATCAGGCCCGTGGTGCCGGTGGCGTCGAAGGCGTCGCCGACGGGGATCAGGGCGCCGATCAGCACCACCACGGGCCAGTCGATGCCGTCGTAGATTTCCCGCACGGGCAGGATATTGAACACCACCATGGCCACGGCGGCGAGACCGAGGGCAATCGTGATCGGCAGGATGTTGAAGGTCGTGAGCGCCACGGCGATGGCGAAAATGGCGATGGCCATGCGGGCGTGGCGGAGGCTGGCCTCGCCGAACTGGATGCGTTCCTGCAGTGTCAGGCAGCCCATGCGCGACATCAGGTCGGGCATGTGGTCGCGTGGCCCGTAGAACAGCACCAGGTCGCCGGCCCGGAACTTGAACTGACCCATGCGGCCGCGAAAGGCCCGGCCCTGGCGCGACACGGCCAGGATGTCCGTGTCGTAGCGCGAACGCAGGCGCAGCGACACAAGCTCGCGCCCGATCATGCGCGATCCCGGGCGCACGACGGCTTCGGCCAGGTCCATGTCCTCGTCGATCATGTTCTCCGACTTGGTGCCTTTCATGGTGCCGACCTTGAGGTCCATGGCCGTGGTCAGGCGGTCCAGTCCTTCGGACGAGGATTCCAGCAGAAGCTTGTCGCCGACCTTGAGCCCGTCACCCTGCGGCAGCTTGGGCATGCGCCGGCCGCGGCGGATGATGTTGACGATCAGCACATCGCAGTCCGTCGCCAGCATGCGCAATTCGCCCCGCGTCATACCGACAGCGTCCGTGCCTTTGACCACCGTCGCCTCGGTCACGAACTTGTCGATGCCCATGTGATCGCGGGTGGCGTCCTGCAACAGGCGGCGTGTGGGGATCAGGAACCGCGCCGAAACCGCGAGAAAGGCGACCCCGATGCCGGCGACCAGAATGCCGACGGGCGTGAAGTCGAACATGCCGAAGGGTTCACCCGTCACCTTGGCGCGGAAGGCGGCGATGATGATGTTGGGCGGCGTGCCCAGCAGGGTAATCAGCCCGCCCAGAATGGTCGCGAAGGACAGGGGCATGAGCACCGCCCCGGCGTGGTATTTGGTTTTCAGGGTCGTCTGGATCGCTGCAGGCATGAGAAGCCCGAGCGCCGCCACGTTGTTCATGACCGACGACATCAACGCCCCCAGTCCCGACAGCACGGCGATATGCCGGGCCATGCCCGTGGCCGATCGTTCGATGATCCGGGCCAGGATGTCCGATGCCCCCGTGCGCGCCAGGGTGTGGCTGAGGACCAGGATTGCCGCCACGGTGATGGTCGCCGGATGGCCGAAGCCGGAAAAGGCTTCGCGCGCGGGCACCAGGCCCAGGACGACGGCCCCCAGCAGGATGCTGAAGGCGACCACGTCATAGCGCCAGCGGTCCCAGATGAACAGCACCAACGCCGCCGCAATCAGCCCGACAATGGCCATCTGATCAAAGGTCATCAAAACTCACTCAGTTGTCGTTGTCTGTGGCGGTCGGGTCTGCCGTCTGGAGAGTGTGCGGTGCCGCCGGGAAAATTGAAAGGGCGTAAACGCGGCCCCGTACTTGTGCCGGGTTTCCGTGACGGTGCGCGCAAAAAAGAGGGCGGCCCCAAAAGGGCCGCCCGTCAGTTTGCCTATCTACTTCACATGTAGGGAGATGGCGCCGTTCCGCCCCGCGTCGCCGGCAAGGGGGGCAAGCCGGCGGGACCGAAGTCCCTGGGAGCGCCGCCGGCAACCGGGCGGCAATTCGGTCGTCAGCAGGGTGAGGGAACGCCGCTGCGCGGGGGGCGGGCCTGGTGTTCACCGAGGGGAGAGTGGCGGAAAATCCGACCGATCACGTCGCGGACCGCTTCGGCCCGAAGCTGTCGGCCCCGGCGCATGCCGGCTTCGATCTCCGCGTGCGGGATGGTGTTCCTCAGATCAAGCGGTGTCATGGGCATGGTCTTTCTCCTTAAATCACGACGACCGCGAAAACGGGCGGCGTCGTTGGTTGAGGGAAATCTAACCGTTGTAGTTTTGATTGATAATCTGGATAGCTGGATTATGATTTGTGAAATTATTTCAATAAAAGACTGTTTGTGGAGGGAATGTGGACCGAGACAGTGAAATGGCCGTGTTCGTCCGCGCGGTGGAAGGGGGCGGCTTCTCCGCCGCGGCGCGCGACCTGGGCATCACGCCGTCGGCGGTGAGCAAGCTTGTCGGGCGGCTCGAAGATCGCCTGGGTGCGCGGCTGTTGAACCGGACGACGCGCTCGATCAGCCTGACCGAGGAAGGCCGGACCTATTTCGAACGGGCGGTGACCATCCTGGAGGAAATCGAGGCGGCGGAATTGGCCGTCCGTGAATTGCACGCGGAGCCGCGCGGCGTGCTCAAGGTCAATTCGTCGACCGCCTTCGGACGTTACGCGGTGATCCCGCACCTGCATGAGTTCATCGAGGCCTATCCTGAACTGCAGGTCCAGTTCATCACCTCGGACAGCATGGTCGATCTTGTCGGCGAAGGGGTGGATGTGGGGCTGCGCATCGGCACCTTGACCGATTCCTCACTCATCGCGCGGCGCCTGACGCCGGTCAAACGGGTCGTCGCCGGGGCGCCCGCCTATTTCGAACGACACGGCGTTCCCCAGACGCCCGACGACCTGGTTCATCACAATTGCCTGCGGGTCAGTTTCGAAACCACGATCAATCGGTGGGAATTCAAAGGCACCGATGGTCCGCGCATCATGGACGTCAACGGGTCGCTGGTGGTCAATGACGCGTCGCTGCTTTACGACGCGGCGATTGCGGGGGTCGGGCTCATTCGCGCGGCGCAGTTCCTGACGTGGGAGGCGCTTCGGGACGGCCGCCTGGTGCCGGTGCTGCAGGAATATGAAACGGAGGAAGGGCGCAGCGTGTTTGCCGTCTATCCGCCGGGCCGCCATCAGGCGCCCAAGGTACGGGCGTTTATCGACTGGCTGGTCGAACGCTTCGTGAAGAACCCGCCCTGGGAACAGATGGAACCCTGAGCAGGTGGGGGTCAGCCGGTCATGGCTTGCGTTTCCTCGCCCAGCAGCCAGCCATAGGCTTGGTCGATATTCTCGAAGGCCGACACGCGGTGGTCGGTGATCTTCCGAATGGCGTTTGACGCGGATCCATAGCTGTCGAACCCCGAAGGAAGGTTGCGGTTCGGCGGCAGGACCATGGCCTTGCGCTCAAGGCCTGCGGAAATCGCGCTGGGGAACACGTCGTCGGCAAGCCAGTCTTCCGAACAATAGAAGCTTTGGGTCAGATGGCGCATGTCGGCGAGCCAATATCGGTATTCGCCTGTTCGCAGCATGTCGCAGACGTAGCTACCGACCTGGCGGAAATTTTCTTCCGTTTCGAAATTTCCGAACCATAAGTCCGTGACCAGCCCCTGGTCCAGGTTATGGCCGACGATCGCGAAGGGCTGACCGTTCTTCAATCTGAAGGTGCGGACGGCCTGGACTTGGTAGTCCGATTTGGGAAGCCGGTCGGACGCGAGGATGTTCATTGGAAGTCTCCTGAGTATCTGCCGCATGGGTTGCAATGCTTGTGCCAGCCCGAAAGCGCGGAATTTGGCCGAAATTCAGGGTTTCCTAATCCAATCTGACCGAGACGAAAGTCATAATGACAAAAGGCATAGGGGTGAAGTCGGATTCGCCCGACGCCCGCGGTGCCCTTTCAGAGGGCATCCGTGGGTCCTTGACCTGTTAAATATATCGGCTTGATATAGTATAAAGTTGCATATAGTTTCCGCGGCAATTCCACAGTGACGATCTTAAGAAGAAAGGACTGGGCCGGCGGTGCGGGCCCTGTTTCGGTGAATGGACGCAAAGACCCTTTGCCTGGGCGTGCTCGTGATGGGCGATGCCTCGGGCTATGAAATCCGCAAGATGTTCGAAGAGGGACCCTTCGCCCATTTCCAGGACGTCGGCTATGGCTCCATTTATCCGGCGTTGGCCAAACTGTCCGATGAAGGGCTGATCGCGGTCACGGAGACCCCTGATGAAGGCCATCCGGACAAGAAGGTCTATGCCGTCACCCCGGCCGGTCGGGCGGTCTTCCGGAAATCCCTGGCGCGTGCGCCGATGACCGACAAGATTCGGTCCGATACGGCGTTCTTGATGTTCTTCGCCGAATATCTCGACCCGGATCATCTGCGCACGGTCTATGACGACTATCTGACCTTCTACCGTGAGCGGATCCGGGTCATGCAGGAGCTGGACCCGGAAGGTGTGTCCGAGGGGCGGCTGTTCGTGCGCGGCCTGGGGCTGGCGTTCTACCAGGCGGTGGTCACCTACATGACCGACAATCGTGAGCGATTTTTAAACGCGGCGCCCGGCAATGCCGACGCGGCGGAATAGGGATACCTTCATGAAACTTCCCCTCAAACCCTCCTATATCGCGGCCGTGGTTCTTGCCTTGGGCACCATCGCCTGGATTTTCTCCGGCGATCTGGAGCAGGCGAAGCGCCATTACGGCGTTACCACAGCAGACCCCGCCGATCCCGCGGCCGCGCCGGCGGCCGGGGCGGCGAACGCCGACCGTGCGGAAAAAGCGTTGGCCATGGTTCGTGTGCGGCACATGGAAGCGACGGACCGTGTGCGTGAAATAACCGTGACCGGGCGCACGGAAGTCATTCTCGATGCCGAGATCACGGCCGAAACCACCGGTCGCATCGTCGAGATCGCTGCCACCAAGGGGGCCTGGCTGAACAAAGGCGACGTGATCCTGAAACTGGCCATGGATGATCGCGCGGCCCGCCTGCGCGAAGCCGAGGCCCGCGTAACTTTCGAGCGCATCGGCTTTGATGCCGCCAAGAAGCTGACCAAGAAGGGGTTTCAGTCCGAGGTCAAACTGGCCCAGGAGGAATCCGAACTGGAACAGGCCAAGGCTGAACTGGCGGCCATCAAGCTGGATGTGGAGCGCACGACCGTGCGCGCGCCCATCGCGGGCTATCTCGAAACCCTGCCGGTCAGCGTCGGGGACTATCTCAAATCCGGCGACAAGATCGTGGTTCTGATCAATCCCGATCCCATCCGGGTCGTGGCGCAGGTTTCGGAACGGGACGTGTCGAACCTGAAGCAAGGCGACACCGCCATCGCCCGCACGGTTCAGGGGCAGGTATTTACCGGCGCGATCCGCTACGTCGCCCAGCGTGCCGATGAGGCGACGCGCACCTTCCGTGTCGATGCCTGGCTGGAGAATCCGGACCACGCCCTACGCGACGGCCAGACCATGGAAGTCCAGTTCCGAGCGGGACAGGAAAAAGCCCATATGCTTTCCGCCGCCGTCTTGACGTTGAACGACGCCGGCGAAATCGGCGTCAAATACGTGGATGATACGAACCATGTCCGGTTTTCTAAGGTCCGTATCATCGCCCATACGCCCGACGGCATCTGGCTGGGTGGCCTGCCGGACAGGGTGACCCTGATTACCGTGGGCCAGGAGTTCGTCACGGAAGGACAGTTGGTGCAACCCGTCGACGAAGGTAGCCTGACGCCCGGCAAGGATGCCCCCGCATCATGAATGCGCTGATCGACGCGGCCCTGAGCCATGCCCGGACGGTGATCCTGACCCTGGTGCTGGTCCTGGTGGCCGGAACGGTTGCCTATGTGGAGATTCCCAAGGAAGCCGAGCCGGACGTCAATATCCCCATCATCTATGTCTCGATCACCCATGAAGGCATTTCGCCCGAGGATGCCGAGCGCCTGTTGATCCGCCCCATGGAAAAGGAAATGCGCGGCATCGACGGGGTCAAGAAGATGACCGCCAAAGGCTACGAAGGCGGGGCCAACGTGACCCTGGAATTCGAGGCCGGGTTCGATGCCGATCAGGCGCTGACCGACGTGCGCGAAAAGGTTGACCTGGCCAAGCCGGAACTGCCCGACGACACGGATGAGCCGACGGTCAACGAGGTTAATTTCTCCTTGTTCCCGGTGATCGCGGTGACCCTTTCCGGGAACGTGCCGGAGCGCCTGTTGCTCAAGCTGGCGCGCGACCTGCGCGACAAGATCGAAGCCGTGTCCGCCGTCCTGTCGGCGCAGATCGCCGGTGACCGTGAGGAACTTCTGGAGATCCTCATCGATCCCATCAAGCTGGAAAGTTACAACCTCTCGCCGATCGATACGGTGCAGCTTGTCGACGCCTCCAACAAGCTGGTCGCCGCGGGGGCACAGGACACGGGCCAGGGCCGGTTTTCCATGAAGGTGCCGGGGCTGTTCGAAACGCTCAGCGACATCGTCACCATGCCCGTCGCGTTCAAGGGCGACGCCGTGGTTACCTTCGGGGACGTCGGCGAGGTCCGGCGCGGGTTTAAGGACCCGGACGGCTTTGCGCGCATTCATGGCGAGAAGGCGATCGTGCTTGAGGTCGTCAAGCGGACGGGCGAGAACATCATCGACACCGTTGAAACCGTGCGCCGTATCGTTGCCGAGGAACAGGCCGGCTGGTCCGAGGAAGTGCGCCGCGCGGTCTCGGTCGACTTCATTCAGGACAAATCAATCCAGGTCCGTACCATGCTTCTGGACCTGCAGAACAACGTGACGGCGGCGGTCCTGCTGGTCATGGTGGTGGTGGTCGCGGCCCTCGGCCTGCGCTCTGCCGGGCTGGTCGGACTGGCCATTCCGGGTTCGTTCCTGACCGCCATCCTGGCATTGTCGGCCATGGGATTGACGGTCAACATCGTGGTGCTGTTCTCGCTCATCCTCGCCGTCGGCATGCTGGTCGACGGGGCCATCGTCGTCACCGAATACGCCGACCGCAAAATGACCGAAGGGGCGCCGCCTCGGCTTGCCTACGGGCTGGCCGCCAAGCGCATGGCTTGGCCGATCACGGCCTCGACCGCGACGACCCTGGCCGCCTTTCTGCCGCTTCTGTTCTGGCCGGGCGTGGTCGGTGAGTTCATGAAGTACCTGCCGATTACCCTGCTGATGACCCTGGCGGCGTCGCTTCTGATGGCGTTGATCTTCGTGCCGACCCTGGGGGCCGCGTTCGGTCGCGCCGGCGGGGCGGCCGATCCGGAAACGGCCAAGCGCTTGGCCGCGGCCTCCGAAGAAGAGGACGACGAAGGGGCCGGCAATCTGGACGCCATCGGCGGCCTGACCGGGACCTATCTGCGGGTGTTGCACGGGGCCATCAGCCATCCGGTGAAAGTTCTGCTGGGGTCGGTGTTGCTGTTGATCGGGGTTCAGGTCGGTTATGCCAAGATCGGCCACGGGGTCGAATTCTTTCCCGATGTGGAACCGGAACTGGCGCAGTTGCAGGTTCGTGCCCGGGGCAATCTGTCGGCCTGGGAACAGGACAAGCTGATGCGCGAGGTCGAAGACCGCATCCTCGACATGCGCGAGTTCAAAAGCATCTACACCCGCACGGGAAAGAATCAGCAATCCCAGGAAGCCGAGGACATCATCGGCACCATCACCCTGGAATTCGCCGACTGGACGACCCGGCGCACGGCCGACGAAATCCTGACCGATGTCGAAGCCCGCACCCGCGGCCTGGCCGGCATTCACGTCGATCGGCGTAAGCAGGAAAAGGGCCCGCCCGTGGGCAAGCCCGTGAACGTGGAACTGACGTCACGCCTGCCGGAACTGCTGCCCGCCGCCGTGCAGAAGGTGCTGGAAGGTTTCGAGGCCGTCGGCGGCCTGATCAACATCGAGGACGGCCGCCAGCTTCCCGGCATCGATTGGGAAGTGCAAGTCGACCGCGCTCAGGCGATCAAGTTCGGTGCCAACGTGCAGCTGATCGGCCGCATGGTGCAGACCGTGACCACGGGCATCAAGGTCGGCGAATATCGCCCGGACGACAGTGACGACGAGATCGACATCCGGGTCCGTTATCCGGCCGAATTCCGCACCCTCGAACAACTTTATGCAATCAAGGTCAACACCGACAAAGGCCCGGTGCCGATCCGAAATTTCGTGACCATCACGCCCAAGCCCAAGATCGGCACCCTGTCGCGGTCCGACGGCAAGCGGGTGTTGGCGGTCAAGGCCGACGTGGCGCCCGGCGTTCAGGCGGCGGAAAAGCAGGCGGCCTTGAAGGAATGGATCGCCCAGGCGGGCCTGGACCCGCGCATCGGGATCGAGTTCAAGGGCGAGGACGAGGAACAGGTCAAGGCCGAGGCGTTCCTGTCCAAGGCCTTTTCGGCGGCCCTGTTCATCATGGCGATCATCCTGGTGACCCAGTTCAACAGCTTCTATTCGGCGTTCCTGATCCTGTCGGCGGTCATCATGTCGACCATCGGCGTATTCATCGGCCTGATGGTCACGGCGCAGCCCTTCGGCATCGTCATGACGGGGATCGGCGTGATCGCGCTGGCGGGGATCGTGGTCAACAACAACATCGTGCTGATCGATACCTTCGACCGCCTGGCCAAGACAGCCAAGGACATGAAAGGCGCGATCCTGCGCACGGGCGCGCAGCGTCTGCGCCCGGTGCTGCTGACTTCGGTGACCACGGTTCTGGGGCTGATGCCCATGGTGCTGGGCATGAACATCGACTTCGTCAATCACGAGGTTACGGTGGGCGCGCCCTCGACCCAATGGTGGCGCTCATTGGCCACGGCCATCGTGTTCGGCCTGGCCTTCGCCACGGTGCTGACCCTGATCGTGACCCCGGCCGCACTCATGGCGCGGGCCAATTTCCAGGCCTGGCGGGCTCGGCGGTGGGGCGGCAACCGGCTGGACGGGGCGGAATAGGCGCTTATTCGGCGGTGGTGCCGGGGGCCGCTTCCGAATTTGTCGAGCGGCTCTTGTGCCATAGGTAGGACCGGATGGAGAGCGGGAAACTGGCGATGTAAAGCACCAGGATCGCTGTCAGCGCCAGCCAGGGGTCGGTCACCACGAAGGCGGCCAGGACCGCCACGGCGATCATCAGCGGCATCATCCAGGCCCGTGCCATCTTCATGTTCTTGAACGAGAAGGTGGGCAGGGTCGAGACGAACAGACCGCCGCAAACGATCAGCACGACCGAGACCAGATAAGGGTTCTGCAGGTAGCCGACATAGGCTTCCGGCACTTGAAACGACAGGATCATCGGCAGCAGGACCAGTCCCGCACCCGCCGGGGCCGGCACACCCGTGAAGAAGCGGCCCGCCCAGACAGGTTTCTTGTCGTCTTCCAGCACGGTGTTGAAGCGCGCCAGACGCATGGCGCAGCACATGGCGAACAGCACGACCAGGAACCAGCCGAAGCGGCCGGCGCCTTCCAACGCCCAGTGATAGAGGATCATCGCCGGCGCGACGCCGAAGCAGATGAAGTCGGACAGCGAATCGAGTTCCGCCCCGAACTTGCTCGATCCCTTCAACAGGCGCGCGACGCGGCCGTCCAGGGTATCCAGGATTGCCGCGATTAGAATGGCGAAGGCGGCGGCTTCCCAGCGTTCGTGCAAAGCGAAGCGCATCCCCGTCATGCCCGAGGCCAGGGCCCCCAGGGTCAGCATGTTGGGGATCATCTTGTTGAGAGGCATGACGCGCAGCCCCCGGCGCAGGCGGCGCGGACGCTCGCCTCGGGCCGAATTGGCGGCTGGGCCTTTGGTCGGGGTGGGTTTGGCGTCGCTCATGGCGGTCTGCCTTCCGTTTCGTTACCGGCGCTGCGCCGTGCGGGCGGCGTCGGCACCGATTTCGGCGATCACCGTTTCGCCGGCGATGCTGGTCTGGCCGACGGAAACCAGGGGCTCGCAACCTTCGGGCAGGTAAACGTCGACCCGCGAGCCGAAGCGGATCAGGCCGAAGCGTTCGCCGGCGCTGACCGTGTCGCCCTCGCTCAGGTCGCACAGAATGCGCCGCGCCACCAGGCCCGCGATCTGCACCACGGCGATCTCGTTCTTTTTCGGTGAGCGGCTTTTCACGCCGGCGATCTTCAGGCGCACGCTCTGGCGTTCATTTTCCACGCTGGCCTTGTCCAGGGAGGCGTCCAGGAAGGCGCCGGGGCGGTAGGCGAGCTTGACCACCGTGCCCGATACGGGCGTGCGGTTCACATGGACATTGAACACGTTCATGAAGATGGCGATGCGGGTGCGTTCCTCATCGCCCATTTCCAGTTCCGGCGGCGGTGCCGCGCGGTCGATCATCTGCACGGCGCCGTCGGCGGGTGCGATGACCAGCGCGTTGCCCAGGGGCGTCATGCGGTCCGGGTCGCGGAAAAAGTAGACGCACCAAGCCGTCAGAACAACGCCCAGCCAGCCCAGTTCCTCGGCAATGAAGAACAGGACGATGGTGACCGCCGCAAACAATGCGATGAACGGCCATCCCGCCTTGTGGATGGGGGTCATGACAGTATCCAGGATGATGTTCTGTTTCATGTGCCGCCGTTAATATCCGTTGATGTCCCCCCGCCGGCCGGGCCGGCGGTTCGGGCGCCCTACATAACATATTTTACCCGGAATGCCCGGTTGAAATACCGGAGATATGGATCTGAGGTCCTTGTCAGGGGCCCGGCAAAAAGACGATAATCCGACGAGCAGATAGGAGATCTCCGTGGCCACCGCCTCTTCCGCCGAAAAAACCAAAGCCCTTGTGGACGCCGCCGGGAACCCCGCGGCCGCCATGCCGTTGGGGGCGATGGGTCTTGACGGCGACGGCCAGCTTGTCCGCAAGAACGACGACGGGCAGGTCGATTTCACCTTCAGCTACTTGGGCTATCAGTTCGCCGTGCGGGCCAATGTGGAGCCGGGTCATACCCGGATGCGCATCCACGCCGTGTTGGGCCATCTGCCCTATACGGCCGAGGCGCCGGATCTGCGCAGCAACATGCGGGCCGTGGTCCATGAGGCGGGCAGGGCGCTTGGCGGGCGTATCAGCATCACCCGGGAACAGCGCATCCTGTTCTTCGACGAATTCAATTTCGATGAAACGCTGACGCCCAAATCCCTGCTGACCAAGACGGTCGCGTTCCTGCTGTCGGCCAAGCCGTATCTGGAACTTCTGGCGTTGATCGCCGGGGCGAGCAAGGCGGTCTACGCCCTGTTGCCGCCGCCCGAGGACGCGGCCCCCGCCGAATAGGCGCCGGTCAAAGGCCGTCTGCCAAGTCAGTTCGACGGCTTGGGAACCTGGAAGACCTGGCCCGGATAGATCAGGTCGGGATTGCCGATCTGCTGTTTGTTGGCGCTGTAGATGATCGTGTACTGCACGCCTTCGCCGTAGACCCGGCGCGCGATGCGCCACAGCGAATTGCCCGGTTGCACCACCACGACCTGCCCGTCCGCCAGGTTGGGCATGATTTCTTCCTGACGGAAGGGGATGGAGACGCGGGCGATCACCTTGCTCGCGGGGTCGAGGCGTTCCGCCTTCAGCTTGTGCACACCCGGTGAAACCTTGTCCTTGAGGGTCAGGGACCAGCGGTTCTGGGCATCGGCCTGGGCCGTGCCCAGGGGCGTGTCGTCCATGTATAGGGCCACGCTGTCACCGCTGGGCGCGCGGCCGCTGACGATCACCCGTCCACCCGGCGTGTAATCGACGGCGCTGATGTCGAATTCGATTTTTTGCGGACCGTCGCCCTGGATCAGGCGGCTTGGCCCTTCGCCTTCGCGGGGCATCCGGATGGCGAGCGGCTCCGTCGTCCGTTCCTCGGCCACCAGGGGGCCGGTGTCGGTGCGTTCCGGCACGGCCAGCACGACCACGTCGGGTGACGTCAGAAGCTTGCCGTCGGGGCCGATGGTTTCCAGGGACAGATACCGATTGCCGGGCGGCAGCGGATCGCTCGGCAGATAGACCCATTCGCCCTTGTCGTCGGCGATGACACGGCCGATCTCGGTCTGGCCGTCCTTGATGATGACCGTGGCGCCGGGTGCGGCGCGGCCGGCGATAACCGTATCGCCCGTGGGGCTGACACGGACCACGTCAAAGGTCGGCAGGTTAGGGTCGCCCGGTCGGGCCGGGCGGTCCGGTGCCGGTTTGGCCGTGTTCTTGCCGGGGGCGGTCAGCGCCTGGGCGGGCGGGCGGGCGGCGTCGTCCTTATCGTCGTCGGGTGACGACAAATTGACGACGATGGCGAAGGCCACCACGACCAGTCCGATGCCAACGATGAAAAGTGGATTACGCCACATTGCGTTCACAGATGCCGCAAAACGGCGGCACTCCCCGGTTTCCCCCCAAATTCGATCCTTCACAATTAGTCGTCCAATGACGTCAACGCAATCGGCATCTGGTCGAACCTTGCCACTTGGGCTGCCAGGGGGCATTTTTTTCGAAATCAGAAAGGAGATAAGCCTTTGGCAACAAATGACGCAGGAACCGGCGCTTCCGGTCAGGTGGGCCCGAATGGGGTTCGCGTATGGGACCTGCCCGTGCGCCTGTTTCATTGGGCGCTGTTGGCCGCCGTCGTCACCTCGGTCGCGACCGGGGTAACCGGCGGTCTGTGGCAGATGGACCTGCATGTGGTCTCGGGCTGCGTGGTCCTGGGGCTGGTGCTGTTCCGCGTGCTTTGGGGACTGGTCGGCGGGCGTCATGCGCGCTTTGCCGCCTTCGTCAAAGGGCCCGTGACCGTGGTCCGCTACGCCGTGGATTTCCTGAAGGGCCGCGCTGTTCATACGGTGGGCCATAATCCACTCGGCGGCTGGTCCGTGGTGCTGATCCTGCTGGCGCTGGCTGTTCAGGCGGGAACGGGACTGTTCGCCAACGACGACATCTTCCTGGAAGGGCCGCTGGCCAAATACGCGGGCAAGGCGCTCAGCGACCGCCTGACCGGCATCCACCATCTTATGAGCAACGTGATCTATGGGCTGGTGGCGGCCCATGTGGCGGCGATCGCCCTGCATTGGTGGAAGGGCGACAATCTGGTGAAACCGATGATTACCGGGGTCAAGCCGGATGCCGATCCGGCGGTGGCGGACGGGCCGACGCGCTGGGGATGGCTGCTGGTGACGGCGCTTGTGGCGGCCGCTCCCGTGGCCTGGATCCTGTCGATCTGGTAAGGCGCGCCGGGACGGTATCCGTCCCGGCGGCCTGAGCCTTCGCCCTTAGTCTTTCTTCCTGTAGTCGTCGTGGCAGGCCTTGCAGGCGTTCTTGCCGAGAGCACCCACGGCGGCGCCCAGGGTCTTGGGATCGCCCGATTCGGCGGCGGTCACCAGTTTCTCTGAGTATTCGACAAAGGCCATGTTGACCTTTTTGAAGCCGGCGGGGTCATCCCAGACCTTGCCCAACGCTTCCGTTTCGCCGCCCATGGCGTCGGAGCCCGCGGGGAATACGTTCTGGGAAATCTTGGCAAGCGACAGCATGCCATTGGCCAGCGCGGTCATGTCGGCCTTGTTGGCGGTCTCGCCCTTGACGATGGCGACCAGGGCGTTCATGTGCCCGCCGACGGCTTTCATGACGGCCTTGCGGTACTTGATTTCGCCGCCGTCGCTGGCGTGGGCCACGCCCGTCGCGGCAATGGTCGCCACGGCTGCGGCTGCGAGAACACCTCGGGTAAGCGCCTTGAATTTCTGCATGTCTAGCTGATCCTTCTGAAACAAAAGAGTATCACCATTCGGAACTGGTCTGGCATATACTCCCCCGAGCCAGCCCGGACCTTGAACAGACTGTAACCATTCGGGCGCTGCCTGGAAACGGCCAGCTACGCTGGTCACGAAAAATTCAACGGAATCAAAACACTTCCCATGTCCGATATTTCCGCCATCTGCGTCTTTTGCGGCTCGCGCATGGGCAGCGACCCGGCCTATGAATACGCCGCGCGAACCCTCGGCCGGATGATGGCCGAACGGGACATCCGCCTGGTGTACGGCGGCGGGCATGTCGGCCTGATGGGCGTGGTTGCCGACGCGGTGTTGGAGGCCGGCGGCCAGGTCACGGGCGTGATCCCCGATTTCCTGCGTCGCCGCGAGGTTGGGCGCGACGACCTCACCGATCTGATCGTCACCGACAGCATGCACAGCCGCAAGCAGCGCATGTTCGAAGAAGCCGACGCCTTTGTCGCCCTGCCGGGCGGGCTCGGCACCCTGGACGAAACCATCGAGGTCGCGACCTGGAAACAGCTTGGCCTGCATGCCAAACCCATCGTGATCCTGGATGCCGCCGGATACTGGGCGGCGCTGTCGGCGCTGCTCGCCTCGGTCGTCAAGGAAGGCTTCGCCTACGGCGACATTCAGACCCTGTGGTCGGTGGTCGATACCCCCGAACAGGTGTTCGACGCCATTAATGCGGCGGCCCGGCCCGGGCCCAAGGCCACCTCCGCCCGTCTCTGACCCCGATTTCCCGCTGCAATATTCGCTGCGCCTGCGTCTTGCAGGGAAAGGGGGCAGGATATAATGTGCGCCGCAACTTCAATCGCAGGACAACCGGAGTACCGACTGATGGCGAAAATTCAGGTCGAAAACCCGATCGTGGAACTGGACGGCGACGAGATGACGCGGATCATCTGGGCCTTCATTAAGGACAAGCTGATCCTCCCCTACCTCGACGTCGACCTTAAGTATTACGATCTTTCCGTCCAAAAGCGCGACGAGACCGATGACCAGATCACCATCGATTCCGCGAACGCCATCAAGCAGCACGGCGTCGGCGTCAAATGCGCGACCATCACGCCGGACGAAGGCCGGGTCGAGGAATTTGGCCTGAAACAGATGTGGCGCTCGCCCAACGGCACCATCCGCAACATCCTGGGCGGCACCATCTTCCGCCAGCCGATCGTGTGCAAGAACGTGCCGCGCCTGGTTCCCGGTTGGACCAAGCCCATCGTGATCGGCCGTCATGCCTTTGGCGATCAGTACCGCGCGACCGATTTCCTGTTCCCCGGTGCGGGCAAGCTGACCATCAAGTTCGAGCCCACGGACGGCGGCGAAGTGATCGAACGCGAAGTGTTCCAGGCGCCGGAAGCCGGTGTCGCCATGGCCATGTACAACCTGGATGAAAGCATTCGCGGTTTCGCCCGGGCGTCCATGAACTACGCGCTGGGCCTGGGCTGGCCCTGCTACCTGTCGACCAAGAACACGATCCTGAAGAAATACGACGGTCGCTTCATGGACCTGTTCCAGGAAGTCTTCGACGCCGAATTCAAGGACAAGTTCAAGGAAGCCGGCATCACCTACGAACATCGCCTGATCGACGACATGGTCGCCTGCGCCATGAAGTGGGAAGGCGGCTTCGTGTGGGCCTGTAAGAACTATGACGGCGACGTGCAGTCCGACACCGTGGCCCAGGGCTTCGGCTCGCTGGGTCTGATGACCTCCGTGCTGATGACGCCGGACGGCAAGACGGTCGAGGCCGAAGCCGCCCACGGCACGGTCACCCGCCACTACCGCCTGCATCAACAGGGCAAGGAAACCTCCACCAACCCGATCGCTTCGATCTTCGCCTGGACCCAGGGTCTGAAGTACCGCGGCGAATTCGACGGCACGCCCGAGGTGGTGAAGTTCGCCAACGCCCTGGAAAAGGTCTGCATCGATACGGTGGAAAGCGGTTCCATGACCAAGGACCTCGCGATTCTCGTCGGCCCCGATCAGGGCTGGTGCACGACCCAGCAGTTCCTGGAAGTGCTCGACGGCAACCTGAAGGCCGAAATGGCGACGTGGTAAGCGAGACGGCTTGAGACAGTCTCAAGCGGCTTGGGCTTGGCCGGGTCGGCCAAGCCGCG
>PALN01000007.1 GCA_002706405.1 Rhodospirillaceae bacterium | reverse complement strand
AGCCTGGCGGCAGGCGGCGACCACCGTGTTGCGCAACAGGCAGCAGATGGTCATGGGGCCGACACCGCCGGGCACCGGCGTGATGGCGCCGGCGACCTTGGCCGCCGTGTCGAAGTCGACGTCGCCGACCAGACGCGTCTTGCCGGGCCCTTTTTCCGGGGCGTCGATGCGGTTGATGCCGACGTCGATGACCGTCGCCCCCGGCTTGACCCAGTCGCCGGGCACCATGCGCGGGCGGCCCACGGCGGCCACCAGGATGTCCGCCTCGCGGCAGCGCTGGGCCAGGTCCTGGGTCCGGGAATGGGCGATCGTAACCGTGCAGCTGTCGCCCAGCAGCAAGGCCGCCATGGGCTTGCCGACGATGTTGGATCGGCCAAGCACCAGGGCCCGCTTGCCCGACAGATCGCCGAGCGTTTCACGCAGCATCAACAGGCAGCCGTAGGGCGTGCAGGGGACCAGGGCGCGCGGGTCGCCCGACCACAAACGACCGACGTTGACCGGATGAAAGCCATCCACGTCCTTGGCCGGATCGATGGCGGCGATCACCGCCCCTTCGTCGATGTGACCCGGCAGGGGCAATTGCACGAGAATGCCGTGCACGGCGGGATCCGCATTGAGCGAGGCGATCAGGGCGAGCAGGTCCGCTTCCGGCGTCGTCGCCGGCAGACGGTGTTCGATGGACTCCATGCCGGCGGCGACGGTCTGTTTGCCCTTGGCGCCGACATAGACCTGGCTCGCCGGATCGTCGCCGACCAGCACCACCGCCAGCGCCGGGGTGATCCCCGGGCCGTCCTTCAGGCGCCCGACGGCCGCCGTCACCTTTTCGCGAAGCCGGTCCGCATGAGCCTTGCCGTCGATGATCGCCGCATCCGTCATTTCGTCTCCAATCCTTTATCCCCGCACCAGTCCGTGAGCCGGCGCATTAATGCCGCCCCGCCGCCCTGGATCAAGAGCATCTTGTTCCGGGACGATTGCCCCTGAACGATCTCCATCTCTGATTTCGCGACGCCCCATTCCTTGGACAGCAGCTTGACCACGGCGGCGTTGGCCTTGCCCTTGTCCGCCGGGGCGGTGACCGCGACCTTCAGAACACAGCCGCCGTCCGCATCCGCGGCCAGGCCGGTGACGCGATTGGCCGCCGCTTTCGGCGCGACCTTGAGCCGGACGCGCAGCCCGTCATCACCAACCCGAAACGGCATGACAGCCTCCTGGTCGGGCGTGTCAGACAAGCTTACGGCTGAGGTTCACCAAGACCATCTGAAGGAAATAAATGCCGAAGATCAGAACGATCGGCGACAGGTCGAAACCGCCCAGATTCGGCAGAAACCGGCGAATGCGCCCCAACAACGGCTCCGTCGCCCGGTAACAGAAGTCGCCGATCATGTAGACGAAGCGATTCGAGGTGTTGACCACATTGAAGGCGATCAGCCAGCTCAGAATCACGCCGACGATTACCACATACAGGTAGAGCTGGAGGATCAGATAGAGGATTTGAAAAACGGGTCCAATGACAACGTCCATGGTGGTCTCCGAATGTGCGGGCGCAAGCCGCACAAACCTAGGGGCAAGGGCCCGCCGCCGCAAGGATTTAGGCTGAAACCGCAGCTTGACACTGCGCCGAGCCGGAAGCATTATCCGGCCTCCCAAATCGGCCGCCCACCCGGATCATCCCCGGGGCCGGCGGTTCACCCGGGATGCCCGCAGCGTCGGGATATCTTAAGGGGCCGTAGCTCAGTTGGGAGAGCGCGTCGTTCGCAATGACGAGGTCAGGGGTTCGATTCCCCTCGGCTCCACCACTTCCCCCCCTTCACGAGCCCCCCTGAACCTTGTTTGGCTTCCGCGCACCGGGCGCGCGACGGTCGATTCCCCTCGGCGCCGCCCCCCGGAAACGAACCCCTGACTTTCGGCCTAATTGAGACCCGTTTGCAGATGCAATACCATTCCCGGGCTGAAATAGCTTGGGCTGCCGCGTGTGGGGGATGTAAGCGCACGGTAGGATTGGAGAAAAAGATGCCGAGTGTGCTCGTCGTTGATGACAACGAAGTGGCGCGAAAGCTGATCGCCATGCCGTTGACGGAAGTCGGATTCACCGTGGAGACCGCCGCGGGCGGCTTCGAAGCGCTGGAGAAATTCAAGGCCGGGCATCATCAGATCGTGATCACCGACATCCTGATGGCCGATGGCGAAGGCATCGACCTGATCCGCTCGCTGCTGGCCGATACGCCGGACCTGCCGATCGTCGCCGTGTCCGCCGATCCGCGCACCAACCCGACCTCGTCGCTCGCCATGGCCGCCAAGATGGGCGCGCGCAAGACCCTGTCCAAGCCGTTTTCGGCGCTCGATCTTCTGGCCGTGGTCGGCACCCTGCTGGCCGGCGAAGACGAACCCGAGGCGCAGCCGGCCTGACGCCTGACGTCTGACGCCGGCCTTCCGTTTCTTAATTCTCCGGAACCTCAGCCGTCTTCGCGCCGGCCTTCCTGCACGCCATCGCCGGACAGGCTGTCGCCCATGACCGCCGGCTGCACACCCGCCAACATCGGCACCCCGGCGCCGCGCAAGGCCTCCAGAATCGCCCGGTTGACCGCATAACGCAGTTCGTAATAGCGGCTGGAGGGCACCCAGAACCGCACCCCCAGCACCAGCCCGCCGAAGGTGAAATCGTGCAGCCCGACCTGGGGTTCGGCGCCGCCGGCCTCCGCATCGGTCTTCGGCAAAGCACTGACGACCGCCTTCTGCACGGCCTGGGTCGCGCGCTCCAAATCCGCGTCGGCGGCCAGCGCGATCTTAGTCTGGACCACACGCCGGGTTTCCGAATTGACGATGACGCGGCCGACGATGTCCTTGTTGGGAATGGTGATGCGCTCGCCGTCCTCGCCGAGCAGGCGAGTGTAGGCCATCTTGACCTCGTCGACCACGCCCGAGGTCTCGCCGACCGTAATGGTGTTCCCGACCACGAAGGGCCGGGCCAGGATGATCGAGAGCCCCGCCCCGTAGTTCGACAACGGCCCCTGCAAGGCCATGGTGGCGCCGAAGGCCGATGCCCCGGCCAGAGCGATCAGGGGGGCGATGGAAATGCCGAAATTGCCCAGCGTGATGATGGCGAGCACGGTCAGGATCAGGATCTTGACCGCATTGCCGATGAACCGGGACAGGGTGACGTCGATGCCCTTGGCTTCGCAGACCGCCTGGATCCGCCGCGACATCCAGCTGCCGGCCTTGAGCCCGACCAGCAGGAACAGCAGCGCGCCCAGAATCTGGAAGCCGTAGGACACGCCGAATTCAAGCAGCACGTCGACCCATTTGGCGACCTGCTCGACATTCTGTTCCAGGGTTTTCTCGACGTCGTTCATGGCGGCCCTCTTTATTCTGTCTGCCCGTTGGTCCGCGCCGACCGGGGCGGAGAAAAATCATACCCGAAATCGTGCCGGTGATAAGCGGAATCGGGCCCGGCGTTCAGCCTTCGCCGGCGCTGTCGGCCTGCGCCTCCAGATATTCCATGTCCGCGTCGGAAAAGCCGAAGTGATGGCCGATCTCATGGATCAGGACGTGGCGGATCAGATGCGTCAGGTCCTCACCGGTCTCGCACCAGTAATCCAGGATCGGGCGGCGATAGAGGAACACCATGTCGGGCATGCCCCCCGGGTCGATAACGCTCTTGTCCGTCAGCGCGATGCCGCGGTAGAGGCCGAGAAGATCAAACGGGCTTTCCAGGTCCATCTCGCGCTCGGTTTCCGCGTCGGGAAAATCCTCGATGCGGATGACGACGTCGGCGGCAAGGCGGCGCAGATGGTCGGGAATCAAGGTCAGGGCCTCTTCGGCCATGGCCTCGAAATCGGCAAGACTGGGTGCGGTCAGGGTCATGCGTTAAGCTAGCGCCAATCGACGCCGGATCAAATGCAAACAAGGAGAGAGGACATGGCCGAGAAACTGACGGGCGATGCGCGGACGCAGGCGATCCGGGGCCTGGACGGCTGGACCGAGGTCACGGGCCGCGACGCCATCGCCAAGACCTTCACCTTCAAGGACTTCAATGCGGCCTTCGCCTTCATGACCCGGGCGGCACTGCTGGCGGAAAAGACGGATCACCATCCCGAATGGTTCAACGTCTACAACCGGGTCGAGGTCACCCTGGCGACCCACGACGCCGGCGGCGTGACGCAGAAAGACATCACCCTCGCCGCCTTCATGGACAAGATTGCCAATTGAGAAAAGAAAACCACCGAGGCGGTGAGGGTCCAAAGCTTGTACTTTTCTCCTCACCGCCTCACTGTCTCTGTGGTGAGCCCTTTATCAGATCGGCGGCATGCGGAGCGCGCCGTCGAGGCGGATGACCTCGCCGTTGAGCATGACGTTGCCGCAGATCGCCAGCACCAGGTCCGCGTATTCCGCCGGATCGCCCAGGCGCGGCGGGAACGGCACGCCCGCCGCCAGACTGGCCTGAACCTCGTCCGACAGGCCCGCCACCATCGGTGTCTTGAACACGCCGGGTGCGATGGTCATCACGCGGATGCCCGATTTGGCGAACTCGCGCGCCGCCGGCAGGGTCAGGGCCGCGACCCCGCCCTTGGACGCCGCATAGGCGGCCTGGCCGATCTGGCCTTCGAAGGCGGCGACGGAGGCGGTGTTGACGATCACCCCGCGCTCCCCGGTTTCGAGCGCGTCGAGCCCCTGCATGCCATGGGCGGCCAGGCGCGTCAGGTTGAAGGTGCCGATCAGGTTGATCTGGATGGTCTGAGCGAACACGTCGAGCGCCTGCGGCCCGTCACGCCCGACGATGCGCTTGGGCGGGGCGATGCCGGCGCAGCTGACGGCGATGCGGGCGGGGCCGTGGGCTTCTTCGGCATGGGCCACCGCCGCCTCGAGCGAGGCCGCGTCGGACACGTCGGCCTGAACGGCCTTTCCGCCGATGGCGCTTGCAACTTCCTCGGCACCGGCCAAATTAAGATCAAGGCAGGTGACCTTGGCGCCCTTGGCCGCGAGTGCGCGGGCCGTCGCCGCACCCAGGCCCGAGGCCGCCCCCGTTACCAGGGCCGCTTGACCGGAAATATCCATGGAAGTCCTCCGTCATTGGACGTGTTTAATAGGGTGAGTGACTTCTAACAAAGCAGCGAGAGGCCGACAACGTGCGACGCAAACCGGAAGACAGCGCCCCCGGCGACGAGAACCTGGTAACCCGGGACCTGGGCGGCAAGGTGCGCCAGACCATCGGCAAGGTGCCCTTCACCCGCGACGCCGTGGCCGCCTTTTACGCGGCCCGCGACCCGGCGACCCCCACAGGTGTTAAGGTCGCCGTGATGAGCGCGCTGGCCTATTTCATCGTGCCTTTCGACCTGGTCCCCGATTTCATCGCGGCCTTGGGCTATACGGATGACGCGACCGTGTTCTACGGCGCCTGGCGGCTGCTCGCTCCCCATTTGACACCGCAGCACGAAACCAAGGCGCGGGAATTTCTGTTGCAGGAAATGAAGGACGACGTCCCGCCGGCGGACTAGGCGAAGGCCGCGTCCAGGCCGTCCATGTCGAGATGGGCTTCCAGATGCCGGGCGAGGGCATCCAGGGTCGCCTCGACCCGGGCCCCATGGGACGCCGCCCCATAGTCGCCCGCGCGGATCGCCCCCAGGAACGCCCGGCGAAAGTCATCGGCCGCGAACAGGCCGTGGACATAGGCCCCCATGACCCGCCCGTCGGCGGAAACCGCCCCGTCGGCGCCGTCCGCCAGCGACAGCCAGGGCCGCGCCAGGCCGGGCCCCGTGGTGACCCCCATGTGCATCTCGTAGCCGGTGATGGCCTGATCGAAAACCGTGTCGCGGCCGGCCGCCGGGCGCAGGGTCTTGGCCGCGCCGATCACCGTGTCCACCTCCAACAGCCCCAGGCCGGGCATGGTCACCGCCGCGCCCTCGATCCCGTCCGGGTCGGCCAGGGTCCGGCCCAGCATCTGATAGCCGCCGCACAGCCCGACGACGAGGCCGCCCCGGCGATGATGGGCCAGGATGTCGATATCCCAGCCTTCGGCGCGGAGCGCCGCCAGGTCCGAGAGCGTCGCCTTGGAGCCGGGGATCAGGATCACGTCGGCATCGCCCGGAATGACCGCGCCCGGCGCCACCATCACGACCTCGACCCCGTCTTCGCCGTTCAGGGGGTCCAGGTCGTCGAAATTGGCGATGCGCGGCAGGCGCGGCACGGCGATGCGCAGGCGGTCGCCTGACGCGCTTTTGCCCTGGCGCGGTGCGTCCAACGCCACCGCGTCCTCGGCCGGCAGCAGGCGGGCCTGAGCGAAATGGGGAACCACCCCGAAGCAATGCATGCCCGTGCGCGCCTTGATGATGTCGATCGCGTCGTCGAACAACGTCGCGTCGCCGCGAAATTTGTTGATGACGTAGCCGCGCACGCGGGCGCGTTCGTCCTCGGTCATCAGGTCCCAGGTGCCGACCAGGCTGGCGATCACGCCGCCCCGGTCGATGTCGGCGACCAGGATCACGGGCACCTTTGCCGCCAGCGCGAAGCCCATGTTGGCAATGTCACCGGCCCGTAGGTTGACCTCGGCCGGGCTGCCCGCCCCTTCGACAATGACGCGATCCGCGCCGTCGCGGATAATCGCGAAGCTGTCCCGCACCGCCGCCAGCAGATCCGGCTTCATGGCGTGATAGTCCCGCGCCTTGGCATTACCCCGGACCTTGCCTTGAACGACGACCTGCGATCCGATGTCCGTCTGCGGTTTCAGCAGCACCGGGTTCATATGCACGCTGAGCGGCTGGCGCGCGGCCATCGCCTGCAGCGCCTGGGCGCGGCCGATCTCGCCGCCGTCATTTGTGACGGCGGCATTGTTGGACATGTTTTGCGGCTTGAAGGGACGGACGCGAAGCCCGCGGTTGGCGAACAGGCGGCACAGGCCCGCGACGATCAGGGATTTGCCCACGTCCGATCCCGTGCCCTGAAACATCAGGGCCTTGGCCGGCCCGCCCCGGCCGGCGGGATCAGGGCTTGTAGGCGGCAAGGGCCTGGATCAACGGATCGGCGACGGGGTTGGTCTGCCGGCCCGCCAGGATGCTGTCCGGCGTGGCGCCCGCGCCATAGAACGCTTCGTTCAAATCGCGGCGCCGGATGAACACGGCCCCTTCCAACGAGAAGCCGGCATAAAGCCCCGATTTGGAATTGGCGAAGGCGATGATGTCGGCGCCGACGTTGCTCGTCATCGCCCCTTCGATCCCGGCCCCGTAGACGGCCATGGTGATGCCGCTGTCGGCGCCGATCGAGCCCTGGTTTTCCAGCACGGCCTTGAGCGCGCCCTCGGAACGGATGGCCAGCACGACCTCGGTCTGCTGGATGCCCGCCTGCAACCCGAAGCTGGCGACGCCGAGGGACAGGAACACCGGCTGCGACCAGGAGCCGTCGGCCGCCCGCGCCAAGAGCACACCGTTGCCGCCCTCGCCGCCGGCGATGAACCCGGCCTTGACCAGGTCGGGGAACACCACGACCGCGCGGGCCGTCGGGATATGCTTGGCCGCTTCGGCCAACTGTTTGACCGTGGTGAAGCGTTCGACCGTCGCCGTCGCCGCGGCGATGACATGGCGCGCGGCCACGGGCGGCTCCGATTCCAGACGGGCACAGCCGGCCAGAACCATGAAGGTCAGGGCCAGCGACAGTAGTCCGCGAATGGCTGTGGTCATCGTATCATTCCCCCGCCCGTTCAAAATTCGATCCCCGCCTGGGCCTTCACGCCCGCGCGGAACGGATGCTTGATCATTTCCATTTCCGTGACCAGGTCGGCCGCCTCGATCAGCGCCTCCTTGGCGTTGCGTCCGGTGACCACGACATGCAGGTCGCGGGGCCGGTTGCGCAAGGTCTCAACCACCTCGTCCAGCGGCAGGTTGTCGTAGCGCAGCACGATGTTCAGCTCGTCCAGGATAACCATCTTGTAGCTGGGGTCGGCCATCAGTTCCTTGGCCGCGTCCCAGGCCTGGCGGGCCGCCGCGAGGTCGCGCTGGCGGTCCTGGGTTTCCCAGGAGAAGCCCTCGCCCATGGCGCGGATCGTGACCTGATCGGGGAATTTCGCCAGCACGTCGCGTTCGCCCGTTTCCCACACGCCCTTGACGAACTGCACGATGGCGACGCGCATGCCGTGGCCGACGCAGCGCATGGCCATGCCCATGGCGGCGGTCGACTTGCCCTTGCCCTTGCCCGTATGGACGATCAGCAGGCCGCGTTCCTCGGTCTTGGTGGCGAGAATCTTGTCCCGCGCCGCCTTCTTCTTGCGCATCTTCTCGGCGTGGCGCGCGTCCAGTTCCGCCTCGGTCATCGTGTCTTTGGTTTTCTTGTCCATCGGGGAACGCCTCATCTGTCGGCTGGTGATAACTTATCCCGGCTTCCGGGGCCCGCCGTCAACCGTCACGGGCCAGCTGCTCCAACAGCGGGCGGGTCGAGTTGAGCCGTGGACTCCACAGGCCCCGGTCCTGGGCTTCCATGAACCGGGCCGCCATTTCCTTCAGCGCCGCCGGGTTGTGCTCGGCAAGGAAGTCCCGGACCTCGGGATCTTCCAGATAGGCCTGAAAGACGGCATCGAAATGATGGTCGGCGACGCAGCGCGCCGTGGCGGCGAAGGCGAACAGATAATCGACCGTGGCCGCCATTTCGAAGGCCCCCTTGTAGCCGTGGCGCATGACGCCCCGGATCCATTTCGGATTGGCCGCCCGGGCCCGCACCACGCGGGAAATTTCTTCGTCCAGGGTGCGCAGGCGCGGGTTTTCCGGCCGCGCGTGGTCGCCGAAATAGACGGCCGGCTGGCTGCCCTTAAGCGACCGCACGGCAGCGGTCAGGCCGCCCTGGAACTGGTAGTAGTCGTCGGAATCCAACAGATCGTGTTCGCGGTTGTCCTGGTTCTGCAGCACCGCGTCGGTGGTGCGCAGGCGCGCTTCGAACAGGCCGTGGGCGGCCTGGCCCTCGGCCCCGGCACCATAGGCATAGCCGCCCCAGGCGACATATGCCTTGGCGAGATCGTCTTCCGTCTCCCAGCCCTTTTCGTCGATCAATGCCTGCAGCCCGGCTCCGTAAGACCCCGGCATGGAGCCGAACACGCGGTACGCGGCGCGGCGGAAGGCGGCGTCCTGATCGCCGTCGCCCTTGGCGGCGATCGCCGCCGCCTCGGCCTGGACCCGGGCGGCCAGCGGATTGTCCGCTTCCGTCTCGTCCAGCGCGGCCACGGCGCGCACGGCGGAATCGAACAGATCGATCAGGCCCGGAAAGGCATCGCGGAAAAAGCCCGAGATACGAAGCGTCACGTCGATGCGCGGGCGGCCGAGGACGGAAACGGGCAGCACCTCGAACCCGGTGACCCGGCGGGACGGACCGTCCCATTGCGGCTTGACCCCCAGCAGGGCCAGGGCCTGGGCGATGTCGTCGCCGCCCGTGCGCATGTTGGACGTGCCCCAGGCGGAGATCGCGATGGACTTGGGCCAGTCGCCGTGGTCCTGGGCGTGGCGTTCGACCAGCAGGCTCGCCGCCTTCCAGCCCAGTTGCCAGGCGGCCGGGGTCGGCACCGTGCGGGTATCGACGGAATAAAAATTGCGCCCCGTGGGCAGCACGTCGGGGCGTCCCCGCGTCGGCGCCCCGGACGGACCCGGCGGCACGAAGCGTCCGTCCAAACCCGTCAGCACACCCTGAATTTCCGCCGCGCCCGAAGCCTCGACCGCCGGGCGCAGCTGGCCCTGGATGAACTCAAGCACGGGGGCCGACGTGGTCCAGGCCGGATCAGGAGTGGCGTCGCCCGCGACCAAGGCCGCCGCGAGAATTTCCAGCCGCTCCACCACATCGCCCGCCGTGCGCCAGGGCGCGTCCGTATTGTCCAACACCGCGGGGCGCGCGCCGGTCCAGGGGGCGGCCATGTCGCAATCGAGGGGATCGAAGTCGGCCCCCAAATCCAGGTCCGCCGCGAGCGCGCGCAGCAAGGAGGCGTCTTCCGGTCCCGGTCCCCGCGGCACGCGGGCCAGGGCCACCAGCAGGTCGGTCAGCAGCCGGCCCGTCGGCGACAGACCCAGAATGTGCAGGCCGTCCCTGATCTGCATTTCCTTGAGCTCGCACAGATAATTGTCGAGCTTGGCCAACTGGTCGCCGGACACGTCGTCGTCCGCCATGCCGCAATCGGCACCGATACCCGTGGCGTGGCAGAGGGTAAGGATGTCTTTTTCCAACACCTTCAGGCGGCGGCGATCGACGCCGGCGGCCTCGTAATATTCATCGACCAGAGCTTCCAGGTCCTTCAGGGGCCCGTAGCTTTCGGCGCGGGTCAAGGGCGGGGTCAGATGGTCGACGATGACGGCGGCCGCCCGGCGCTTGGCCTGGGTGCCCTCCCCCGGATCATTGACGATGAAGGGATAGATGTTGGGCAGGGGGCCCAGGGCCGCTTCCGGAAAGCAGTCTCGCGACAGGGCGAGCGACTTGCCCGGCAGCCATTCCAGATTGCCGTGCTTGCCCATATGGACCACGGCGTCGGCGCGGAAGTTTTCCCGCAGCCAGGCATGGAAGGCGAGATAGCTGTGCGGCGGCACCAGGTCCGGGTCGTGATAGCTGGATTTGGGATCGATGTTGTAGCCGCGCGCCGGTTGCAGACAGATCGCCGCATTGCCGCAGCGAAAGGCCGCCACGGCGAAATGTCCGCAGTCGAGGGAGCCCGGGCGGAAGAAGGGATCGGTTTCCGCCGGGCCCCAACGGTCCGTCACCGCATCCTGGACGGACTTGGGCAGGCTGCCGAAGAACATCTGGTATTCGTTGAAGGGCAGGACCTCGTCCCAGGTGCGGGACGCCAGGGCGGTCAGATCGTTGGTCGGCCCGGCCAGCAGCCGTTGCACCAAAGCGTCGCCGTCTTCCGGAATGTCGGCGACGCGGTATCCCGCCGCCGCCATCGCATTCAGCAGCTTGACCGTCGCCGCCGGCGTATCCAGCCCGACCCCGTTGCCGATGCGCCCGTCCCGGTTTGGGTAGTTGGCCAGCACCAGGGCGACGCGGCGCTCTTCCCGGGTTTTATTTGCAAGCCGCGCCCAGGCCGATGCCAGATCGGCCACGAAATCGACCCGGTCGGGGACCGGTTCGTAGCGCACGATATCGGTTTCGGTCGCATCGTCGCGCCGGGCCCGGCCCTTGAACGACACGGCGCGGGTGATGATCCGCCCGTCCACTTCCGGCAGGGCCACGTTCATGGCGATGTCGCGGGGGCCCAGGCCGAAGGTGCCCGATTGCCAGCCGTCCAGATTGCCGCCGGAGAACACGGCCTGCAGCACGGGCGCCCCTGGCTGGTCCAAGGGCCCCGGTGCCCGCCCCCCGCCCAGCTTGTCCGTGCCCGGCGCGGTGACGGCGAAGCCCGTCGTGTTGATGACCACGGCCGGGGGTGCGTCGGCGAAAAATCCTTCCAGGGTCGCCGCCGAGACCGCGTCCTTCAGACTTTTCACGTAAACCGGCAGGGCATTGAGCCCGGCCCGGCCCAGGGAGGTAACCAGGGCGTCGACGGCGTCCAGGTTCCCCGCCTGCATGAGGGCGCGATAGAACACCAGCGCCGCCACGGGGGCGTCTTTGGTCCAGCGGCTGCGGAGCGCCTCCAGGTCCGGCACCGCTGCATCGGGCCAGTAAAGCCCGCAGGGTAAAAGCGGCTCCGGCTCCAGCCAGTCGTCATCGCCGGCCCCGATCAGGGACGCCGCATAATCCAAAAACCGGTCCGCATTGGTCGGCCCGCCCTGCACCAGATATTGCCACAGGCGATGCTGGGCCGCCTGCGGCAGGGTCGACCAGTCGGCCAGTTCCGCGTCGGGCGCGTCGTCGCCGGGCAGGATGGCGAGCGCAATGCCCTTGGCCATGGCCGTTTGGGCGACCTGTTCCACGCCGTAGGGCCAGTAGGCCCGCCCGCCCAAAAGCCGCACGACGACCAGACGCGCCTGGGCGATCACGGCGTCGACGTACAGATCGACGCTCATGTTGTGGCTCAGATGCATGACGTTGGCGAGCCGCAGGGAGGGGGACCCGGGCGTGCCGCTCATCCGCCGGGCCTGGGCGTCGGCCAGGGCCGCCAGTTCCGTGTCGGCGGCGGACAGCACGACGATGTCGCCCGGCGTCTGGCCCAGGTCCAGGGCCTCCGTTCCGTCGTCGACAATGCCGGGCTGGGCGGCGAGAAGATGCAAGATCAGGCTCCGCTGTTCTGAACGCTGCGGTCTTTTATATAGGAGAGGCGGCGGGCAAACCGAACCCCGCCGGGCCTAACCCCGGAGGGCGCGGGCCACGGCGTCCCGGTCCAGGCCCTGCAGGCCGATGACGACCAGACGGGTTTCCGGCGCTTCGCCGTCCGCCCAGGGACGGTCGTAATAGCCGTCGACCCGTGACCCCACACCCTGAATGACATGGCGGCGCGGCTTGCCCGCGACATGGACGAAGCCCTTCACGCGCAGAATGCCGTGGTCGCGGGCGGCGGCTTCGATGCGGGATTTCAGGGCCTCCGGGTCGGCGGAGCCGGCGATCCGCACTTCGAAGCTGTCGAAGTCGTCGTGATCGTGGTCGTCCTCGCCCTCGTGATGGGACGGGCGGGCGTCGAGATCGTCCTCGGCCCCGGCCTGAAGGCCCAGCAGCACGTTGGCGTCGATCTGCCCGTGACGGGTTTCGACGATCTTCACCTGGCGCGGCAGTTCGGCCTCGACGATCGCCCGCGCGGCGGCCAGGCCCGCCGTATCGGTCAGGTCGGCCTTGTTCAGCAGCACCATGTCGGCGGACAGCAGCTGGTCCTCGAACACTTCTTCCAGGGGCGAATGATGGTCCAGGTTGTCGTCGTCTTCGCGCTGGGCCGCGACAGCGTCGGGATCATGGGCGAAGCGGCCCGCCGCCACGGCGGGGGCGTCGACCACGGCGATCACCCCGTCGACGGTGACCCGGGCGCGGATTTCCGGCCAGGTGAAGGCCTTGACCAGGGGCTTGGGCAGGGCCAGGCCGGATGTTTCGATAACGATATGGTCTGGCGGGTTCGGCCGGTCGAGCAGCATTTCCATGGTCGGCAGGAAATCGTCGGCGACGGTGCAGCAGATGCAGCCGTTGGCCAGCTCGACCACGTCGTCTTCGGCGCAGCCTTCGATGGCGCAGCCGTTGATGACCTCGCGGTCGACACCCAGATCCCCGAATTCGTTGATCACCAAGGCGATTCGCCGGCCACCCGCGTTCTGCAGCAGGTGACGGATCAGGGTCGTCTTACCGGCGCCGAGGAAGCCGGTGATCACGGTGGCGGGGATTTTCATGGATGCGGGAGAACCTTGTTTTGCGACAATTAAAGGGGAGCGCCCTTGAGCACGAGCGGCAGGCCGGCCGCCGTGAATAGCACACGGTCGGCGCGCTGGGCCAGCCGCTGATTGGCCAGCCCCGCCGCATCGGCGAAGGCACGGGCCAGGGCGTTGGCCGGAATGACGCCCAGGCCGACCTCGTTGGACACGAACACCACGGGCCCGGCCAGGCCGTCGAGCCCCTGGGCCAGGGCCTCGACCTCGGCTGCGGGGTCGCGCCCGGCGGCCATCAGATTGGACAGCCAAAGCGTCAGGCAATCGACCAGCACCGGGCGGTCGGCGGCGGCGTGCTCGCGAATCTGGCCGAGAATATCCAAAGGCTCCTCGATGGTTTCCCAATCGGGGCCGCGGCGGGCCTGATGGGTGGCGATGCGGTCCGTCATCTCCCCGTCCCGGGCCTCGGCCGTGGCCAGGTAGAGGCCGCCGCCGGCCGCGTCCTCGATCAGGGTTTCCGCCAGCTTACTTTTGCCCGAACGCTGGCCGCCCAGGATCAGGGTCACCGGCGGCAGACCGCCTTCCATGTCAGTGGCCCCCTTTAACGAGCGGCGTCACCGCATGGGGTGGCGCATTGACCCGCACGATGCGCCAGGCCCCGCCGCGCCCGCGCAGCAACCCGCCCTGGACATGCTCCAGACAGGTCACCGACAGAGTCGAGATGGAAAAGGACATGGCCCCTTCGGGCGTCAGGCCGAGCGAATGGGCCATGGCGGCGCGGATGGTCCCGCCATGGGTCACGGCGACGATGTCCCGGCCCGTGTGGTCCGCGGTATAGCGCTCGATCACCCCGGACACGCGGGCGATCTGGTCGGCGAAGCTTTCGCCGCCGGGCGGGCGGGAGCGGGCCGGGGTTTCCCAGAACTGGCGGAAGGTTTCCGGATCGCGGGCTTCCATCTCGTCCCAGGTCGAGCCCTGCCAGTCGCCAAAGGATTGTTCGCCCAGGTGTTCCTCGGCGATGGGGGCGGGAAACTCCAAGCCTTCCTCGCGGATCGCCTGGGCGGTCTTATGAGTGCGCGACAAATGACTGGTCAGCCAGACCGCGTCGGCGGGAAGCGCCCCCGCCAGGGCGCGGAAGCTGTCCCGGTCGGACACGTCGCAGGGCACGTCGTTGCCGCCGTAGATGGTGCCGACCACGGACGGCACGGGGGCATGGCGCACCCACCACCAGCGGGTCACATTGGTATCGGATTTTTTCGTCACAGGTTGATCTCCACCGTTGCCGCCGCCAGATAGACGGCGATTTCCACGGTCTGTTGTTGTGCGCCCAGGGTGTCGCCCGTATGGCCGCCGACCGCCGCATGCATGGCCCAGCAGGCGAACAGGCCCGCCGCCAACCCCGCCGCCGCCAGGGTACCGACCCCGGGACCCAGGGCGGGCCAAAGCGGGACCAGCGCCGCAAACCCCAGAACCAAGGCCAGCGCCGCCGCCCAAACCGGCGGCCGCCCGGCCGTCTTGCCCAATCCGTCGGCCCGCGCCGGGGACAGGGCGATCATCGTCGGCACCAGGGCCGCGCGGGACAAGGCCGCCGCCGCAACCAGGACCAGGGCCGCCGTACCCGGCGCGGCGAGGGATGCCAGCGCCGTCGCCTTCAACCCGGTCGCGAACACCAGCGCCAGGACGCCGAAGGCGCCGATATGAGAATCGCGCATCACAGCGAGCCGCCGGTCGCGGCCCGCAACCCCCAGGCCGTCGGCGAAATCGGCGAGGCCGTCTTCGTGCAAGGCGCCGGTCACCACGGCCATGACGGCCAGGGCGAGCAGAGCCGCGCCCAACGGATGCAGGCCCGATCCCGCCGTCGCCAGCAGAACCGCCGCCCCGGCGCCGGCGACCGCCACGCCCGCCAACGGAAAGGCCCAGCCGGCGCGGGCCAGGGCACCGGGTTCGGCATCGTGACGCGCCGGTACGGGCAGGCGGGTCAGGAACGCCACGGCCAGCAAGGCATCGTCCCACGGCCGCCAGGGCCGGGGGCGGCCGGTCGGGTCGACATCGGGGGCGGGATTGTCCGTCGCCACGGGGTGCTCCTTGCGGGATCAAGCGGGGCCGCGGCCGACGAAACGGGAAATTCCCGTCGCCAGCACGGCCGATTGGGTTATATGTGACCGACCCCGATAAAGGAAACAAGACCTCGTGCCCCAAATCGACCCGCCGCCTGATCCCGCTGCCCTGCTGACCGACCTGCCGGACCCGGACCCGGACGCCCAGGCCGCCGTGCGCGCCCGCGACGCGGTGCTGACCAAGCCCGCCGGATCGCTGGGCCGGCTCGAGGAGCTCACGGAATGGCTGGCCGGCTGGCAAGGCAGCGCCCAGCCCCGCGCCGACCGGGTCCAGGCCCTGGTGTTCGCCGGCAACCACGGGGTCGCGGCCCAGGGCGTGTCCGCCTTTCCGCCCGAGGTCACGGCCCAGATGGTCGCCAATTTCCAGGCCGGGGGCGCGGCTGTGAACCAGTTGTGCCGGACCTTCGGCGTCGATCTGGCCGTCATCCCCTTGGACCTGGACAATCCCACCGCCGACTTCACCCAAGGCCCGGCCATGACGGCGGCAGACTTCGCGGGCGCCTTCCAAGCGGGGGCCGATGCCGTCAGCGATCAGGCGGACCTGCTGTGCATCGGGGAGATGGGCATCGCCAATACCACCGCCGCCGCCGCCATCTGCCTGAGCCTGTTCGGCGGCACGGGGGCCGACTGGGCCGGGCCGGGCACCGGGCTGCCGTCGGCGGGCGTGTCGGCCAAGGCCGCCGTGATCGAGCGCGCGGTGGCGGTCAACGGGGTCGACCCCGCGGACGGCTTGTCCGTGCTGCGGACCCTGGGCGGGCGGGAACTGGCCGCCATGGCCGGGGCCGTAGCCAAGGCTCGAAAGCAGGGCGTGCCGGTCTTGCTCGACGGGTTCGTATCGGGCGCGGCGGCGGCTTGTCTTCAGGCCGCGCGGCCGGGCGCCCTCGACCATTGCCGGGCGGCGCATCTGTCGGCGGAGCCGGGCCATGCGCGGCTGCTCGATTGCCTGAACATGACGCCCTTGCTGCAATTGGACATGCGGCTGGGGGAGGCTTCGGGGGCGGTGCTGGCGGTCGGGTTGGTGCGGGCGGCCCTGGCCTGTCATTCAGGCATGGCGACCTTCGACAGTGCGGGCGTCAGCGGCAGGGACTAGCCCGGCCGGCATCTCCGTTCAGTCGACCATTTCCTCGTCTTCGTCTTCCGGCGAGGTGCCGCGCTGAATGCGGTGCTTCAGCTTCAGCAGGTCGCGGCGCCGGCCGTCTTCGGCGATCAGGCCTTCGATGAAGCGGCCCTGGAAGCGGTCGATGCCGACGGAGCGGCCGAATTCCACGGATTCACGGGTATCACATCGGCACATGATCATCTTGCCGCCGCCGCCCGAGGCCGCGATCTGACGCAGCCGTTCCTTGACGTCGTCACCGGCGTCGGCAAGCGCCGGGGTCCAGATCAGCTTGGCATGGTCGCAGCCCAGCTTTTCCCGGTCGACCAGGAACATGGTCTGCATGGTCAGGCCGTCGAGCAGCACCCGATAGCCCCGTTCCTGCACGAACTCACGGGCGATCAGAAAGGCCGGCAGGTCGGAGAAGATGTCTTCCTTCTGTAGCTCGATGACCATGGCGCCGCGGCGCGAGGCGGAGACGTTGTCGTCGAACACCTGGAATTCATCCGACAGCAAAGTCTTCACATTGGCGTTGATGGAGATCTCGCCGGTAATGGTGATGGCGTCGGTCTTCGACAGCATGGACAGCATGCGCTTATCCAGGGTTTCCGTCAGGTGATAGAACAGCCAGCGGTTGGAAGTCAGGTTGACCCCCGGCATCAGGGTCTCGCGCAGGTCGTTGATGGAAATGAACAGTTCGGAAAATTCCTGTTCCGGAATCAGCTTGCTGTCGACCTTGCAGACGAACTGACGGCGCACATAGTTGGACAGATCGGCGCGGCCGAGCGCGTCCTCGACCCGGGCCAGCACGTCCGGCGTCAGGGGCTCGCCCTGTTCCTGCTTGGCGCGCAGCGACGAACGCGCATCCATGCGCGAGCGCACCTTGGTCAGGCGCACTTCCTCTTCCTCGGCCAGATCGCGGGCCAGACGCAGAATTTCGTCGTAGTCGTTGACCGCGTCGTACCAGGTCGCGAAGGGCTTTTCGTGGGTCGAGGCCTCGGCGATCAGGGGATCGTCGGAAAACAGGAACCGCACCTTCTGGACCACGGTTTCCACCTGCGGGCGGGCTTCTTCCTTGAAGGCGAAGATCAGGTCGGCGCTGCGCAGCGCGAACAGCTGACCCATGGTGGCGCTGATCAAGGGATCGAAGCTGGAGGTGGCGGCGCGGATATGTTGTTCGCGCCGGTTGAACGGGCGCAACTGCGACAGGTGGACATGCACGACCTGACGCCCGCCCCGGTGCTTTTCCAGGCGGCGCACATAGTCCAGCAGCAGGTTTTCCTGGCTGGGTATCGCTTTCTGTGCGTCGGGCGCCTTCGCCATGTTTTCGCCGTTTCCTGTTTCGTTTTCGGGTGCCGCCGCCGCGCCTTAGCGCGATGCCGCCGCCCGTTCCTTCTTGATGCGCGCGCGCCGCCCCTGGGAGCGCACGGTATCGATCAGCCGGTCCATGAGGAAGCCCTGGAAGCGGGTGATGCCCAGGTTCAGCCCCCATTGAATGGCCTGTTCGGAATCGACGCGGGACAGAATAATCGATTCCTTGCCCGCATCGCGAATGATGCGGCGCAGGTCCTCGACCTTGCTGTCGTCTTCTTCCTCGTTCTCGAATTCCTTGCCCCAGCCGACCTTGATGAAATCGGCCCCCAGGATCGCCGGGTCGAAGAACTGCATGGACACGGGCGAAATGCCGTCGACCAGGACGCGATAGCCGTTCTGCTGCAGCATGTTGCGGGCGATGGTGAAGGCATCGATGTCGGAGAAGATGTCGATCACCTGCATTTCGATGACGACGTTGTCTTCATGCCCCGCGACGGCGCGGTGGAAGTTCTGGAAATCGCGCGACAGCACGGTGCTGATGTTCAAGTTGAGCGAGATCGGCTCGTTCATCATCTCGAAGTTGCGCCCGGCCATATTGGCCAGGATGACCCGGTCCAGGCCCTCGGTCAGGTACTGGAACAGCCAGATCGACGAGAACAGGTTGACCCCCGGGGCCACCCGCTTCTTCAGGTCGCCGATGGAAATGAAGTGTTCGCGGAAGATCACGCCTTCGGGCCCGTCGGCGCCGATGTGCAGGCAGAGCTGCTCGCGGATCAGATCATCGATGGGCACGCGCGGCAGAACCTGGCTCAGCGCCGTCAGGTGCTGCGCCGTGAGCGGCTGGCCCACGGATTTCTGTTGCGCCACCGCTTCGGCCGCTTCGCGCTTGGCGGTTTCCTCGGCCTCCAGCACCAGGGAGCCGACGACACGCACGAAGGCGCGGAAATCCTCGTTCTCCGACAGATCGTACCAGGTCGACAGGCGATCCTCACCCAGGCCCGTCTCGTCGATATGGGTCAGCGGGTCCTCGGAAAACAGGGAGCGGACCTTTTCGACGGGATTCTCCGCCTCATGCACGGGGACATTGCGGCACAGAATGATCTGGTCCGCGTTCTTCATCTGGAACAGGGTCGCTTCGTGCTGGCTGGTCAGATTGTCGAAGTTGCGCGCCGCAAGCCGGATGAAATGGGGCTTGCGGTTCGAGCTTTTCAACTCCGACAGATGCAGGTGCACGGCGTAATAGCCGGTCCCTCCCGCCTCCATTCGGTTAAGGCGGTCCAGCAGAAGTTTTTCTTCGAGCGTATCCGGTGAAGGAATCTCGGCCATGATGCTCCCGTTCGCCCCCGGACCCCTAAATCGGCGGAAACCCGTTGTCGACAGTCATTCCGGGGATCCTTCCCGTCGCCCCGGAGGTTTCGCCATAATCGGCAAGTTGTCCCAATGCTAAAGTGAATTCGTTAAAAAAGTCATTGCATTTCCGGCGCTTGGTGCGTTGGCTCGGGGATCGCCCGAATCCCCGCGGGCACCCGGCGTCACGCACCTTGACCTCGGCCCCGCTTGAGGGTCATAAGCGACGGTTTCTTAATACTTGGCAGGCAGAATAGATCGCGGAATTGGCGGTTTTTTGCCCAAAATGCGGCAAATTCAGAACGGGTGACCCATTCATGGCCCAACGCAAGACCATCCTCGTGACCGGCGGGGCGGGCTTTATCGGCTCGCATCTCTGCGCCCGCCTGCTGGAAACGGGCGCCGGCGTGATCTGCGCCGATAACTTCTATACCGGTGCCAAGGACAACATCCTGGGCCTGATGGACCATCCCCATTTCGAGCTCATGCGCCACGACGTGACCTTCCCGCTCTATGTGGAGGTCGACGAGATCTACAATCTGGCCTGCCCGGCCTCGCCCGTGCATTACCAGTACGACCCCGTGCAGACGACCAAGACCTCCGTGCACGGCGCCATCAACATGCTGGGCCTGGCCAAGCGGACCGGCGCCAAGATCCTGCAGGCCTCCACCTCCGAGGTTTACGGCGATCCGGAAGTTCACCCCCAGACCGAGGATTACCGCGGCCGGGTCAATCCCATCGGGCCGCGCGGCTGCTATGATGAAGGCAAGCGCTGCGCCGAAACCCTGTTTTTCGACTATTACCGCCAGCACAGCCTGAACATCCGGGTCGCGCGCATCTTCAATACCTACGGCCCCAANATGCATCCCGTCGGACGGGCGNGNGGTNTCNAANTTCATCGTNCAGGCNNTGNANGGCNAGGANNTNACCNTCTACGGCGACGGCGGACAGACCCGGTCCTTCTGTTATGTCGACGATCTGGCCGACGGGCTGATGCGCCTGATGAACGCCCCCGACACGGTGACCGGGCCGATCAACCTGGGCAATCCCAACGAATTCACCATCCTGGAACTGGCCGAACTGGTGATCGAGATGACCGGCGCCAAATCGAAGATCATCAAGATGCCGCTGCCCCAGGACGACCCGACGCAGCGCTGCCCCGACATCTCCCTGGCCAAGAAGGAACTGGACTGGCAGCCGACCATCCAATTGAAGGACGGCCTGGCGAAAACCATCGCCTATTTCCAAAGCGTCCTGTAACCGGCCGGGGCCGGCGTGCGGGATAAAACGGGCTTTTCACATGGACTTAGCGGCATTTTTTGAAGACGAGATGGAAGAGCACGCGGCCGTCGCCGCGGCGACCCGCGGAGCCTTGTCCGCACCTTTCCAAGCACTCGTAACAGTCTGCGCCAAGTCCTTGAAGAACGGTGGAAAATTGCTGTTCTTCGGAAACGGCGGCAGCGCCGCGGATTGCCAGCATCTGGCGACGGAACTGACCGTCCGCTACAAGACGGACCGCGCGCCCCTGGCCGCCATTGCGCTGACCACGGATTCCTCGGCCCTGACCGCCGGAGCCAACGATTTGGGCTTCGATCAGGTCTTCGCCCGCCAGGTTCAGGCCCTGGGCAAGCCCGGCGACGTGGCGATCGGCATTTCCACCTCGGGGCGCAGCCCCAACGTGCTGGAAGCCCTCACGGCGGCGCGGGCCGGCGGCCTGATCGCCGCGGGTCTGAGCGGCAAGGACGGCGGCCGGATGGCCGGTCTCGCCGATCCTCTGCTGATCGTGCCATCGGACATCACCGCCCGCATCCAGGAGATGCATATTACCCTGGGTCAGATGCTGTGCGGGGCGCTGGAAATCGAACTGGGTCTGGTATGATCGAGCGGATGACGGAACGCGCGGATCTCATTCCCCTGGTCGAGGCCCTGACGACGGCCAAGGTGTTTTGCCTGGGCGACGTCATGCTGGACACCTTCGTCCATGGCCAGGTTGAGCGGATTTCCCCGGAAGCCCCCATCCCCGTACTGCGCGTCACCGGCGAAAGCCGCATGCTGGGCGGGGCCGGCAACGTGGTGCGCAACCTGGCGGCCCTCGGGACGCCGACCCGATTTCTCTCCGTCATCGGCGACGACGACGCGGGCGTGGAAGTGCGCGCCCTGCTGGACCAGGAACCCGGCGTGGCGGGCGACCTGCGGACGGACGCCGGCCGCCAGACCACCATCAAGACCCGCTTCATCGCCGGCACCCAGCAGATGCTGCGCGCCGACCGGGAATCCAGCCGGCCCACGGAAGCCGCCCTGCAGGAGCAACTGGCCGCCGCCGCCGAGGAAGCCATTCGCGACCACAAGGTTGTCGTGCTGTCCGATTACGGCAAGGGCGTNNTGGCCGANGCCACNCTGGCCCGCGTGATCNNNGCCGCNGNCAAGGCNGGNGCGACCGTGATCGTCGACCCCAANGGCAACGATTACAGCCGCTATCGCGGGGCCGGCATTCTGACCCCGAACCTGAAGGAGCTGGCGACCGCCACAGGCCAGGCCGTGGACACGGACGACGCCGTCGTGGCCGCCGCGCGCGGCCTGATCGATCGCCTGGGCCTGACCGCGGTGCTGGTCACCCGGTCGCGCGACGGCATGACCCTGGTGTCCGCCGAGGGCGCGGTCATGCATCTGCCGGCCGAGGCTCGGGAAGTCTTCGATGTGTCCGGGGCCGGCGATACGGTGGTCGCGACCTTGGCTGCCTGCCTGGCCGCCGGGGCCGATTTGGGCCGCGCGGCGGCACTCGCTAATCTTGCCGCCGGGATCGTCGTCGCCAAGGTCGGCACGGCCGTGGCCTATGCCGGCGACCTGATCGCCCAACTTCGTCACCAGGACCTGAGCGATGCCGAAGCCAAGGTCCTGACCCTGGAACAAGTCCTCGACCGGGCCGCCGCATGGCGCCGCCGCGGGCTGAAGGTCGGGTTCACAAACGGCTGCTTCGATTTGCTGCATCCGGGCCATGTGTCCCTGCTGCGCCAGGCCAAGGGGCAGTGCGACCGCCTGGTGGTCGGGCTCAATTCCGATGCCTCCGTGCAGCGCCTGAAGGGCATGGACCGCCCGGTGCAGGGCGAAGCCGCGCGGGCCGCCGTGCTGGCGTCGCTGGCCGGGGTTGATGCCGTGGTCCTGTTCGCCGAAGACACGCCGCTTGCCCTGATCGAAAAACTGCTGCCGGAGGTTCTGGTCAAAGGCGCCGACTACCGCATCGATCAGGTCGTCGGCCGCGAGGCGGTCGAGGCCGCCGGCGGGCGCGTGCACTTGGCCGACCTGGCGCCGGGTCACAGCACCACGGCGACCATCGCGCGCCTGGCCGGGCAGGGCGGCGGGTCGGATTAGTCTCCGGCGCGGTTTTCGCCCACGGGTTCCGGCGTTTCGGCCCCGGAGCCGACAAGGTTTTTCAACCGCCCCCAGAATGATCCCGATCCGGGTTTGCCGTCGTCACCAATGTCGTCGAAGGCCAGAACCGGCAGGCCCTGATGCGCCGCCCCCATGAACCCCGCCCAGGTTCGCGCCGGCAGGCCGCCGCCGGTGACGCGCTTCATGGGCGCGCCGTCGTCGTTGCCGAACCACACGCCGGTCACCAGCTGCGGCGTGAAGCCGACGAACCAGGCGTCGCGATAATTCTGACTGGTGCCCGTCTTGGCCGCCGCCGGCCGGCCGATGGCCGCATGCTTGCCCGTGCCGCCGTCGATCACCTTGGTCATCATCGCCGTCAGGGTGCGCGCCGAGGCGGCGGGCACGGCGCGGCCGGGGCCCGAGCCCTGGCGCCGGTACAAGACCACGCCGCCGGGGCCGATGATTTCCGTGATCGCATACGGCCAGACCCCCATGCCGGCCCGCGCCAGCACCGCATAGGCGGTCGTCAATTCCAGCAACGACACCTCGCCGGTGCCGAGCGCCAGGCCCGCGTCCTTGGGCAGGTCCGTGGTGATGCCGAGCGCCCGCGCCGTTTCGATGATCTTCGCCGGGCCGACCTTTTGCGCCAACTGCACGGCGACCGTGTTCACGGAATGGGAAAGCGCGTATTCCAGCGTCATGCGCCCTTCGTACTTGCCGGAAAAATTGGACGGCTGCCAGCCGCTTAAGGACACCGGGCGGTCGACCACGGGGGTCGCGGGCGTCATCCCGGCCTCCAGCGCGGCCAGATAGACCACCGGCTTGAAGGCGGAGCCCGGCTGTCGCAAGGCCTGCACGGCGCGGTTGAATTGGCTTTTGCCGTAATCGCGGCCGCCGACCATGGCGCGCACGGCCCCTTCCGGGGCCAGGGCGATCAACGCCCCGTCGCCGGCTTTCATGTTCGCCCGGTCCGCCGCCAGGAAGGCCCGGCCCATGGCCGCTTCGGCCTGGCGTTGCAGGGCGAGATCGAGGGTCGTCTTGACCACCAGATCGCGACCGCCGGCGGTGACATAGTCGGAAACCGCTTCGAGAACCCAATCGACGAAATGGCGCGCGTTGCCCGTGGGCGCCGAGACGACGGCGACCTGGATGCCGCGGGCCGCCTCGGCGGCCTTTTTCTCCGTCAGGTAGCCGGCCGCGACCATATTGGCGAGCACGGTTTTGGCCCGGGCATGGGCGCGTTCCGGCGAGGCCACGGGATTGTAGCGCGACGGCGCCTTGAGCAGGCCGGCCAGCACGGCGGCTTCGTAGGTATTGATGCGGGCGGCGGGTTTCTGGAAAAACCGATGGGCCGCCGCGTCGACACCATAGGTCCCCGCGCCGAGATATACCCGATTGAGATAGAGGGTGAGGATCTGATCCTTGGAGAATTCCCATTCCAGCCACAGGGCCACGACCATTTCCTGAACCTTTCGCACGATGGTGCGGGCCGGGGTGAGAAACAGGTTCTTGGCCAACTGCTGGGTGATCGTGGACCCGCCCTCGACGATGCGGCCGGCGCGGAGGTTGCGCAGCATGGCCCGGCCCAGGCCGATGGGATCGATCCCGAAATGACGATAGAAGCGGCGATCTTCCGTCGCCAGGACCGCCTGGATCAGATGCGGCGGCAGGTCCTTGAGGGTGACCGTTTCGGTGACGAGGTCCCCGGCCTGATAGAGTTCCGCGCCGTCGGCGGCCAGGATCGTCACGGTCGGCCGCCGGTCGATCTTGAGCGCGTCCTCCAGATCGGGCAGGCCGATGGACACCCAGACACCGGCCGCCATGGCCAGGATCACCAGCCACACGGCGGCCGTGCCGAGCCATTTCAGGGTCGTGCGGAACAGGCTCCGGCGCTGCTGCGGCGCGGGACGGGCGGGGGTCTTTTTGGAACGCGGGCGGGAGCGCGGTGATTTGGCCATCTGCGTCTTATGCGGAGGCGGGCATTAGTATTTCGTTAACGCAAAATAGGCCGAGGTTTCGTCGGGTTCACGGCAGTCGAGCAGCGTGTGCAGGACGATCGGATCGATGATCGCGCCCTTCAGGTTGGCCCGCCACATATCGACCCCGTTGAGCGACGCGCCCGTGAAGTTGGCGCCGCGCAGGTCCGTGTCGGTCATATCGGTGAAATCGAGAAGTGCGTTGGTGAAATTGACTCCGACCATGACCGAGGACACCAAGGACGAGCCCCGCAGGTCGGCCCCCGACAGGTCCGAGCCCGTCAAATCGCATTCCCGGATGTTGGCGTTGGCGAGAGACGCCCCCCGCAAATCCAGATCCCGCATGTTGAGGCGCAGCATGTCGCCGCGCTTGCCCGTATCGCCGCCGCCGCGCAACCAGGCCTCGTGGGCCTCGATCAAATCCGCGACCGGCGTGGTCATATCCGCCATTGGGAAACCCCCAGTGAACCCAGTTCAATGCCTGTCCGTCCTTCCCCCCCGGGTTGTCCCGGTGTTGAACGATCATAGGCAGAAGGCCGGGCCCGAGTAAACCGCGCCGCCGGGCTGTCGCGCCCGGCGCACACCGGCGTCAGATGTCCAGGTTCGCGACCTTGAGCGCGTTTTCCTGAATGAAGTCGCGCCGCGGTTCCACGATGTCGCCCATGAGGGTGGAGAACACCTCTTCGGCGTCGTCGATATGGTTGATGCGGACCTGCAGCAGGGAGCGCGCATTGGGGTCCAAGGTGGTTTCCCAAAGCTGGTCCGGGTTCATTTCGCCAAGACCTTTGTAGCGCTGCACGCCGATGCCTTTCTTGCCGGCATCCATCACTGCGTCGACCAGCGACACGGGGCCGGTGATGACATGTTCCTTTTCCTTCAAGGTCAGCGCGCCGTGCCGCGCATAACGTGCCTGCAGGGCCGGCGCCATGCCGTCGAGTTTGCGCGCTTCCGAGGACCGGATGATCTGGCCGTCGATGACGTGGCGTTCCGAAACGCCGCGCAGCACGCGGGTCACTTCGAACCCACCGTCGGGCAGGGCCGCGCCGACCCAGCCGCGTTCCGCTTCGGACACCAGGGCATCCATGCGCTTGGCGATATATTCGGCCGTGCCTTGCGCCAGTTCCTGGTCGGACAGGATTTCCGGGTTGAAGGCGCCCAGGATCGCCGCCTGCTCGACCAGCGCCATGGGCACATGCTGAGACAGGCGGACGACCATGGATTTGACGTCGCGCGCTTCACGCACCATGTCGTGCAGTTCCTTGCCGGCGATCTGGCTGCCGTCGTAGGGCCGCATCACCGCCCCTTCGTCGATGGCGCTGGCGAACAGGTACTTTTCCATGGCCGCGTCGTCCTTGAGGTAGACCTCGGAATTGCCGCGCTTGGCGCGGTACAGCGGCGGCTGCGCGATATAGAGATAACCGCGGGTCACCAGTTCCGGCATCTGGCGGAAGAAGAACGTCAACAGCAGGGTCCGGATATGGCTGCCGTCGACGTCGGCGTCCGTCATGATGATGATCTTGTGGTAGCGGCATTTGTCGATATTGAAGTCTTCGCGGCCGATGCCGGTCCCCATGGCCGCGATCAGCGTGCCGATTTCCGCGGACGACAGCATCTTGTCGAAACGCGCCCGTTCCACGTTCAGGATTTTCCCGCGCAGCGGCAGGATCGCCTGATTGGCGCGGTTGCGCGCCTGTTTGGCGGAGCCACCGGCGGAGTCCCCTTCGACGATGAACAGTTCGGACAAGGCCGGGTCCCGTTCGGAACAGTCGGCCAGCTTGCCGGGCAGGGTCGAGATGTCCAGGGCCCCCTTGCGCCGGGTCAGTTCGCGCGCCTTGCGCGCCGCTTCGCGGGCGGCGGCGGCTTCGACGATCTTGCCGATGATGGCGCGGGCGTCGGCGGGGTGTTCCTCGAACCAGCGGTCCAGGCCTTCGCCGATCAGGTTTTCCACCGCCGGGCGCACTTCGGACGACACCAGCTTTTCCTTGGTTTGGGAGGAGAACTTGGGATCGGGCACCTTGACCGACAGCACGCAGGTCAGACCTTCACGCGCATCATCGCCGGTGATCGCGATCTTCGCCTTCTTGGCGATGCCCGATGCATTGGCGTAACTGTTGATCATGCGCGTCAGGGCGCCGCGGAACCCGGCCAGGTGCGTGCCGCCGTCCTTCTGCGGGATGTTGTTGGTGAAGCACAGCGTGGTCTCGTGGTAGCTCTCGTTCCACTGCATGGCCATTTCCACGGTGATGCCGTCCTTTTCGCCGCTCACGGCGATGGACTCGGTCAGCAGGGAGTTTTTGGAGCGGTCCAGGTATTTGACGAATTCCTGAAGCCCGCCTTCGTAGCGCAGTTCCTTGGTCTGCGGCTCGACCCCGCGCGCGTCCGTCAGCGTCAGCCCGACGCCCGAATTCAGGAACGCCAGTTCCCGCAGGCGGTGTTCCAACGTCGCATAGTCGTATTCGGTCTGGGTGAAGGTTTCCTTGGACGCCAGGAAGGTGACCTCGGTGCCGGAGATCGGCTTGCCGTCGTCGCCCAGGGGGGCGTCGCCGATGACCTTCAGGGGGGCCTCGACCTCGCCGTCGCGGAAGCGCACAAAATGCTGTTTTCCGTTGCGGCAGATGCGCAGTTCCAGCCATTCCGACAGCGCGTTGACCACGGACACGCCGACGCCGTGCAGGCCGCCCGACACCTTGTAGGAGTTCTGGTCGAACTTTCCGCCGGCATGAAGCTGGGTCATGATGACCTCGGCCGCCGAGACGCCTTCTTCCGTATGGATGTCGACGGGAATGCCGCGGCCGTTATCCGACACGGTCACCGAACCGTCCCCGTTGAGGGTCACCCGCACCGTATCGCAATAACCGGCGAGCGCTTCATCGATGGCGTTATCGACGACTTCGTAGACCATGTGATGCAGGCCCGATCCGTCGTCGGTGTCGCCGATGTACATCCCCGGACGCTTGCGCACGGCATCGAGCCCGCACAGCACCTTGATGGAATCCGCCAGGTACTCGCCGTTGTTGTCCGCGCGCCGCTGTGCGGCTGAATCGGTCGTCGGTGTTTCGGGTTCGTCGGTCATGGTCATTCACACTCTTCAGATTGGGGCCGGCGAAAGCGCCGCCCGGGAAAATTCATTGCGCGCCGGTCATGGGTCCTGACGGTGGACCTTTGCCTCGGCGACGTGGAAGAAAGCGGCCCGCCCGGCCAGGGGGCCGAACAGGTCCAGGTCCGTGCCGGTCATCCAGGCCTGCAGGCCCAGGGTCTCGATCTCGGCGAACAGGGCGGCGCGGCGGTCGGCATCGAGATGAGCGGCAACCTCATCCAACAGCAGGATAGGGGCGCGGCCCTGTTCGGCCGCCTGCAGGCGCGCCTGCGCCAGGACCAGGGAAATCAGCAGCGCCTTCTGTTCGCCCGTGGAACAGTCGGCCGCCGGGCGGCCCCGGCTTTTGTAAGCGACATGCAGGTCCGAGCGGTGCGGCCCATGGGCCGTGCGCCCGCTGTCGCCGTCGCGGCCGCGGGCGGCTTTCAAGGCCGCCTTCAATCGGTCTTCGGCATCAAGGGCGGAGCCGGCGGTCAGCCAGGCCTCGACCTCGCCCTCGACCGCCAGATCGGCGGCCGGAAACGGACCGTCGCCGGCGGCTTCCAACTGGCCGGCAAGACGCCCGGCCATGTCGAGACGGGCCGCCGCGATGGCCACCCCGCGTTCCGCCATGGTCGCTTCCAGGGCCGAAACCCAGGAATCGTCGGCCGCGCCCCGCGCCGTCAACAGGCGCAGCCGTTCGCGCATGGCCTGTTCATAGCCGCCGACGCGGCCGGCATGGGCCGGATCGCGGCCATAGACCAGGCGGTCCAGGAACCGCCGCCGGGCCGAAGCGCCGTCGAGGAACAGGCGGTCCATCTGCGGCGTCAGCCATTGCAGGGAAACATGTTCGGACAAGGCGGCCTGGGCCCGTTGGGGCTCGCCGTCGACATGCACCACGCGCTTTTCCGTGTCGTTGCCCGTGCTGACGCCCAGGCCCGTGCCGACATCCGTTTCGCCGTCCGGCCCCGCCACCGTCGCCGCCACGGCCCAGGGGCGAGTCGGGGTGGCCGGATCCTCGCCCGGATCGCGGCGGGCGGCTTCGCTCAGGCGCGCGCGGCGCAGCCCGCGGCCGGGGATCAGGAAGGACAGCGCTTCCAGGATGTTGGTCTTGCCGGCCCCGTTGGGCCCGGCCAGCACGACCGGCCCCTCGGGCAGGTCGAGCCGCAGGGCGGCATAGCAGCGGAAATCACTCAGCGTCAGCCGGCGTACCGCGAGGGATCCCGCGATGGGCGCGGTGTCCGGATATGCCCGTTCGGCGGCAAATGTGGGTTGGACGTACAGGATCGCTCCTTAAAGCCCGTTCAAACACGCATGGGCATAAGCACGAACAGGGCGCTTTCGTCGCCCGATTCACGCAGCACCGTGGGCGAGGCCGCGTCGGCCATGGCCAGGGATGCGGTATCGCCTTCGATCTGGCGGGTGATGTCGAGCAGATAGGCCGCGTTGAACCCGATCTCCAGGCCGTCACCGTTGTAATCGACCTCGATCTCTTCCTCGGCCAGCCCGTGTTCGGGGCTGGACGCGGACAGCTTGAGCACGCCGGTGCCCAGGGTCAGCTTCACGGCGCGGGATTTCTCGGAAGAAATCGCCGACACGCGGTCGACGGCGTCGGCCAGCAGCTTGCGGTCGACGTCGAGCATCTTGTCGTTGTCGCGCGGGATGACCCGTTCGTAGTCGGGGAACGTGCCGTCGATCAGCTTGGAGGTGATGACGATGTCGTCGACGGCGAAGCGCGCCTTGGTTTCCGACAGGCCGACGAAGACCTCGCCGACGCTTTCGTCGATCAGCTTGCCCAGTTCCGTGACCACCTTGCGCGGCAGGATCACCCCGGGGATGCCGTCGGCGCCGTCGGGCAGCGGCACTTCGGCCGAGGCCAGGCGGTGGCCGTCCGTGGCCACGGCGCGCAGCACCTTGGTGCCGTCGCGTTCGGCGACATGCAGATAGATGCCGTTCAGGTAATAGCGCGTTTCCTCGGTCGAGATGGCGAACCGGGTGCGATCCAACAGCGTCTTCAGATCATGGACCGGCATCTTGAACTGATGCGGCAGCTCGCCCGAGCCGAGAACGGGAAAATCTTCCGTCGGCAGGCAGGAAAGCGCGAATCGGGAGCGTCCGGCCTTGAGCACCAGTTGCCCGCCGCTTTCCTTTTCCATCACCACCTGGGCCCCTTCGGGCAGCTTGCGGACGATGTCGTAAAGGGTATGGGCGGGGGCCGTCGTCGCCCCGGCTTCGGCCACGTCCGCGGCGACACCTTCGACGATGTCCAGGTCCATGTCCGTGGCGTTGAGCGCCAGCTTGCCGTCGCCGGCTTCGATCTTCACGTTGGAAAGGATGGGGATGGTATTGCGGCGCTCTACAACGCTTTGCACGTGCCCAAGGCACTTCAACAAGGCGGCCCGCTCGATTGTCAGTTTCATATGTGCCGTCTATCGCCGTTCAAAATTACATGCCGTTATCACGCTGTCGACGGGATGTTCCGGGCTTCCGACCGGCCCCTTTTCGGGCCGATCCGATGGCATCGAAACCGGGAATGGAACCTCCGCCCCAAGTGCCGAAAAACCCGGTCCGGAGCCCCCACCGAGAGCAGCGCGAAGGCACCCAGACGGGTGCCTTCTGACCAAGACGGCATTATAGCAGAGGGCCTTGGATTCCGAAGCCTTTTCCCCGATTTTCAGGGTTACGGTCGAGACTTTTGAAGAGGCCTTCGCGCCACCCCCGAAGGGATCAGCCCTCAAGCATCCGGCGCAGCAGTTCGACATCCTCGTTGAAGCTGGAATCCTGCTCCCGCAGTTCCTCCACCTTCTTCACCGCATGCATGACCGTGGTGTGGTCGCGGCCGCCGAATTTACGCCCGATTTCCGGGAGCGAACGGGACGTCAGCTGCTTCGAGAGATACATGGCGACCTGACGCGGGCGGGCGACGGAGCGTGCCCGGCGGGCCGAATGCATGTCCGACACGCGGATGTTGAAATGGGTCGACACCCGCTTTTGGATTTCCTCGATGGTGACCCGCCGTTCCGACGCCTTGAGAAGGTCGTGCAGCACGTCCTGGCTGGTTTCCAAGGTGATGTCGCGGCCGACCAGCTGATGATGGGCGACCACCCGGTTCAGCGCCCCTTCGAGCTCACGCACGTTGGACGTGATCTTATGGGCGAGGAATTCCATGACCTTCAGCGGCACCTCGACGCCCATATGCTCGCCCTTGGCCTGCAGAATGCCGAGGCGCAGCTCGTAGGTCGTCGCGTGAATGTCCGCGACCAGCCCGCAGTTGAGGCGCGAGATCAGACGTTCTTCCATGCCTTCCAGGTCGTTAGGCGACTTGTCGGCGGAAATGACGATCTGGCGGCCCTGATCGACCAGGGCGTTAAAGGTGTGGAAGAACTCTTCCTGGGTCGACTCCTTGCCCGAGATGAACTGGACATCGTCGACCATCAGCACGTCGACGGAGCGGAACTGCTCCTTGAAGTCGACGGTGTTGTGCTCGCGGAGTGCCCGCACGAAGCGGTACATGAACTTTTCCGCCGACAGATAGATGACGGAGCGGTCCGGCCGGGTCTTGCGCAGATGCCAGGCGATGGCGTGCATCAGGTGGGTCTTGCCGAGCCCGACCCCGCCGTAGAGGAACAGGGGGTTGAAGGGCACGACCTCGGCCTCGGCCACGCGGCGGGCGGCGGCATAGGCGAATTCGTTGGGCTTGCCGACGACGAAACGGTCGAAGGTATAGCGCTGATCAAGCGGCGCGCCGATGTCGTCCGCATGGGGGCCGTTGCCGATCCCGGTACCGTTCACCGGACCGGCCGGGGCCGCGTCTTCCTTGCGCGCCTCGGCGGGCTTGGTTTCGGGCCGGGCCGACGGCGCATGTTCCTGATGGATAACCACGTCGAGGCCGCCGGAGACCCCACGACCGTCCAACAGTTCCGACAACCGGTCCTGGTAATGGGCCTGGATCCATTCGCGCATGAAACGGGTCGGGACACCGGTGCGCACCGCGCTGCCGTTCTTCCCGATGAGCCGCATGGGCTTGATCCAGCTTTGGTAGGAGGCTTCGCCGATCTCGGCGCGCAGGGTTTCGCAAATTTCCGACCAGGTTTCCTGCAGGTCCTGGCAGGGCTCTACGTTTCGGCCATTCTGTTCCGTCATCTTGCCACCAACAATAAGTCCCGCCCGTTCGGACGGCGCTTGTTTTCATTATCAGGGGGGACCGGCGGCAATATGCCATGGCTCCCCCTCCCTGGGTGTTGGGAGGCGATGAGGTCCGGTGGGGACAACCACCGTCCGGCGCTGTCGCGGGTCTGTCCTTATTAACATCGGCCGCCATGTCAGAAACCGGAACCGGTTCCGTCACGCCGCCACCTCTCTAGAGCCGCAAGAGACGACGTCGCATGAGCGACGAACACATCAGACCTTGTCCGCGACACACCCCCCTTAGGTTTGGCTTTTTAGCCTATTATTAAATAACGAATTATTTCGGTATTCGAGTAATAGAAAGAATTAATCTTAACACTCATTAAAACGGCAGGGATCGCAAAGAAAAAAGGGATGTCTTTTGTTCAAAACTCCTTTCTCTTTATTTGGCCTATATCGACCGAGAGTCGTCTTCGTGAGATCGTCGGCTGGCGCGAAGCCCCCAACGACGATCGGGATATTACGGACGCGGTCCGCAGTTGGCAATGAGACGAATCGCGAACGAGGGCCAATTTCGCAAAATAATTCCCTTGACAAAAAAAGCCCTGAGAGTCCCTCCGGGCCTCTTTGCGGCAGCCTCCGGCGACCGCAATTTACCGAGTCTCAGCAATGACATGGGAGATCATTCGGGCATGAAAAAGGCCGTGCTTTCGGCACGGCCCTTTCGGTCTTCGATCGCGGTCGGGAACGCCCTTAGGCGGACATGCCCTTGATCTGCTTGACCAGGCGCGACAGCTTGCGCGACGCCATGTTGGTATGCAGGACACCCTTCTGCGCACCGCGCATGATGAGCGGCTGCGCGTCCTTGAAGGCTTCCTTGGCGGCGGCGGCATCGCCACCGGCAATGGCCATTTCGACCTTGCGGATCGAGGTGCGCACGGCGCTCAGGCGCGTGCGGTTGACCTGCGTACGGCGGGCCGTTTGACGAATGCGTTTCTTGGCCGAGGCATGATGTGCCATCTGGACACCCTTTTCTAACTCTGGGTCTGAATTCGGAAGGCGCGGTTATATCGGCGGGCCGGACCCAGGTCAAGCCCGGAAAACCAAGCCCCGTAAACCGCTCCCCGGGCCACCCCGCGGCGGCCGCGCGGCTTGCTCAGCGGTTGTTGAATTCCGGCTTCCGCTTGTCGGCGAAGGCGGCCATGCCTTCTTTCTGGTCCTCGGTGCCGAAGGTCGCGTGGAACATGCGCCGTTCGAACCGCACGCCTTCGGACAGGGTCGTCTCGAACGCGCGGTTGACGGCCTCCTTGGCGAGCATGGAAATGGGCCGCGACATGCCGGCGATGGTGGTCGCCGTCTTGACCGCGTCCTCGACCAGATCAGCCGCCGGCACGATGCGCGCGACCAGGCCGGCGCGCTCGGCTTCCTCGGCGTCCATCATGCGCCCGGTCAGGCACATTTCCATGGCCTTGGCCTTGCCCACGGCGCGGGTCAGGCGCTGCGTGCCGCCGGCGCCGGGGATCGTGCCGATGGTGATTTCCGGCTGGCCGAACTTGGCATTGTCGCCGGCGATGATCAGGTCGCACATCATGGCGACCTCGCAGCCGCCGCCGAGCGCATAGCCCGCCACGGCGGCGATCACCGGCTTGCGGCAGGTGGTGATGCGTTCCCAATCCTTGGTGATGAAATCGCTTTTATAGGCGTCCATCCAGCTTTGGCCCTGCATCTCCTTGATGTCGGCGCCGGCGGCGAAGGCCTTTTCCGACCCGGTGATGACGATGGCGCCGATGGCGTCGTCCGCTTCGAAGGCATCCAACGCGTCGCGCATTTCCCCGACCAGGGCCTTGTTCAGCGCGTTCAGCGCCTTGGGTCGGTTGAGGGTGATCAGCCCGACGGCGCCGCGGGTTTCAACGATGATGTTTTCGTAAGCCATGAGGGTCGCTTCCGTTCCTTAATATGAGTGGTCTTGATATGTCGTCGGCGCGGGCCGGTCAGGGACCCGGCGCCAGGCGGAACCGCACGGTCGGCACGGGGCCTTCCGGGAATTCCAGATGCAGGGTTTCCCCTTCGCGGCGGTACTGGCCGCTTTTAATCTTTTCCCAGCCAAGCTGCGGCAGGCTGGCGTCGTAGAACGCCCGCACCTGGGCCTGGTCCCGGTCGCCGGTCAGGGCCTGGGCTTCGACGATGCGCCCGGCCGGTGTTTCGAACACCACCCCGGCGTCGGGGATGTCGGTCAGCCCCGGCATCAGCGGCAGGTCGTCGATGCCGCCGACGAATTGCGCCTGCGCAGGCAGCACCGCCGCCAGCCACAGAAGGGCGGCGACGACAGCGGGACGCAAGCGGGTAATCAGGATCATGGCCCGGTGATACCTTACCTCTGGCAGCGAGGACAGTAGAAAGTCGAACGCCCGGCCTGGGGGATCTGCTGGACCGGCCCGCCGCAACCGTCATGGCGGCAGGGCTCTCCGGTGCGGCCGTAGACGTCGAAGGAATGCTGGAAATAGCCCAATTCCCCGTCGGGGCGGATGTGATCGCGCAAGCTTGAACCGCCCGACGCGATGGCGTCCTTGAGCACGGCCTTGACCGCCTGGGCCAGCTTTTCGGCCCGCCCGCCCTGCACCGTATGGGCCAGCCGTTTGGGGGAGATGCCGGCGCGGTAGAGGGCTTCGCAGGCATAGATGTTGCCGACCCCGGCGACCACTTTCTGGTCCAGCAAGGCGACCTTTATGGGCGTCTTTCGACCCTTCAGCCGCGCCGCCAGGGCCTTCCCGTTAAAGGCGTCGTCGTCGAGCGGCTCCGGCCCCAGCTTGGCCAGCATGGGATAGGACGCCAGATCGGCGGCGGCCCATAAATCCATGAAACCGAAGCGGCGCGGGTCGTTGTAATGAACCTCGCCGCCGCCGGACATCTTGAAGATCACATGGTCATGCTTTTCTTCCGGGAAGGCATGGGCACCTAAGCGAAAGCTGCCCGACATGCCGAGATGGGCGATCAGCACGTCCGGGCCGTCGAGATCGATCATCAGGAACTTGGCGCGGCGGCGGATATCGACCACGGTGCGGCCCGTGAGCCGCTGGCCGAAGCCGTCGGGCAGGGGAAAGCGCAGGTCGGCGCGGCGCGGGATCACCGCGTCCAGGCGCTTGCCCTGCATGGCGGGCATCAGCCCCCGGCGAACGGTTTCGACTTCAGGCAGTTCGGGCATGGCGGGTCTTCGGGCAAGGAAACGACGGGTAAGGTTCAAGGAACGTAGCCTGTCCCGGCCCGTTACGCTATGTTCCATCGCCATGATCAAAGAGACGCCCGAAACCCCTGATAACGCGGACACATCCGCGTCCCCCCCCGCCGCCGCCGGCACGACTCACTTCGGCTTCCGCCAGGTCGCCGAGGACGAAAAGGCGGGCCTGGTGCGGGGCGTGTTCGACAGCGTCGCCTCCAAATACGATCTCATGAATGACCTGATGTCGCTCGGCATCCACCGGCTGTGGAAAGCGGCCATGTTGGATTGGCTGCGGCCCCGGCCCGGCATGACCTTGCTCGACGTCGGCGGCGGCACGGGCGACATCGCCTTTCGGTTCCTTGAGCGCGGCGGTGGCCCGGTCGCGGTCTGCGACATCAATACGGAGATGCTGAAAGTGGGCAAGGCCCGCGCCATCGACCAGGGCATGCTGAAGGGCCGCGCCGAGGGCGGCATCGACTGGGTCACCGGCGATGCGGAAAACCTGCCCTTTCCCGACAATTCCTTCGACGCCTATACCACCGCTTTCTGCATCCGCAACGTGACCCATCCGGAAAACGCCCTGGCCGAGGCCAAGCGCGTGCTGAAACCCGGCGGGCGCTTCCTCTGCCTGGAATTTTCCAAGGTCGCCCTGCCGGTGCTCGACGAAATCTACGACCGCTGGTCCTTCAAGGTGCTGCCCGTGCTGGGTGAGAAGATCGCCGGCGACCGGGATTCCTACCAATACCTGGCGGAAAGCATCCGCCGTTTCCCGCCCCAGGAAGAATTCAAGACCATGATCGGCGCCGCCGGCCTGGCCCAGGCCGACTACCGCAACCTGACCGGCGGGATCGCGGCCATCCATTCCGCCTGGCGCACCTGAAACCGGCCCGGGACCCACAACGCATGAGCGGTCATCTCTCCAATCTCTGGCGCCTGTTCGCCATCGCCCGCCTGCTGGCCCGCCACGACGCCCTGTTCCCGCTCGAAGACCTGGGCGTCGCCCCGGCCGTCGCCAAGGTGGCCAAGCTGTTGTCCAAGCGCGCCGTGCCGGGCCGGCCGGGCCAGCGCCTGGCCAATGCGCTTTCCGAAGCCGGCCCCAGCTTCATCAAGCTGGGCCAGGCGCTGTCGACCCGCCCGGATTTGCTGGGCGAGGAAATCACCCAGGACCTGGCGCAGCTGCAGGACGACCTGCCGCCCTTTTCCACGGAACAGGCCCGCGAAACCATCGAGCAGGAATTCCAGGTGCCGGTGGAAACCCTGTTCGCGTCCTTCGACGACGAACCCGTGGCCGCGGCTTCCATCGCCCAGGTCCATTTCGCCGAGACGACGGACGGCGACAAGGTCGCGGTCAAGATCCTGCGCCCGGGGATCGAGGCCCGGTTCCGCCGCGATCTCGACCTGTTCCGCTGGGCCGCCCAGGTGATGGAGCGGGCCCGCCCGGATTTGAAGCGCCTGAAACCCCGCGAGGTGGTGGAAACCATCGCCCAGTCGGTGGAGCTGGAGATGGACCTGCGGTTCGAAGCCGCCGCCGCCGCCGAAATGGCCGACAATTTCGAAGGCGACGACACCTTCATCATTCCCGCCGTCGATTGGGCACGCACGGGATCGCGGGTGCTGACGACGGAACGCATCGACGGCTTTCCCATCAACGACGTGGACGCCATCACCGCCGCCGGGATCGATCCCAAGACCGTGGTCGAGAACGCGGCCCGCGCGTTCTTCAACCAGGTGTTCCGCGACGGCTTCTTCCATGCCGACCTGCACCCGGGCAATCTGTTCGTCATGGCGGACGGGGCGATCGGCGCCGTCGACTTCGGCATCATGGGCCGGGTCGACAAGAAGACCCGGCGGAATCTCGGCGAAATGCTGCTGGGCTTTTTGACCCGCGATTACCGCCGCGCGGCCGAAGTGCATTTCGAGGCCGGCTGGGTGCCCCGCGACAAATCCGTCGACGCCTTCACCCAGGCCTGCCGCTCCATCGCCGAGCCGATTTTGGACAAGCCCCAGCACGAGATTTCCATCGGCCGCCTGCTGGGCCAGCTGTTCCAGGTCACGGAAACCTTCGCCATGGAAACCCAGCCGCAATTGCTGCTGCTGCAGAAAACCATGCTGACCGCCGAAGGGGTGAGCCGCAAACTCTACCCCGACACCAACATGTGGGTGCTGGCCCGCCCGCTGATCGAAGACTGGATGCGCGCCAACCTGGGCCCCGAGGCCAAGGTCGCGGACACCCTGCAGGGCCTGGCCCAGGCGGCGGAACGCCTGCCGCGCGTCATGGAAGACCTGGAAATCGGCGCCCGCAGACTGGCCGAAGGCCGCCTGACCCTCGACCCGGAAACCATCCGCCTGCTCCGCGACGGCGAAGACAAACCCCGCACCCCGGTCCTGCTCTGGATCATCGTCGCCGTTCTGGCGGTGATTTTTGCCTACAACCTGATGGACTGACGGGTCGCCCCTTAATCTTGCCGGGGGGTAATATTTACTTTAAGTACACTGTTCTTTGCGTATTTATAGGGGCCGGGAATGATCGGCCAGCAAGGGACAGCCCAGGAACATGCTTTCCGGAAAACGCATCCTGTTGATCGTCACGGGCGGGATCGCCGCCTATAAGACGCCGGATCTGGTCCGCCGCCTGAAGGAGCGGGGGGCCCAGGTGCGCTGCGTGCTGACGGCGGGCGGGGCCCAGTTCGTGACCCCGTTGGCACTCGGCGCCGTGTCCGGCGACACCGTCTATCAGGACCTGTTCGACCTGACGGACGAGCAGGAGATGGGCCATATCCAGTTGTCCCGCGACGCGGACGTGATCCTGGTCGCCCCGGCGTCGGCCGACGTGTTGGCCAAGATGGCGGGCGGGCTGGCCACGGATTTGGCGACCACGGCGCTCTTGGCCACGGACAAGCCGGTGATCGTCGCCCCCGCCATGAACGTGCGCATGTGGGAGCACGCGGCGACCCAGGCCAATATCGAGACCCTGGTTTCGCGCGGCGTCACCGTGATCGGCCCGGAAGCGGGCGACATGGCCTGCGGCGA
>PALN01000006.1 GCA_002706405.1 Rhodospirillaceae bacterium | reverse complement strand
CGGCGGTGATCCGCTGGGTGGATTCGTAGAGATCGGCCGACAGGTCGCCATCCGGCACGATCAGCTTGCCCGCCTTGTGCAGCGCGTAGAAGGGCGTGCCTTCCTCGATGGTGAGCTGGTAGAGCGACAGGTGATCGGCGGCCAGATCGATCGCCTGGTTCAGCTCGCTCTCCCAGGCGGCGACGGTCTGGTCGGGCCGGGCATAGATCAGGTCGAAGGACAGGCGCGGGAAGATCTCGCGGGCAAGGCCGATGGCGTGCAGCGCCTGGTCGACGCTGTGCAGCCGGCCGAGAAGCCGAAGGTCGCGGTCGTTCAAGGCCTGCACGCCGAGCGACACCCGGTTGACGCCGGCCTCGCGATAGCCGCGGAACCGCTCCGCCTCGACGCTCGACGGATTGGCCTCCAGCGTGATCTCGGCGCCGTCGGCGATCGTCCAGTTGGCGGCCACGGCATCGAGGATCCGGCCGACCGTCGCCGGCTCCATCAGCGACGGCGTACCACCGCCGAGGAAGACCGAGGTGACCGTCTCACCCGCCGAGCGGCGGGCCATCTCGGCCAGTTCCCGCTCGAAAGCCGCCGCATAGCGCTCCTGGTCCACCGGCTTGTGGCGGACATGGCTGTTGAAGTCGCAATACGGGCATTTGGCCGCGCAGAACGGCCAATGCACATAGACGCCGAACCCCGGCGCGCGCGATTGCGGCTCGAAGGCGAGAACGTCACGGCCTGGGCGGGAATGGATCGTCATTCGACTCCGAGTGCGTCGCGCGCGAATTTCTGGAAGGCCCGCGCCCGGTGCGACATGGCGGTCGGCTGGCCGGGCTTCCAGGCGTGTTTTTCCGCCGACATCATCTCGCCGAAGGTCCGGTCGCTGCCGTCGGGCAGGAAGATCGGATCGTAGCCGAAGCCCTTGTCGCCCGTGGGCGGCCAGATGATGTCGCCGTCGACCCGGCCTTCGAACACTTCCGAATGGCCGGGATTATTGTCGGTGGCGGGCCAAGCCAGGGCCAGGGCGCAGACGAAATGCGCCCGCCGATCTTCGGATTCCAGGACCAATTCCCAAACCCGCGCCATGGCCTCGTTGAAATCCTTTTCGGGTCCCGCCCAGCGCGCCGAATGAATGCCGGGGGCCCCGCCCAGGGCGTCGACCGCCAAGCCCGAATCGTCGGCCAGGGCCGGCAGGCCGGCGGCATCGGCGGCCGCCCGCGCCTTGATCAGGGCATTGGCCTTGAAGCTGTCGCCGTCCTCGACCGGTTCGGCCAAGCCGAGGTCGCCGGCGGAGACAACGTCGATTCCGAACGGGGCCAGCAAATCTGCGATTTCGCGCAGCTTGCCCGGGTTGTGGGTGGCGATGACCAGTCGGTCTTCCGTGAACACCCGGGCCATGGCGCCTACTCCAACCCGATGGCCTGGCGTTGCGCTTGGCATAGTTCATCGATGCCTTTGCGCGCCAACGCCATCAGACTGTCGAACTGCTCGGGCGAAAACGGCGCGTCCTCGGCCGTGCCCTGGATTTCCACGATCCCGCCGCGGCCCGTGAACACGAAGTTGGCGTCCGCCTGGGCCGACGAATCCTCGGCGTAATCCAGATCCAGGACCTCGTTGTCCTTGAAGATGCCGCAGGACACCGCGGCGACCTGGTCGGTCAGCGGAACGGCCTTCATCAGGCCCAGGTCGACGCAGCGCTGAAACGCCAGATGCAGCGCCACGTAGGAGCCGGTGATGGCGGCCGTGCGGGTGCCGCCGTCGGCCTGGATCACGTCGCAGTCCAGGCGGACCTGAATTTCGCCCATGGCCTTGAGATCGGTGACCGCGCGCAGGGAGCGGCCGATCAGGCGCTGAATTTCCTGGGTGCGGCCCGATTGGCCGCCGCGCGCGGCTTCGCGGTTGGTGCGGCTGTGGGTCGAGCGCGGCAGCATGCCGTATTCCGCCGTGACCCAGCCCTTGCCGGAATCGCGCATCCAACCGGGCACCCGTTCCTCCACCGTGGCGGCGCAGAGCACGTGGGTTTCGCCGAACCGCGCCATGCACGATCCTTCGGCATACTTGGCGTATCCCGGCTCCAGCACGATGTCGCGCAACTGATCTGCGGCGCGGCCCGATGGTCTCATATATAAATTCCCCCCGAAGATGGTCTGTTCGGCGTGACCCTAGCCCCGCCGGGGGCGCCGGTAAACCCGGCAATTGGTTATGGGTCGTTTGCGGGGGCGCCGGATCGGCTCTTGGCCCGCCCCCCATTGCGCTCGGGCGGTCCGACGACTAAATTCCGCGCAAGCCTGAATTTTACCGTCACCCAACGTCCGCGACCCTGATCCGACCGCTGACCAAGCCATGGCCATGATCGAGGAACTGCCTTGATTGAAGAACTGAACGACCGTTCGCGCCAGATTTTCCGGGAAATCGTCGAAAGCTTCGTCGAGACCGGCGAGCCCGTGGGCTCGCGCACCCTGGCCCGCCGCCTGCCGGTGACCCTGTCGCCGGCGACGGTGCGCAACGTCATGGCCGATCTCGAGGACATGGGCCTGCTGTTCTCGCCCCATACCTCGGCCGGGCGCCTGCCGACGGAAACGGGTTTGCGGCTTTACGTCGACGGTCTGCTCGAGGTCGGCAACCTGACCGAGGCCGAGCGCGCCTCCATCAAAAGCCAGTGCGCCGGCACCGCCAATTCCGTCGAGGGATTGCTGGCGCAGGCGACGCAGACCCTGTCGGGGCTCGCCCATTGCGCGTCCCTGGTGTTGGCGCCCAAGACCGAAAGCCCCTTGAAGCATATCGAATTCGTGCACCTCAGCCCGGGTCGGGCCCTGGTCATTCTGGTCACGGAATCGGGCGTGGTCGAAAACCGCATCATGGAAATCCCGGCGGACCTGCCGGCCTCGGCCCTGGTGCAGGCGACCAACTACCTGTCGGCCAAACTGGTCGGGCGCAGCATCTCCGACGCCTATGACGGCATCATGAACGAGCTGGAAAGCCAGCGCGCGCAGCTTGACGAGCTGACCGCGCGTCTGGTCGAAGGCGGGCTCGCGACCTGGGCCGGCGGCGATACCGGGCCCGGCGGCTCGCTGATCGTGCGCGGCCAGGCCCATCTGCTGGAAGACGTCAATCTGGTCACCGACCTGGAGCGCATCCGCAGTCTGTTCTCGGCCCTCGAAACCAAGGAGCAGATGCTGAAAATTCTCTCCATGGCCGATCGCGCCGACGGGGTGCAGATCTTCATCGGCGCCGACAACACCCTGTTTAACGTATCCGGCTGCGCCATGGTCGTGCGCAGCTATCGCAACGAGCAGCAACAGATCATCGGCGCCGTCGGCGTCATCGGTCCGACGCGCATGAACTATTCCCGTATCATCCCCATGGTCGATTACACCGCCGATCTGATCGGCGGCTATATCGGCGCCGACCGCCGCCGCTGATCCGGTCCCGGCGCGGTCAGAATCCCAACCGCAAGGAACACCCTGAAGGAACGAAGATGTCCGACACCAACCCCGAGCACACCCCAGACACCGCGCCCGAAGACGCGCAGCCCGAGGCCCCCGAGGCCGCCGCGGCGTCCGACGCGGCGCCGGAAGGCGAGCCGCCGATCCCGTCCATGACGGCCGACGCGGCCGATGCGGGCGTGGCGGACCCGGCCCAGCGCATCGCCGAGCTGGAGGCCCAGGTCGCGGAAGCCAACGACCGCACGCTGCGCGCCCTGGCCGAAGCGGAAAACGTGCGCCGCCGCGCCGAGCGCGACAAGCAGGACGCCACGAAATACGCCATCACGTCCTTCGCCCGGGAAATCCTGTCCGTGGGCGACAACCTGCGCCGCGCTCTCGACAGTGTCGACGCCGAGGCGCGCAAGTCGTCCGAGGTCGTGGAAACCCTGATGACCGGGGTCGAGATGACGGAGCGGGAGTTGCTCTCCGTGCTGGAGCGCAGCGGCATCAAGCGCCTTGACCCCCTGGGCCAGCGTTTCGATTCCAACGCCCATGAGGCCCTGTTCGAAGTCCCCGATCCGTCGCAGCCCCAGGGCACGGTGGCCCAGGTCATCGAGGCCGGATACATGCTGAACGACCGTCTGCTGCGCCCGGCCAAGGTCGGCGTAACCAAGGGCGGACCCAAGCCGGAGCCCGTGGCGGCCGCGGCCGAGGACGCGGCGCCGGCGGGCGGCGACGGCAAGGACGGCAACAAGGCGTATGAAAAGGGTGCCGGCGGTGCCGGCGGCCAGGTCAACGAGGAACTGTAGAAAACCCGTGGAAAGCCGGGCCGTTTCGGCAACTTTTTGCCGGCCGGCCGGGTTGCGGGCTGGATCACGCCCGCTTATATAACCCGCGAGCCGCAAAGGTCTTTGATGCGGTTTTGGCAGGAGCCTGTTAACCCTGGGCCTTGTAGACTGGTTTCTAAGATTATCGGATGGGAACTTTTCATCCGGCCGGGCATGGGTTAAGCAGCACCTGAAACATTGATGGAAGCCGCAGGCGGGCGCCGCAATCGGGCCCCGGGACGGTTTGCCGAAAGGAAAAGGACTGAGCACATGAGTAAGGTTATTGGTATCGATTTGGGCACCACGAACTCCTGCGTCGCCGTGATGGACGGCAAGGACGTCAAGGTGATCGAAAACGCGGAAGGGGCCCGCACCACGCCCTCCATGGTCGCGTTCTCGGACGGGGGCGAGCGTCTCACGGGCCTGCCGGCCAAGCGCCAGGCGGTGACCAATCCGGAAAACACCCTGTTCGCCATCAAGCGCCTGATCGGGCGCCGTTACGACGACAAGATGGTGGCCAAGGACAAGAAACAGGTTCCCTACAAAATCGTCAAAGGCGACAACGGCGATGCCTGGGTCGAAATCGACGATTCGAAATACAGCCCCAGCCAGGTGTCCGCCTTCATCCTGCAGAAGATGAAGGAAACGGCGGAGAGCTATCTCGGCGAAACCGTGTCCCAGGCCGTCATCACCGTGCCGGCCTACTTCAACGACAGCCAGCGCCAGGCCACCAAGGACGCCGGCAAGATCGCCGGGCTCGAGGTGCTGCGCATCATCAACGAACCGACGGCCGCCGCCCTCGCCTACGGGCTTGAGAAAAAAGAAAACGGCGTCATCGCGGTCTATGACCTTGGCGGCGGGACCTTCGACGTCTCGGTCCTGGAAATCGGCGACGGCGTGTTCGAGGTCAAATCGACCAACGGCGACACCTTCCTGGGCGGTGAAGACTTCGACCACCGCATCGTCGACTACCTTGCCGACGAATTCAAAAAGGAAAACGGCATCGACCTGCGCGAAGACCGTCTGGCCCTTCAGCGCCTGAAGGAAGCCGGCGAAAAGGCCAAGATCGAGCTGTCGTCCACGACCCAGACCGAAGTCAACCTGCCGTTCATCACGGCCGACGCCTCCGGGCCCAAGCACCTCAACATCAAGCTGACCCGCGCCAAGCTGGAAGCCCTGGTCGAGGATCTGGTCGAACGCACCGTCGAGCCCTGCAAGAAGGCGCTCAAGGATGCCGGCCTCAAGGCATCGGAAATCGACGAGGTCATCCTGGTCGGCGGCATGACGCGCATGCCCCTGGTCAACAAGATCGTGAAGGAATTCTTCGGCCGCGAGCCCCACAAGGGCGTCAACCCGGACGAAGTGGTCGCCATCGGCGCCGCCATTCAGGGCGGCGTGCTGAAGGGTGACGTGAAGGACGTCCTGCTGCTCGACGTGACGCCGCTGTCGCTCGGCATCGAAACGCTGGGCGGCGTGTTCACGCGCCTTATCGACCGCAACACCACGATCCCGACCCGCAAAAGCCAGACCTTCTCGACCGCCGAAGACAACCAGGGGGCCGTGACCATCCGCGTGTTCCAGGGCGAACGGGAAATGGCCGCCGACAACAAGTTGTTGGGTCAGTTCGACCTGATGGGCATTCCGCCGGCTCCGCGCGGCATGCCGCAGATCGAGGTCACCTTCGACATCGACGCCAACGGCATCGTCAACGTGTCGGCCAAGGACAAGGCGACCAACAAGGAACAGCAGATCCGCATTCAGGCCTCGGGCGGTCTGTCCGATGACGACATCGAACGCATGGTCCAGGAAGCCGAGGCCCATGCCGACGACGACAAGCAGCGCCGCGCCCTGGTCGAAGCCAAGAACACGGCGGACACCCTGATCCATTCGGCGGAAAAGAACCTCGCGGAATACGGCGACAAGATCGGCGCGGACGACAAGTCGGCCATCGAAGCCGCCGTCGAGGAGCTGAAGGAAGCCAAGGAAGGCGACGACGCCGAGGCCATCAACGCCAAGTGCGAAGCCCTCTCGCAGGCTTCCATGAAACTGGGTGAAGCCATGTACAAGGCGGCCCAGGAAGAAGGCGCGGATGACGCGGCCGCGACCGACGGCGATGCCGACGGTGACGCCAAGTCCGAAGACGCGACCGTGGTTGACGCCGACTTCGAGGAAGTCAATCCGGACGCCGACGACGCCCCCAAGGGCAAGAAGGGCGGCAAGGACGACTGATCCAAACGGGCCGTCGGCGGGTGAGACGTAATGACTTCATCCGCCGCGGCCCTGGATCCGGTTGCCTTTGTGCCCATGTCCGGTAGGGGACCCGACCATGGCTGACAAGCGCGATTACTACGAGGTTCTCGGCGTCGACAAGGACGCCGACGACGGTGAGCTGAAATCGGCTTACCGCAAGCTCGCCATGAAATACCATCCCGACCGCAATCCCGACGACAAGGAAGCCGAGAAGAAGTTCAAGGAACTGAACGAGGCTTACGAAGTTCTGAAGGACGGGGAAAAGCGCGCGGCCTACGACCGCTTCGGCCATGCCGCCTTTGAACAGGGCGGCGGCGGTGGCGGCGGCTTCGATCCGGGCGGCCAGGGCTTTTCCGGCTTCGGCGACATTTTCGAGGAAATGTTCGGCGAGTTCATGGGCGGTCAGCGCGGCGGACGCGGCGGTCATGCCGGCGGCCACGGCGCCGACCTGCGCTACAACATGGAATTGTCGCTGGAAGACGCCTTCAACGGCAAGAAGGCGGAAATTCGCGTTCCCACCTCCGTGGCCTGCGAGCCCTGCAAGGGCACGGGGGCCGAGGACGCCGCCGCTCCCATCACCTGCGGCACCTGCGGCGGGGCGGGGCGTGTGCGCTCGCAATCGGGCTTCTTCACGGTGGAACGCACCTGTCCGGCCTGTCAGGGCCGGGGCACGGTGATCAAGGATCCCTGCCGCACCTGCGGCGGGGCTGGGCGCGTGCACAAGGAAAAGACCCTGTCGGTGACCATTCCCGCCGGGGTCGAGGACGGCACCCGCATCCGCCTGGCGGGCGAGGGCGAGGCCGGCCTGCGGGGCGCGCCCCCGGGCGATCTGTATCTGTTTCTGGGCATCCGCCCGCACCGCTTCTTCCATCGCGACGGCGCCGACATCCATTGCCGCGTGCCCATCCCCATGACCACGGCGGCCCTGGGCGGCCAGGTCGAGGTCCCGACCATCGACGGCAAGCGGGCGCGGGTGACCATTCCCGCCGGCACGCCCACGGGCCACCAGTTGCGCCTCGCGGGCAAGGGTATGTCGGTCATGCGTTCGAAGTCGCGCGGCGACATGTTCATCCAGGTCACCGTCGAAACGCCGCAGAACCTGACGGACAAGCAGAAGGAACTTCTCAAGGAGTTCGACAAGGTCGGCGACACCAAGACCCAGAGCCCGCAATCGACGGGCTTCTTCGACAAGGTCAAGGAAATCTGGGAAGACCTGAAGGACTAAGCCGGTCGGTCTTCGACGGTTCGGGCCGTCTCCGACCGCTCTGTGACCTCTGCGCTCCTCCGTGCCCTCCCCAGCCATTCTTTCATCGTCTCGCCCGGCACGGTCGTGGCCTGGGCCCGGCTGATTAATGGGACACAGAGAACACAGAGGCGGCGCAAAGGACACGGAGAAGAAAGTTTTTTGCTTTCACTTCAAGGGACCGACCCATAGATTCCTCGTCAACGTAGATCACGAGGATTGAGTTCATGAACATCGGAATTGTCGGTTGCGGCGGGCGCATGGGGCGCATGCTGATCGAAACCGTGATGGCGACCGAGGGCGCGACGCTTGCCGGCGGCACGGAGCAGCCGGGCAGCCCCTTCATCGGTCAGGATTTAGGCTTGCTGGTCGGGCCGGAGGCCGTGGGGGCCGTGGTCATGGACGACGCCCACGCCCTGTTCGAAGCTTCCGACGTGGTCATCGACTTCACGGTGCCGGCGGCGACGGCGGGCCACGCGGCCTGCGCCTTCGATACGGGCACGGCCATGGTCATCGGCACCACGGGCCTGTCGGCCGATCAGCAATCGGTCGTCGAGGGGGCGGCGGAAAAGGCCGCCGTCGTGCAGGCGGGCAACATGTCCTTGGGCGTGAACCTTCTGGTCGGCCTGGCCCGTCAGGCGGCTGACCTTCTTGGCCCCGATTACGACATCGAGGTCGTGGAAATGCATCACAAGCACAAGATCGACGCGCCGTCGGGCACGGCCTTGATGCTGGGCAAGGCCGCCGCCGAAGGCCGCGGCATCGACCATGACGCCAACGCGGTGCTGTCGCGCGAAGGCCATACCGGCCCGCGCCCCGATCAGGCCATCGGCTATGCCACCCTGCGCGGCGGCGACGTGGTCGGCGACCATACGGTGATTTTCGCCGGGCCGTCGGAGCGCATCGAGCTGACCCATCGGGCCGCCTCGCGCGAGATCTTCGCCCGTGGTGCGGTGCGCGCCGCCCTGTGGTGCGACGGCCGGGCGCCGGGCCTGTATTCCATGCGGGATGTTCTGGGCCTTGCCTGAACGGAACCCGGGCTAGGTTCCCAGCGCCGGCTTGCGCAGGTCGGCCAACACCTGTTTCAGCTGATTGGCGACGCTGGTCTTTTCCTCCAGCGTGAGAAACCGGCCGATCGCCAGGGACCGCCCGTGGGAGCGCAGCAACAGGCGCGAGCCCCGGCCGCGGGTTTCATCGACCAGCACCTGCAGCCATTGCGGCTGAAAGGCCCAGCGATGATGGCGGCCCCAATGGGTGACGCGCTCGACGCTCAGCTCCCGCGCCGTGACGGCGATGGTCTCGACCTCGGTCCCGCGCCGGAGATTCAGGCGCAGCAGGCCATAGAGCAATAAAATCTCGACCCCCATGAAGGGAAACACCGGCCAGGCGCCGATCATGATGAACAGCACGGACAGCGGCACCCAGAACACGGCCAGCACCCACATGAAGATATGCACGCCCTTCAGCGTGCTCGAGCGATGGGGCCTCAGTTCCGTGCGGAACAGGCAGGCGTCCGGATCATCCGTACGGTCATATGCGATATCGATCGTGCTCATGGGTCCCATGATCGCGTCCCTGCTTTACTTGGACAAGATTATTCCTACTCTAGGCGCGTCATGAAAAAAGCCGACGTCGAAGAATTTTACCGCCGCCTTCAGGCCCAGAACCCGGAACCCAAGGGAGAGCTGGACTGGGTCAACCCGTTCACCCTGCTGGTCGCGGTGGTGTTGTCGGCCCAGGCCACGGACGTCGGGGTCAACAAGGCGACGGGCCCCTTGTTCAAGGTCGCCGACACGCCGGAAAAGATGGCCGCCCTGGGTGAGGCGAAAATCCGCGACTACGTGAAGACGATCGGCCTGTACCGAAACAAGGCGGCCAACGTCTACAAGTTGTCCAACATCCTGATCGAACGGCACGGCTCGGTCGTGCCCAACGACCAGGAAGCCCTGGAAGCCCTGCCCGGCGTCGGGCGCAAGACCGCCAACGTGGTGCGCAACATCGCCTTCGGCGAGCCGACCATCGCCGTCGACACCCACCTGTTCCGGATCGGCAACCGCACCGGAATCGCGCCCGGCAAGACGCCGCTCGCGGTCGAGAAAAAACTGCTGAAGGTGACGCCGCCGGCCTACCTGCGCCATGCCCATCACTGGCTGATCCTGCACGGGCGCTACGTGTGCAAGGCGCGCAAGCCCGACTGCCAGGATTGCGTCGTTGCCGATCTGTGCCGTTTCAAGGGAAAGACAGTTTAAGTACCCGCCGGGGGACTAGCCCCGGGCGCGCGGCGTCCTGTTGACGCAGGCTTGGCGGTCCGCCGCCTTTCCGGCCTCGTCGCGGGCTTCGAAATGGGCGACCCGGGCGGCGGCGTCCTTGGCGTCCTTGTACAGGAACACGTCGAGCACGCAGCCCTCGCCCCGGAAACGCAGAATTTCGGCGCCCTTGTCGACGCGGCTGAAGGCCGGGGCGCCGAAGGTGGCGACCAGGTCCGGGCGGGAATAGCCGAGAACCGCCTGGGCGGAAATGGGGGGCAAGGGCGGCGGGGCCGTGATCTTGGGTTGCGCCGTGACGGCGGCCACGACCGGCGCCGCCGGCTCGGCGGGCATCAGGCCGTCACCGGCGCAGCCGGCCAGAAACAGGCCGAGAATCAGGGGAGCGGAAAACCTCAGGTGGCGCGGACGAGCCACCGGGCCTATTCGCCCTCGTCGAGGGTCTGCATGTCGCCGGAAATCTCGCCACCTTGCTCGATGACGATCCGGCCATAGCGGATCTTGCCCTGGACGCGGCCGCCGGCGCGGACGACCAAGCGCCCGCGGGCAATCAGTTCGCCTTCGAAACGGCCGGAAATATCGGCTTCCTCGACATCGGCATTGCCCTTGAACACGCCCGTGGGGGCGACTTCGATCAGGCGCGCGGTCGGCAGGGTGACCTCGACCTGGCCTTCGACGACCAAGCGGTCGCAGGAGGTGATCTCGCCGGTCAGGGAAATATCGCGGCCGACGATCAGGCGTTTCTGATCGGAGCCGGCATCAAGCGAGCGCGCGCGGTCGATTCGCCGTGCCGAGGTCGGCACTTCCGGCGGACGGCGGTGCATCTCGGACGACATGCCCGACGACGTGGGCGGTTTGGGCGCGTGGGAGCCCTTGCGGGAAAATGGCTTCAGGGGTGGTGCAGAGAGGTCCCCGTCGTTGTCTTTTGTTTCGTCGCTCACGTCAGTTTCCTTTTGGGCGACCGGGGCCGGTGCGGTCGGGTCACCCTTTTTCTTCCCAAACATAGCCAATTACTTACGCCTTGGGCCCTGATCCGTCCAGCATTGAGTTGGCGGCCGGGCGGGTCAGATCGGTGCCTTGCGCGGGGCCGCTGCCGGTCCCCGCCGATTGTCCCCGGTTGTCCCGCCGCCGCCATTTTTCGAACTGGTGAACCATGGCCGCGGTGGCGATCACCGGGGTCAGAAGATTGACCACGGGAATTGTCAAAAGAAAGGCAATGGCGACCCCGGTCAGGAACATTTGCCCGCCGTGGGCTTGGCGCAGCCGCAGGGTGCTTTTCAGATCGACGCGCCGGGCGGCGACCATTTCGAAATACTCGCGGCCCAGCAGGTAGCCGTTCACGCAATAGAACAGCACCGGATAGACCGGCCCCATCAGCAGGGTCGGCAGGATCACCAGGTTGAGGGTCACCATGACGCCGAGAAAGCGCAGGGCGGCGATGATCTGTTCGCTGACCGCCTGACCTTCGGCCGGGCCCAGGTCCGGGTAGTGGCGGGCCTCGACCGAGGCTGCGATCTGATCCAGGAACAAAGTGACCACGGCCGACACGACGCCGGGGAACAAGGCCCAGGTCAGGACCAGCACCAAGGCCCAGCCCAGCCCGTCGGCAATGGTTTCCAGCCAGCCGATATCGAACACGGCCGTGTATTTGATGAGCGCGCCCGAGGTCGTCCACAGCAGGACGAACACGCCCAAGGCCACGGCGATGGAAATCCACAAGGGTTTCTGGGTTTTCTTGTCGCCCAGTTGCTGGACGCCTTTGACGAGGGCATCAATCATGGAACTGCGTTGTCCTGTTTCCGGGCCGGGTCACGGCGGTGCGGATGAGGTCCGGTTTTACGCTGGCCCGGCCCCTGGCCGCAAGGCCTCCAAGCCCGAACCTGGCAAGGCCGCCGGCCCATGCGCGGGGCCCATACCTGATCCCCATACATGAGGGTAGGGTAGACGCCGTGGTCGTCATCGTTATACTCCGCGCCCAACCAGCGCCCAGGGATATGGCCCGCCGCAATCGCGGCGCCGCCCGGGCGGAAAGAGTTAAAGAGGCTTTCATGACCAATTCCCGTTTCGACGTTGTCGGTATCGGCAACGCCATCGTCGACGTTTTGACCCAGACCGATGACGCCTTCCTGGACCAGCAGGGCCTGGCCAAAGGGGCCATGACCCTGGTCGACGAGGCGCAGGCCGCCAAGGTCTATGACAAGGCCGGACCGGCCATCGAATGCTCCGGCGGGTCCGCCGCCAACACCATCGCGGTGATGGCCGGACTGGGCGCCAAATGCGCCTTCGCCGGCAAGGTCAGGAACGACGCCTTTGGGCGCATCTTCGCCCACGACATCCAGTCTCTGGGCGTGCATTTCGACACCGCCCCGGCGGAAGACGGTCCGGCCACGGCCAATTGCCTGGTCCTGGTCACGCCCGATGCTCAGCGCACCATGCTGACCTATCTGGGGGCGAGCATTCATCTGAAGCCGGCCGATGTCGACCTGGAGGTCATCAAGGCCGCCAAGGTGACCTATCTGGAAGGCTATCTGTGGGACCCGGAAGACGCCAAAGCGGCCTTCCGCACCGCCGCCCAGGCCGCCCGCGCCGCCGGGCGCGAGGTTTCGCTGTCTCTCAGCGACCCCTTCTGCGTCGACCGCCACCGCGCCGATTTCCTGGACCTGATCGAAGGCCATGTCGACATCCTGTTCGCCAATGAGGCCGAAATCATGGCGCTCTATCAGGTCGACGACTTCGATGCGGCCGTGGAAAAGGTCAAGGGCCACTGCAAGGTGGCGGCCCTGACGCGCTCGGAAAAAGGTTCCGTCGTGGTCAGCGCCGCCGGCGTGGAGGCGGTCAAGGCCGCCCCCGTGACCCAGGTCATCGACACCACCGGCGCCGGTGACGCCTATGCCGCGGGCTTCCTTTACGGCTATACCCGGGACGAAGATCTGGCGGCCTGTGCCCGCATGGGCGGCATCGCCGCCGCCGAGGTCATCGCCCAGATCGGCGCCCGTCCGGAGACGGATCTCAAGGCCGCCCTCGCGCTCAAGCTGCGCAACTGGGATGCCGCCGACTAACGCCGCAGTGCAGCATTTTCTGGCGTATTGGGGCTTCTGGCCTTATATAGCGGCCAGCGCAACGCTGCGTATCCCTTACCCTATTTAGAAGCGACCTGATCTCATGACCCGGACCCTGCTCCGAAACATCGCCATCATCGCCCACGTCGACCATGGCAAAACCACGCTCGTCGACGGGCTTTTGCGCCAGTCCGGCGCCTTCCGCGCGAACCAGGCGGTGGCCGAGCGCGCCCTCGATTCCGGCGACCTGGAAAGGGAACGCGGCATCACCATCCTGGCGAAATGCACGTCGGTGGAATGGGATGAGTTCCGCATCAACATCGTCGACACGCCCGGCCACGCCGACTTCGGCGGCGAGGTGGAGCGCATCCTCGGCATGGTCGACGGCGTCGTGCTGCTGGTCGACGCGGCCGAAGGCCCGATGCCGCAGACCAAGTTCGTGCTCGGCAAGGCGCTGAAATTGGGTCTGCGCCCGATCGTCGTCATCAACAAGGTCGACCGTCCCGACGCGCGCATCGACGAAGTGCACGAAGAGGTCTTCGACCTGTTCGCAGCACTCGAAGCCAATGACGCGCAGCTCGATTTCCCGCTGCTCTATGCCTCGGGCCGCAACGGCTGGGCCGGGCTCAGCCCCGATGCCAACGAAGACGGCCTGACGCCGCTGTTCAAGATGATCACCGACCATGTGCCGTCCCCGGATGTGGGCGCGGTCGACGCCCCCTTCACCATTCTGGCGACGACCTTGGAGGCCGACCCCTACCTGGGCCGCATCCTGACCGGGCGCATCCAGTCCGGCGTGGTCGAAGCCAACATGCCGATCAAGGCGCTCAACCGCGACGGCAAGCTGGTCGAACAGGGCCGGGTGTCCAAGATTCTGGTATTCCGCGATCTCAAGCGTCAGCCCGTGGACCGCGCCGAAGCGGGCGACATCGTTGCCATCGCCGGCTTGGCCAAGGCGACCGTCGCCGACACGCTGTGTGATCCGCAGGTCAAGGAACCGTTGGCCGCCCAGCCGGTCGATCCGCCGACCCTGTCGGTCACGTTCTCCATCAACGATTCGCCGCTCGCCGGCAAGGACGGCGACAAGGTGCAGTCGCGGGTGATCCGCAACCGCCTGGACCGCGAGGCCGAAGGCAACGTCGCCATCCGCATTACCGAAACGCCCGACGACAACGCCTTCGACGTGGCCGGTCGCGGCGAACTGCAGCTCGGCGTGCTGATCGAACAGATGCGCCGCGAAGGCTTCGAGCTGTCGATCTCGCGCCCGCGCGTGCTTTACCGCAACAACCCGGACACGGGCCAGCGCGAAGAGCCGATCGAGGAAGTGGTCATCGACGTGGACGAGGAATATTCCGGCACCGTCGTGGAATCCTTAAGCCTGCGCAAGGGCGAGCTTCTGGCCATGCGGCCCAGTGGCGGCGGCAAGGTGCGCCTTGAATTCCATGTCCCGACCCGGGGCCTGATCGGCTATCACGGCGACTTCATGACGGAAACCCGCGGCACCGGCGTGATGAGCCGCCTGTTCCACGCCTACGGTCCGTTCCGCGGCAACGTGCCGGGCCGACGCAGCGGCGTGCTGATCTCCAACGCCGGCGGCCAAAGCGTGGCCTTTGCCCTGGCCAACCTGGAAGAACGCGGCTTCATGTTCATCGGCGCCGGCGAAGCCGTCTACGAAGGCATGATCATCGGCGAAAACGCGCGGCCCAACGACCTCGAAGTCAACCCGATGAAAGCCAAGCAGCTGACCAACATGCGGGCCTCCGGCAAGGACGACGCGATCCGCCTGACGCCGCCCCGAAGGTTGACCTTGGAGCAAGCGATCAGCTACATCGACGATGACGAACGGGTCGAGGTGACGCCCAAGTCCATCCGCCTGCGCAAGGCGATCCTCGATCCCAACGAACGCAAGAAGGCGGAAAGACGCCGCGAGGCAGAATCCGCCTAAGGGTAGCAAGGACCCCTTCGCAGATGACGACCGGCGTAGAAAAACTTCTTGATGGATACCGCCGGTTTCGCACCGGGGCGTTCGAAGAATCCAAACCCCTGATCCAGGAACTGGTCGCCCAGGGCCAGCGGCCTCAGGTCGCGGTCATCGCGTGCTCGGACTCCCGGGTCGAACCCGCGACCCTGTTCCAGACTGATCCGGGCGATCTGTTCATGATCCGCAACGTCGCCAATCTGGTGCCGCCGCTGGAAGAAGACGGCAAGTTTCACGGCACCTCGGCGGCTCTCGAGTTCGCCGTGCTGGGCCTGAACGTGAAGCACGTCATCGTGCTGGGCCATGCCCACTGCGGCGGGGTCAAGGCGATGATGAACGCGGACACGGACGGCGGGCAATTCACCTTCGTCACCCATTGGGTCTCCATGCTGGCCGCCGCCCATCGCCGCGTGCTGGCGACCATGGCCGGCGCCGACGAGGCGACCCGCACCCGGGTGTGCGAACAGAACGCGGTGCTGGTCTCGCTCGAAAACCTGACGACCTTTCCCTGGGTCCGTGAACGGGTCGAGTCCGGCGAACTGCAACTTCACGGTTGGTACATCGACATCGCCGAGGCGAAGCTGTCCGTTTACGACGGCGCCCAAGGCAAGTTCGAACCCGTCGGCTGAGCGCCGCCGCGTGCGGGGCAAGGACCTAACGCCGTGAACCGGGCCCTGCGTCCCGGATGGGCCGACGCCCTCAAGGGCCATGTCCGCCGCCCGGCGCTGATCCAGCTGTTCCTGGGATTTTCCAGCGGCCTGCCCTATCTCCTGGTGTTTTCCACCCTGTCGGCCTGGCTGCGGGAATCGGGCCTGTCCATCGCCGCCATCGGCTGGTTCGCGTTGGCCGGCTCCGCCTATGTGTTCAAGCCCGT
>PALN01000005.1 GCA_002706405.1 Rhodospirillaceae bacterium | reverse complement strand
CGTAAACGCAAAAACGGCCCGCCACTGAAGTGACGAGCCGTTTGCAATGTCAGCCAATGGGACGCGAGATCAGGCGGCTTCGGCCTGTTCGTCGGGATCGCGCAGCACGTAGCCGCGTCCCCAGACCGTTTCGATGTAATTCTCGCCGCCGGTCGCCGTCGACAGCTTCTTCCGCAGCTTGCAGATAAACACGTCGATGATCTTCAATTCGGGCTCGTCCATGCCGTTGTAGAGATGGTTGAGAAACATCTCCTTGGTCAGGGTCGTGCCCTTGCGCAGGCTGAGCAGTTCGAGAATGCCGTATTCCTTGCCGGTCAGATGGATCGGCTGGCTATCGACCTCGACCGTCCGGGTGTCCAGATTGACCATCAGGCGCCCCGTCTGGATGATCGATTGGGCATGGCCCTGNGACCGNCGNACGATGGCNTGAATGCGGGCCATCAGNTCTTCCTTGNTGAANGGNTTGGTCAGNTANTCGTCGGCGCCGTGNCCNANNCCCTTGACCTTGCTTTCCGACTCGCCCAGNCCNGACAGGATCAGCACNGGNGTNTTGACCCGNGAATCNCGCAATCGGCGCAGGACTTCGAACCNGTCCATNTCCGGCAGCATGATGTCGAGNACGATGATGTCGTAGTCGTAGAGCTTTCCGATCTCCANCCCNTCCTCGCCNAGGTCNGTCGTATCGACNACCATGTTGGCCGATTCAAGCATCATNTTGANGCTTTTNTGGGTCGAGGGATCGTCTTCGACGAGCAGCACACGCATGAACGGCCTCCTTAANCGGACGCATTAACCTTNGTTAACCATAACCTNCGNGGCGAATCGGCGCAAGTTGACGNNCTGTNCNNNGGAATATTTCGTTATTNNGCAGNGGCTTAACACTCCATCAACCGTTGTCCGTGATAGTATGGTTAGTGAATAAAAACGGTATTCGGATTCGCGGTCTAAGCGCTTGTACACATTCGTTAACGACATTCTGAATGAAGTCGATCGGCACACCGGTCAGGTTTACTTTGGCCGGGTCGCCAACGTCGTCGGCCTGCTGGTCGAGGTCGAAGGGCTGCAGGGCGCGGTGTCCGTATCCGACCATTGCGACATCATCACCAAGAGCGGCAGTAAGCTTCCGTGCGAGGTCGTCGGGTTCCGCGACGGCAAGGCGCTGGTCATGCCGTTTGGTGCCGTCGACGGTATCGGCATGGGCTGCAAGGTCGAGGTCGGCGAGTCGGAACCGGTTATTTATCCCGTCAATGCCTGGCTGGGCCGGGTCATCGATGCCTTCGGCCGGCCGGTTGACGGCAAGGGGCCGCTGCCCACGGGTTCGACCCCGTATCCGATCCATACGGTGCCGCCGCCCGCCCATGAACGCTCCCGCATGGGCGGCAAGGTCGATCTCGGCGTGCGCGCCATGAACACCTTCCTGACCTGTTGCCGGGGCCAGCGCCTTGGCATTTTCGCCGGCTCGGGCGTCGGTAAATCGACTTTGCTGTCGATGATGGCGCGCAACACGGATGCCGAAGTCAGCGTCATCGGGTTGGTCGGCGAGCGCGGCCGCGAGGCCCGGGAGTTCATCGAGGACCATCTGGGTGAGGAAGGCCTGAAGCGTTCCGTCGTCGTCGTTGCCACCTCGGACGAGCCGCCCCTGGTGCGCCGTCAGGCGGCCTTCCTGACCATGGCCGTGTCCGAATTCTTCCGCGACGAGGGCGCCAACGTGCTGTGCCTGATGGACAGCGTCACCCGTGTCGCCATGGCCCAGCGTGAAATCAGCCTGGCCGTGGGCGAACCGCCGGCCTCCAAGGGCTACACGCCGTCGGTATTCGCCCTGCTGCCCCGTCTGTTGGAACGGGCCGGGCCGGGCCGTTCGGGGCAGGGCGACGTGACCGGCCTGTTCACGGTGCTGGTCGAGGGTGATGACCACAACGAACCCGTGGCCGATGCCGTGCGCGGTATCCTGGACGGCCATGTCGTGCTGGACCGGGCCATTGCCGAACGGGGCCGCTATCCCGCCATCAACATTCTGCGCAGCGTGTCCCGAACCATGCCGGCCTGCAACACGGAGGCGCAGAACGCCCTGGTTGTCCGCGCGCGCCAGCTTTTGTCCGTCTACGAAGACATGGCCGAACTGATCCGCCTGGGCGCCTACCGTCGCGGCTCGGACCCCAAGGTCGACGAGGCGATCCAGTATTACGACGCCATCGAGGCTTTCCTCAGCCAGGATATCGGCGATGTCACGGATCTCGACAGCTGCTATCGAATGCTTGCGGAAACACTTGAAATGCCGGCTCCCGAACCGGAACACGCCGCCCCGGCGGCATGACGCGGATCTGACGGAGAAACCAGGACACCATGGCCGCCGGACTGAAGAACCTGATCCGCTTGCACGAATGGACCGTCGATGAACGGCGGCGCGAGCTCGGCCTGCACATCCGCCACCTGAATGAATTGGATCAACGGGTCCGCGATCTGGAGGCCGAATTGAAGCGGGAGCAGGCTCTTGCCGGCGCCGGTGACATGGGCATCACCTTCGGTGCCTATTACAATCTGTTCCGTTATCGGCGCGCTCATTTGGATGAAAAAATCCGCGCCAAGGAGCGTGAAATTCTGGAGGCCCGCGACATCCTCAGCCAGGCCTATATGGAACTGAAGAAGTATCAGGTTGCCGACGAAATTCGCCGACGCGAAATCGCGCTGGAAGACGCGCGCCGGGAACAGGCGGAACTGGACGAACTGGGCCTGCAGCTCTACCGCCGCCAATCGGCGCGCCGCCAGGCCGTGCGCCAGAAGGCCGTCCGCTCGACAGGCTGATCCGCCGAATACCGACTAAAGTGAAAGCGAATGAAGGTGCGCCAGCAGGGCCGCGTTGTTCCATTGCGGCTGGCGGTCCTCAACCAGAACCTTATGTTCGGATGCCGCGCCCGTTTTTTCCTGACGGGTGACGACCTGAACCCAGCGCGGCACCAGTTCGTTGCTGACATCCTGGAGGATCGTGGTCGACAGATTCTCGTGGGAGGGCCAATCGCCGCCTTCCAGCGCCCGCAGGTAGGCGGCGAAGGCGCCCGGCGAAACGGTCAATGCGTCGGGCACATAGCGCAATGCGACATCGACGGTCCCGCCAAAAGCGGACAACCGGCCGCTTAGGCTGGATACGAAATCGATGTTGCGGTCCGGATTGGGGACGGGGTCCAAGACGGCCCGCCGCTGCCACAGGTCCATGGTTGGAATCTCCCTAAACGACGAGCCCGACGCCGCCCTTGGCCGGGGCGGGCGGTTCGATATCAATAAAATTGGCGGGTTGCGCCTGAAATCCGACGCCGCCCTTGTACCCGGTAATCTCGCTCGATACCTCGTAAAGATGGCGGATATCGTTTCGCATGTCCGGCGGCAGATGTGAATCCGTGCGCACCACCATGTCCATCCGCCGATGCGCCGTATCGACAAGGCCGTCCAACTGAATGTGGCCCAGCTTGGACAGCGTGACGTCGACCACGAAACGGGTGCCGGGCCCGCTCGCTTCGTCGTCTTCATCTTCGGTTTGGGCACGCGTGAACAGGCGGATTTGTTCCAACTGTCCACTGTTCAGGAAGGGGATCATGAAGATACGCCAGTCACCGGTGGTCGGCTCATCCGCGAGGCGGGACAACTGCCCCATGTCGTCGCGCACGCGGCCCAATAGCCCCGGGTTGACCCGTTGCAACACCCGCACGGTATTGTCCCCCAGCCACGCCCGGATATCGCCGCCCCGCACGGCCGAAAGAAAAAACAGGATGTTCGCGGTCATGTTGCCGTCCGGCCGCGGCAGGACCGCGTGCAGAAGATGCTGCGCCGTGTTGGGGGCGGCCTGGGCCAGGGTTTCGACAAGTTCCTGTGCGGCCGGCCATTGGCGATCAAGAAACAAGGCCTGGCGGAGCGCCAACTGGGTGTTGTCGAGAAGCGGTTCTGGCTGGGCCGGGGGCAGGGGCGCGCTGGTTACGGTGAGCACCACCCGTGCGCCTTCGGGCGGCGGGTTGGCGCCGGCAAGGGCGATCGGGCCGAGCGGGGTTTCGACGATGGGCTGACCGCCGGCTTGTGTGCCGCTGACGATTCCGGTCAGGGTCTGTCCCATGGCGGCGAGCGGCGGCGTCGGGCCCTGGGTTTGAGTCAAGGCGGCGGCGCCGCCCGGCGGGGCGGGCTGCAGGGAGGTAAGCTGAACCGTGAACTGGGTCCCGGCGGGCAGGGTCTGGGGCGGCGTCGCCTGCGGAGAAGGCGTCGAAGAGGGGGCGGTTCCTGCCGGGCTAGGTCCGAAAGGACCGCCGGCTTGGGGGGCGGCGGTCGTCCCGGAAAGCGGTCCGCCGGGTTGGGTTGATTGTCCGCCCAAGGGACCGGTCCCCGCGGGTCCCAAAAGCGCCGAGCCGGCTTGTCCCCCGGGGCCGCCGGGTACGGAGGAACCGGTCGGGACGGCGGGCAACAAGGGGGCCGGAATTCCGGATGCCGGGCGCAGCAGGGTCGCGATCAGGCTGTTGCCCTCTGCGAAGGGGGGCAGATTGAGCGCCGCCGTGCCGGTCGTGGCCTGGGCGCCGGCCTGAAGAGATTGGGCTGCAGCGCGTAATGCGGCGGCCGGGCTTTGGCCGTTGATCGCGGTAATGATGAATTGAAGCTGCGGCCCGCGGCCGTTCAGTTGAAGGGTCAGCTTGTCGCCGGGGTTCAGGTCCAGCAGGGCCTGTAATTGCAATTGCAACTTGCCGACGACGCCTTCAAGGGTTGCGAGCCCTTGCGGTGTCACATTGGCGACTTGCAGGTCGAAACGGGCGCCGAGGGCGGCGTCGAGGATTGCCTGTGGCACGGGAATCTGGGCTTGGGCCGGGGGCAGGGTGATGGCCGTCGGCGGCGGCTGGGGGGCGGTGACCGTCGGCGTCACCGGCGAGGGCGGCGGTGGTGCGGAAATTTCCGACATTGGTGCGCCCCCTAATCGTGCAGCGGCCGCCCGCGATCGGGGGCTCAGCCCTCGGCCGGAAGGGCGACGTTGATCATCCGTTCGTGGTCGTCAATCAGCTCTTCGAGATCCGGGTCGTCGGCGCCCTCGTCGCGCATGGGAAGCGCGGCGTTCAGGCTCAGAACCTCGCCGTACAACAGGTCCGCCAGATCCGGCGCGCCTGTCGGGAAGAAGCCGTCGATGGGATCGGCCGACCCGGTAGTGCCGGCAAGCGCCAAGCCGGCGCTTTCCATGGCGGCCAGAATGGCCCCCATGCGCCCGGCGGCATCCGTGCGCGTGATCAGCATGCGCTTGATGCCGAGGGCTCCGAAGGCCATGGCCACATCGGATGCTTCCAGCGCATCCATGCCCGCGTTGAGCACCAGTACCGGTTCGGCGGGGGCGGCGTTGACGAAATCGAACAGTTCGTCCATTTCCGTATGAGAACGATGGTTCACCCCGGGCGAGTCAATCAGGACCACGGTCCGTTTCGGAATGCGGGCCATGAACTGGGCCAGTTCATCGGCGGTTTCGGTGATGAAGACTTCCTGTCCCATGATCTTGGCGAAGGCGGTCAGCTGTTCGACCGCGCCGGCCCGTTTCAGGTCGGTGGTCAGAAGCTGAACGGATCGCTTGGCCATCAACGCCCGTGCCGCGAGCTTCACCAGGGCCAGCGTCTTGCCGGCCCCCGGCGGGCCGACCAGGATCAGGCGCTGGCTGTCGGCGGTCACGTCGATGGGGGCGAAGTTGAAATCAAGGGCAAGCGTACCGGTCAGGGCGGCGATCGGCGTGCGTGGTTCCATGTCGGCGGCGGCCTGGGCCAGGCGCTCGGCCAGGTTCATCGGCACGCCGTGCAGCAGCAGAGTTTCCAGAACCTGGTCGAACCGCGGTTCCGGCGCCATGGCGACATGGCCCAGGCGCGGATCGCTGGCATCCTGTTGGCGGGCGGCGACGATCCGCGCCTCGCCGCTGATCGGATTGGTCTGGGTCGACACGATGGTGGCCTCATCGCCCAATTCGCGCCGTACGAGCGTCATCGCCTGACGCAGATTCGCTGCCTTGAATGTGAGAAGCCGCATGATCGTTTCTCCTGTCGCTTTCTGCCGTACGTTACACCTGCCCCACGGTCTTGATCTTGGCCTTGGGGTGGATTTCATTCTGGGACATCACGACGGTCATCGGCCGGAACCGTTCCACGATGGAACGGACATAAGGCCGAATGGCTGGGCTGGTCAGCAGGACGGGGCTTTCACCCATCATCGCCTGCCGTTCGAAATTGGTGCGCAGGGCACTGATGAATTCCTGAAGCTTCGAGGGCGCCATGGAAAGCTGCTTGTCGTCTTCGGGGCCGACGATTGATTCGGCGAAGGCCTGCTCCCACGGCGGCGACAGGGTAACCAGGGGAATGAAGCCCTGATCGTTGACGTTTGAATCGGAAATCTGCCGGGCCAGGCGGGCGCGAACGTGTTCGGTGATCATCATCACGTTGCGGGTGCCGGCGCAGGCCTCTGCCACGCCTTCCAGGATCGTCGGCAGATCGCGGATCGATACCCGTTCGGCAAGCAGGTTCTGGAGAGTCCGTTGCAGACCGCCCAGAGAGATCGTGCTGGGGATGATGGATTCGACCAGCTTCTGCTGTTCCTTGTCGAGCTCGTCCAAGAGCTTCTGCGTTTCCGCATAGCTCAGCAGGTCGTCCATGTTGTCTTTGATGATCTCGGTCAGATGGGTGGTCACGACCGTCGCCGGATCAACCACCGTATAACCGCGGAACAAGGCCTCTTCGCGGTTGGAATCTTCGATCCACATGGCCGGCAGGCCGAAGGTCGGCTCCNTGGTCTTTTCCCCGGCCAGGGTGATTTCCTCACCCCGCGGGTCCATGACCAGCAACATGTTGGGCCGAAGGTCGCCGCGCCCTGTTTCGATCTCCTTGACCCGGATGACATAGGTGTTGGCGGGAAGTTGCATGTTGTCCTGGATGCGCACGGACGGCATCACGAACCCCATTTCCGACGCCAATTGGCGGCGCAGGGCCTTGATCTGGTCGGTCAGGCGTTGGCCGTTCTCGGGCGGCGAATTGATCAGCGACAGCAGGCCATAACCCAGTTCCAGGCGCAGATAATCGATGCGCAGCGCCGTCGCGATGGGCTCCTCCGCGGCCTTGCTCGGCTCCGGTGTGGAATCTTCCAGCGCCTGAATTTCTTCTTCGGCTTTGCGCTTGTCGCGGGCCGTCACGATGAAGCCCATGGCCCCCGTTACAAAGGCCAGTAGCAGGAAGGGAAAGGCCGGAATGCCGGGCATGGCTGCCAATCCGATCAGCAGGAAGCTCGACATACCCAGGGTTTTGGGCTGGCCGCCGAGCTGCCGGAACAGGGTCGCTTCCGTCGGGCCGGTGATGCCCGCCTTGGTCACCATCATACCGGCCGCGGTTGACACGATCAGCGCCGGGATCTGGCTGACCAGGCCGTCGCCGACGGTCAGGCGGGTGTACATGTCGGCGGCTTCGGAAAACGACAGATCGTTCTGGGCGACGCCGATGATCATGCCGCCCAGCACGTTGATCAGGGTGATCAGAAGGCCGGCAATGGCGTCCCCGCGGACGAACTTGGACGCGCCGTCCATGGCGCCGAAGAAGGTGCTTTCGTCCTCCAGTTCCTTTCGCCGGGCGCGGGCGTCGTCTTCGTCGATCAGCCCCGACGACAAATCGGCGTCGATCGCCATCTGCTTGCCGGGCATGGCGTCCAGGGTGAAGCGTGCCGCCACTTCGGCGATACGGCCGGAACCCTTGGTGATGACGATGAAGTTGACGAGCACCAGGATTGCGAAAACGATGATCCCGATGACGAAATTGTCCTGCATGACAAAGCCGCCGAAGGCCTCGATGACCTGGCCGGCGGCATCCGTTCCCGTATGACCTTCGGCCAAAATCAGGCGGGTCGACGCCAAGTTCAGCGCCAGGCGGATCATGGTCGCCAGCAATAGAACCGTGGGGAACGAGTTAAAATGAAGCGGCTTTTCGATGAACAGTGCCGTCATCAGGATCAGCACGGAAAAGGTAATGGAAAAGGCCAGGCTCATATCCAGGAGCCAAGTCGGCATGGGCAGAATCAGCACCACCAGGATGCCGATAACGCCGAGTGCGAAGATCAGGTCGCCGCGCTTGAGAAGGTCTATGACGCCCTGGAAGGGATTGTCGCCGTCTTCTTCGGGCGCGCCTTGCGGGGCGCCGCGNGGGGCAGCCGCGCGGGCAGGCGCGGCGGTGGCGGTTTGTGTCGCCTCAGCCATTCCCGTATCCCGCCGTCATATTGTCTGTTCCCGTTCGCATTGGTTCCGGCATTTTCTTGTCGTTATCAATCAAGCGTTCTGACAGCGCCCTGGTCAGGGGGCCGGGGCCGCGCCGGATTCACCCGGCTGCGGGACGGCAAAGCCTTCCTGGCTGTACAGGCGCAGCTTGTTGCGCAGCGTGCGGATGGAAATGCCCAGGATATTGGCTGCGTGGGTGCGGTTGCCGAGGCAATGATGCAGAGTGTCGATGATCAGGTCGCGTTCCACGTCGGCCACGGTGCGCCCGACCAGGGCGGCGGTTTCCACGTCCGCGTCGCTGACGTTGTTGTCGCCCGAGGCGCCCAAGGCACCCGATACCATGATGGTTTCCGGCCCGATTTCGGATCCGGTGGCCAAAATCACGGCGCGGTGGATGGCGTTTTCCAGTTCGCGCACGTTGCCGGGCCAGTTATGGGCCTTCAGCCGGGCAAGGGCGCCCTCGGAAATCGGCCGTTCGTCGATATGGTTGGCTTCCGAGTACTTCTTCACGAAGTGACGGGCGAGCACGGGAATGTCCTGTTCCCGACGCGCGAGCGACGGCATGACGAGATTGACCACGTTCAGGCGGAAATAGAGATCCTCACGGAAGCTACCCTTGGCGACTTCGTCCTGCAGGTTGCGGTTGGATGTGGCGATGATGCGCACGTCCACCTTCACCGGCTTGGCACCGCCGACGCGGTCGATCTCGCGTTCTTGAAGGGCGCGCAGCAGTTTGGCCTGAAGGCGCGGGTCCATCTCCGAAATTTCGTCAAGCAGCAGGGTGCCGCCATCCGCTTCCTCGAATTTGCCGACGCGGCGGGTGACGGCGCCGGTGAAGGCCCCTTTTTCATGGCCGAACAGTTCGGATTCCAAAAGGTTTTCCGGAATCGCCGCGCAGTTGACTGCGACGAAGGCCTTGTCCTTGCGGCGGCTCTTGGCGTGCAGGTGACGGGCCATCATCTCCTTGCCGGTGCCCGAGGCGCCGGTAATCAGGACGCTGGCTTCCGACGGGGCGACCTGATCGGCCATCTTGATGAGCTCGGCCATGCTCTGGTCAGTGTAAACGATGGTGCTCGGTTCTTCCGACACGGCATGCAGGACGGCGGCGATCAGTTCCGCATCCGGCGGCAGGGGGATGTATTCCTTGGCGCCGGCCTTGATGGCGCGGACGGCGGCCTGGCTGTCGTTGCCGACGCCGCAGGCGATGACCGGAAGCACGATGCGCTCGCTTTCCAGCGAGGTGACCAGGCGCGCGATGTCGGCATGGACGTCGATCATGATCAGGTCTGCACCCTGTCCCGCGCGCAGTTGATCAAGTGCCCGCTCGACCGTTTCGGCCTGCTGAACCTTGGCTCCCTTCTGCATGGCGATCTGGCTTGCGGCGCCGATTTGCCCGCCGAGCGTGCCGATAATCAGTAACCTCATGACCGTTCTGTCCCTACTTTGATCCGCGTGTCATTCATGTCGTGTCGATTGCTCATCTTCGGGCCTAATCGAAATAAGAGACCCGCTTTTCCGGCGGCAGGATGCTGTTCAGCAGCATTTCCAGGCGCCGGGGGTTTTCTTGGCGGCCGATGGATCCGGCGGACAGGACATAGACCTGGTTCACCATCGCTTCATCGGCGGAATTCCGTTCCAGTTTGTTGGCCATCGGCGTGAACACCATGTTGGACAGCACCGCGCCGTAGAAGGTCGTCAGCAGCGCTACCGCCATGCTCGGCCCGATGGTGCCCGGGTCCGACAGGTTGCCCAGCATCTGGACCAGGCCGATCAGGGTGCCGATCAGGCCCATGGCGGGCGCCAGTTCGGCCATGCGGCGCAGCACGTTGATGCTTTTCTGGTGGCGCTGGAACATGGCCTGCATGTCGCGGCGCAGGATGGCCTCGACCTCTTCGCCGGGGGTGCCGTCGACGACCATGCCGATGCCCTTGTGCAGGACCGGCTCCGCCTGGATCGCGCCCATCACGTTCTGCAGCGCCAGCACACCTTGCTTGCGGGCCAGTTCGGCCAACTGAAGGGTCTGGAACGCGGCGCGCGTCGGGTTGCGGTTGACCTGGGTAAAGATCTTGAGCGCGACCCGCGTGGTGCGGAGCATTTCGTTCAGGGAAAAGCTGGCGGTGGTGATGGCGAAGGTGCCGCCGATGACGATCAGGATCGACGGGATGTTGATGAAGGATCCCGGGGACCCACCCAGCACGATGGCCGTGGCAAGCAGCCCGAATCCCACGGCGAGACCCAGCACCGTGGCAATGTCCACGGTGGTCTTGTTGCGCAATGGGCCGCCGGCGTTGGGTGTCGCTTCCGCCATCTTCAGTCGTCTTTCCTGGCCGACCCGTGTTAGCGGTCGGTCTTGATGATTTCCGTCATGGTCACGCCCAGGCGATCTTCGACGACCACCACTTCGCCGCGGGCGACCAGCCGGTTGTTGACGTAGATGTCGATGGCTTCACCGACCTTACGATCCAGCTCGATGACAGCCCCCCGGCCAAGCCGCAGCAGCTGGCTGACCTGCATGGTCGCCTTGCCCAGCACAGCGGACACGGTCACGGGAATGTCGTAGACCGCTTCAAGGTCACGGGCACTTTTCGGAAGATCGGTGACTTCCGGCAAGCCCGAGGGGCTCGCCGACGGCATGGCACCGGAAGTGTCGCCGCTGCCTTCACCGCCATTGGACACGAATTCGCCCAGTTCAAAATCGTCTTCGGCCATGGTTCTCTCCTAGTCCTTCAGGTCGTCTTCCAGTTCCAAGTCCGCGCCACCGTACCGTTCGGGTTCCGGTGCCGCATCTTGGCTTGATTCGGGTGTGTCGTCCTGCGTGCCTTCGGGGGCCGGGTCGGCGACCAGGTCTTCCGACGGCACGGGGGCGTGGCTATCTTCAGTGCTGACCGCGGCGGGCACAGCGGCCTCGATCTCCGCGATGATTTCCTCCGACGGCACCGGCGGCGGCCCGTTGGCAACGTCGTCGGCAGCCATATCCGGTGCCGGTTGCGGGTCCGCGAATGCCGGTTCGCCGGCTGCGGGTTCGTCCGCTGCGGCTTCCGTCGCCGACGTAGGTTCGGGTGCGGCCTCCGGGGCGGGGGCTTCTTCGGCAGCGGGAATAACATTGGCTTCCGCTTCGACCGCCTGAGGGGCAGGGGATTCTTCCACCGGCGGGAGCGTTTCTTCCGCCGTTTCAGGCGCCGTTTCAGGTTGTGTCACGACCGCCGGCTCAGGATCGGATGCGGCCGGCGCCGCCGTTTTCAGGTTGCGGCTGACGATTTCATCGAGTTGGGCGGCCAACTCCTTGGTACTGCGTTTCACGCCGCCCGAGGACCATTCCAGTCGGCAGTCGCCGACGGTCAGGCTCGGGTCACCCAAAATCTTTACGTTGCCGCGGAAGCCGGACAACTCCGAGACGGCCTCGACACGGGTATGCAGCAACTCCGCAAGGTCCGTCGGCACACGAACGATGATTTCCGGCTCCCCGGACAGCTGTTCGAGCGCGGTTTCAAGCATGGACTGGACCTGATCCTGCACGGTCTCTTGATTCAAGGTGGGGAACAGCTTTCGGACCAGCGCCGCCGCGACGGATACGGCGTGATGGGTGAGGCCCTGATTGGCTTCGGCCTGGGCTTCGAACAGGGACTGGGTCTGTTGCATGATTGCGTTCAGGGTGTCTGCAATCTGCTTGTCGACTGTCGATGATGCTTCCTCGGTGCCTATCCGCTTGCCTTCCGCGAGAGCTTCTTCGCGGGCACGGGTCAGGTCTTCTTCGGAATAGGTGGGGGCTTCCGGCTCGGGTTCCGGCTCCGGTTCGGCCTCGCCCGCCTCATGTTCCTCTGTTTCGGCGGCGGCCTTGGCGAGCGCCTTTTCGCGGCGCTCCGCCAACTCGTCGAAGTCGGTATCGAACATGAATTTTTTATAAGGGGTCTGGCCCACCATTTCGGCTTCCATTGTCATTGTTTTTCAGCGCCCTAGAACACCAGTTCGCCTTCTTCGTCGCCGGTGGCGATGACGATTTCGCCGCTGTCGGCCAGGTTCTTGGCGACCTGGACGATGGCCGATTGGGCCTC
>PALN01000004.1 GCA_002706405.1 Rhodospirillaceae bacterium | reverse complement strand
CCTAGAGCGAGCCGCCCAGGGTTCCCTTGGTCGAGGGCACGGCGTCGGCCTTGCGCGGATCGATGGTGGCGGCGTCGCGCAGGCTTCGCGCCAAGCCCTTGTAACAGGACTCGACGATATGGTGATTGTTCTCACCATAGAGGTTTTCCACGTGCAGGGTCGCCCCGGCGGCCTGGGCGAAAGCCTGGAACCATTCCTTGAACAGCTCCGTGTCCATGTCGCCCAGCTTGGGCTTGGAGAAATTCACCCGCCAGATCAGATAGGGCCGGTTGCTGAGGTCGATGGCGATGCGCGACAGGGTTTCGTCCATGGGCACCAGGGCCGAGCCATAGCGCGTGATGCCTTTGCGTTCACCCAGTGCCTTGTTCACCGCTTCGCCGATGGCGATGCCCGTGTCCTCGGTGGTGTGGTGGAAATCGATATGAGTGTCGCCCTGGGCCGCGACCGTCAGGTCCATGAGCGAATGGCGCGACAGCTGTTCCAGCATGTGATCGAGGAAGCCGATCCCGGTCGACACGGAATATTCCCCCGTGCCGTCCAGATTCACGCTGACCTTGATCTGCGTTTCCTTGGTGTTGCGTTCGACGCTGGCCGTGCGCATGGCTTGACCCTTCTATGAATTCGGATGCGGTCTTTTATCAGGCGGACCCCCTTTTACCAAAAAAATAGTACGTCCGGGCCGCGCGCGGGGATCCGCACGCCGGCCCGACTTGATAAGCACCGTTGACCCGACCACATGGTTCCCTATCATCCCGGCTTCCCTTTTCCCGGCAAAGACCGACCGCAAGGAACGAGCATATGGCAAGCAACACCCCTCTTTGGCACGGCACCACCATTCTTTGCGTGCGCAAGGGCGACGACGTTGTGCTTGCCGGTGACGGCCAGGTGTCGCTCGGCGACACGGTCATCAAGGCCAATGCGCGCAAGGTGCGCCGCCTGGGCGACGGCAATGTGATCGGCGGCTTCGCCGGGGCGACCGCCGATGCCTTCACCCTGTTCGAGCGCCTGGAAGCCAAGCTGGAACAATATCCGACGCAGCTGACCCGGGCCTGTGTCGAGCTGGCCAAGGACTGGCGCACGGACCGCTACCTGCGCCGCCTTGAAGCCATGATGGCCGTGGCGGACAAAGAGGTTTCCCTGGTCCTGACCGGCACCGGCGACGTGCTCGAGCCCGAGGACGGCCTGATCGGCATCGGGTCGGGCGGCAATTACGCGCTGGCCGCCGCCCGCGCCCTGATCGACCAGGACGGCCTGGACGCCCGCCAGATCGCCGAAAAGGCCATGGGTGTGGCCGCCGGGATCTGCGTTTACACCAACTCCAACCTGACCATCGAGGCCTTATGACCGAGACCGCCGACACGACCTCCGCCCCGCGCAGCCTGGACGACAGCACGCTTGCCGCCGGCACGTCGAGCTTCACCCCCCGCGAGATCGTCTCCGAACTGGACCGCCACATCATCGGCCAGAAAGACGCCAAGCGCGCGGTCGCCATCGCGCTGCGCAACCGCTGGCGGCGGCAGCAGCTGGACGACGACCTGCGGGAAGAGGTTCTGCCCAAGAACATCCTGATGATCGGGCCGACCGGGGTCGGCAAGACCGAGATCGCGCGCCGGCTGGCCAAGCTGGCCCAGGCCCCCTTCATCAAGGTCGAGGCCACCAAGTTCACGGAAGTCGGCTATGTCGGCCGCGACGTGGAGCAGATCATCCGCGACCTGGTCGAAACCGCCATTCACATGACCCGTGAACGCCTGCGCAAGCAGGTCCAGGCCAAGGCCGAGGCCCGGGCCGAGGAACGGGTGCTCGACGCCCTGGTCGGCGACAACGCCTCCAAGGAAACGCGGGAGACCTTCCGCCGCAAGCTGCGCAATAACGAGCTCAACGACCGCGAGATCGAAATCACCGTCTCCGACGGCGCCGGCATCGGCATGCCGACCTTCGACATCCCCGGCATGCCGGGGGCGCAGATGGGCATGCTCAACCTGAACGACATGCTGGGCAAGGCCTTCGGCCAACAGCAGAAGCCCAAGCGGCTGACCGTGGAAGAAAGCTACGGCGTGCTGCTCGCCGAGGAAGGCGACAAGCTTCTCGACGACGACCGCGTGGTGAAGGACGCCATCCATGCCGTGGAAAACAACGGCATCGTGTTCCTGGACGAGATCGACAAGATCTCCCAGCGCTCCGACGTGAAGGGCGGCGACGTCAGCCGCGAAGGGGTACAGCGCGATCTCTTGCCGCTGATCGAAGGCACCACCGTCGCGACCAAGCACGGGCCCGTCAACACGGACCACATCCTGTTCATCGCCTCGGGCGCGTTCCACGTGTCCAAACCGTCGGACATGCTGCCCGAACTGCAGGGCCGCCTGCCCATCCGCGTCAACCTGCGCGCCCTGACCAAGGACGACTTCAAGCGCATCCTGTCGGAAACCGAGGCGTCCTTGCTCAAGCAATACGTCGCCCTGATGAAGACGGAGGAATTGGAGCTGGTGTTCACCGACGACGCCGTCGACGCCATCGCCGGCCTGGCGGTGGAGATCAACGAAGGCGTCGAAAACATCGGCGCCCGGCGCCTGCACACGGTCTTGGAAAAGCTGGTCGAGGAAATCAGCTATTCGGCCTCCGAACGCTCCGGCGAGACCGTGACCATCGACGCGGCCTACGTGAACGAGCAGGTCGCCCCGCTGGCCAAGAACGCCGATCTGTCAAAGTTCATTCTTTAAAAGGCGTCCCGCCGGAGAGTGGCCGCGCGCCTGGCAACAGCCGCCCGCCTCTCCGTGCCCTCTGTGGACCCTCTGTGCTCTCTGTGTCCCATTACTCAGGTGTTCCCAGATAGGACCGTGCCTGGATTGTCCGAGTAATGGGACACAGAGCACGCAGAGAAGACACAGAGATCACAGAGAAGATCCGCCATTCGGCCGCCCACCGCCCTGGCAAGACCGTGACCATCAACGCGGCCTATGTGAACGAACAGGTCGCCCCGCTGGCCAAGAACGCCGATCTGTCTAAGTTCATTCTTTAAGGAAAACCACTGAGGCGGTGAGACGGTGAGAAGAAAAAGAGTTCCTGGATCCCCGCTTTCGTGAGAATCCAACCTTGTTCCTCATTCTATTTTCTCACTGCCTCTGTGCCTCTGTGGTTCCCTTGAAAATTAATGCGTCGGCCCGCCACGGGTGCGGGCGGCGCGGCGGCCGCGGATTTCGGCGATGATCCAGTCGATGGTGTCTTCGTCCAGTTCGTGGATCAGCTCAGCCAGCAGGTTGGCCAGTTCCGTGGCCTTGGGGTTGAGGCCCGCCGTGTCGACGGTGATGCGGGGATGGGACAGGGCGGCCATGCGTTTCAGCTCGTCCGTTTCCTCCATGCCCAGGTTGAAATAACCCGCGATCTGCTGCACCAGGCCCGGGCCGGGACGGCCCCGGTAGCCGTGTTCAAGCGCCGAGAAATAGGCCGAGGACACGCCCATTTCCTGGGCGAACTGCTTCAGCGTGATCTTGTGCACCTTGCGCAGGTGGCGCACCTTCTGACCGAAGGGGGTCATGGGGCGGATCCCTTGTTGCGTTTCAACAGAACATAAAGCGCCCCGGCGCCGCCGTGGGGGCGGGCCGCGTGGTCGAAGGCATGGATCAGGCCCTTCAAGGGCGGCGCGTTGAGCCAGCCGGGCACGGCCTGGCGCAGGACGCCGATTTCACCGGTGTCGCGCGTGCCCTTGCCGGTGATGACCAGAACGCAGCGCTTGCCCTGACCATAGGCGCGGGTGATGAAGCCGATCAGCTCCTGATGGGCGACCGCTTGCGTCATGCCGTGCAAATCGAGGCGGCCTTCGACCGCCATCTTGCCGCGCCGCATGTTGGTCTGGGTCCGGCGGTCGAGCCCGGGGGCGGCGCCATGGCTGAGTTCGCGAGCGGCAGCCGGGGTCGAGGGCACGGGTTCGGGCAGCGGGGTCGTACGATAGGAGCGAGGGGCCGGCTTGGCCTTCGGCGGCAGGGCGGCCGGGTCGGGGACCGGGTGGTCGATGCGGGCTTCGCGGGCGGGAAGGGGTTTGACGTCGCGGGTGACCATTGCCCAAAGGGCGTCGTCTTCCGGCGTGGCGCCCGGTCCCTTAACCCGTTTGTCCGCCATCGTCCCCATCGTCCACGATTACGATGTGCAGATGCTTGGGCCCGTGAATGCCGAGGAACAGGACCAGTTCGATATCCGCCGTGCGCGACGGGCCGGTGATCCAGTTGACCGTGCGCGGCATGAAGCGGCCGGCGCCCTCGGCGTTCTGGCGATCGGCGCGCAGCCGCGACCAGATGTCTTCGAAACAGCCGGAGATGTCGGACGCCCGCAGCACGGCGATATGGACCGGCGGCAGGAAGTTGACCGTGGTCGGGCTTTCCGGGCCGGACAGAAACACCAGCGATCCCGTTTCCGCGACGGCGCCGAAGGCATGGCTGACGCCCGCCGTGTCCTCGCCCTGGGCGGGGCCTTCGGCGATGGTGATCGCGGTGGTGTCCCAGGGGGCGGCCCGAAGGCGCGGGTCCGGGGTCATGCGCACGGCGGCGGGCATGTTCTGCGCCGCCAGGTAATCGGCGACGGCGCCTGGCAGATCATCGAGTGAGGCGACGCGGGCGACCGTGGCCTGGACCCGTTCGGCCTCGGCCTGAAAGCGGTCGGTGGCGGCCGGGCCGGCGTCCTTGCCGCGGGCCGGGATGACATGGCGCGCCTTGGTCATCAGGCGCTTGGCCACGGCGGCGCGGCGCGCCCCGTCGTTGGATTGGGTGAGGGCGGCGCGCAGGTCGCCCAGGATTTGTTCGCGCCCGCTCATTGTCCCTTGCTCCGCACAACCGCGCCCACGGGACCTTTGTGATATTGCGCGATGAAGCTGTCGCCCTGCGGGGCGGGCAGGTCGCGGGGACCGGTCCAGCCGCCGGCCAAGGGCAGCCATTTAAACCGCCCGCGCTTGCGCCCAAAGATGGCGAGCGCGGTCATCAGCGGCCCGGTCACGGCGCGGTAGAGCTTGGGCCGCTTGGCCAGCGCCGCCCAGAGCTGGAGCGACCAGCGGCCGGCCGCCGAATTGCCCTTGCGCTGATACTGCCGTTCGCGCCAGGCGCGCAGCATCTTGGGCAGGGGGATGCGCATGGGACAGACGGTCTCGCACTTGCCGCACAGGGTCGAAGCATTGGGCAGGTCGCCCGCTTCGTGAATGCCGATCAGACCCGGGATCAGCACCGCCCCCATGGGCCCGGAATAGACCCAGCCATACGCATGGCCGCCGATGGCGTGATAGACGGGGCAGTGGTTGAGGCAGGACCCGCAGCGGATGCAGCGGAGCATCTCCTGAAATTCCGTGCCGACCAGTTCCGTGCGCCCGTTGTCCAACAGGATGACGTGGTATTCGTCGGGCCCGTCCAGATCGTCGGGCCGCTTCGGGCCGGTGCAGAACGTGGTGTAGACGGTGATGTCCTGGCCCGTGCCGGAGCGCGCCAGCACGCGCAGCACCGTCGCCGTATCTTCCAGCGTGGGGATGACCTTTTCCAAACTGGCGATCACGATATGCACGCGGGGCAGGGAATAGGTCAGGTCCGCGTTGCCTTCGTTGGTGACCAGCACGTTGGTCCCCGTTTCGGCGATCAGGAAGTTGGCCCCGGTCAGGCCCACATCGGCATGGAGGAATTTTTCACGCAGCTCGACCCGCGCCTCTTCCAGCAGGGATTTGGGATCATCCAGATTGCGCGCCGGGTCCAGGTTGGTATGCGCCTTGCGGAAGGTGTCCTCGACCTGGCCTTTGTTCAGATGCACGGCCGGCGCGATGATATGCGACGGCGGTTCCTTGCGCAGTTGGATGATGTATTCGCCGAGATCCGTTTCAATCGGGGCGACGCCGTTTTCTTCGAGGAAATCGTTGATGGCGATTTCCTCGCCGATCATGGATTTCGATTTGGTGACGGTCTTGGCCCCGACCGTGCGGCAGATTTCCAGGATCTTTTCCCGGGCGTCCTGGCCCGTGCGGCACCAATGGACATGACCGCCCGCTTCCTTGACCTTGGATTCGTACTGTTCCAGATACAGGTCGAGATGGGCCAGGGTGTGATCCTTGATCGCCTTGGCCGCGTCGCGCAGTTGATCGAATTCCGGCAGGCGGTCGATGGCTTCGGCCCGGCGCAGGGGAAAGCCCTCGCCCAGGCGGGTCAGGGCCTGGGCCAGCTGACCGTCGGCCATGGCCTCGCGGGCATTTTGCTTGAACCGGCGGGTCTGGGTTTCCATCAGGCCGTGTCCTCGTCCGCTTCGCCGATGGCGGGCCGGTCGGTCATGCCGGCCAGGACCTCGGCGACGTGGCGGGCCTCGACCCGCGCGCCCCGGCGTTTCAGCCGCCCGGCCATGTTCATCAGGCAGCCGAGATCGCCGGCCAGCAGCAGATCGGCACCGGTGGCCAGAATGTCGTCCGCCTTGGCGTCGACCATGCGTTCGGAAATGTCCGGATATTTGACGCAGAACAGGCCCCCGAAGCCGCAGCAGGTTTCCGGAATGTCGCCTTCGACCAGGCGCAACCCGCCGACCTTGCCCAGGAGCGCCCTGGGCTGCGACTTGATGCCGAGCTCGCGCAGGCCCGAGCAGGAATCGTGATAGGTCGCCGTCACGTCCAGATCGGGCGGCGAAATCTCCGCCTGCAGGACGTCGGTGAGAAAAGCCACCAGCTCGAACGTTTTGGCGGCCAGCGCCTCGGCCCGGGGCTTCCAGGCCGCATCGTCCTTCAACAGGTGCGGATAATGGTGAGACAGCATCCCCGCGCAGGACCCCGACGGGGCGACCACGTAATCGAAGCCTTCGAACACCTGGATGACGTTTTTCGCGATATCGCGGGCATCGGCGCTGTCGCCGGAATTGTAGGCCGGCTGGCCGCAGCAGGTCTGGGCCTCGGGCACGGATACGCGGCAGCCCGCGTCCTCCAGCAGCTTGACCGTGGCGAAGCCGACGCTGGGCCGCATCAGGTCGACCAGGCAGGTCGCGAACAGGCCGACGTTCGGAGAGGCCGGCGGATTGGACGGGGAGGATGAATGTTCGGTCATGATCGCGCCAGAATGCGGGCTTGGCCGCCGATTGACAAGGCCGAACGGCAGCCGCCCGCGCCCGGCCCGCCGGTTATTTGCGCGGCAGCAGCAGGTAGTACACGCCGACTTCGTTCATCAGCCCGGCGCGGGCCTCGGCCTCGGCCCCGAAGCCCCAGAACAGGTCGCCGCGCACGACACCCTTGATGGCGGAGCCCGTGTCCTGGGCGACGACCATGCGGGTCAGCGGTTTTTCGTTCTTGGGATCGAGCGGGTCCGTGGTCACCAGCCAGAGCGGCAGGCCCAGCGGCACGTACTTGGGATCGACGGCGAGGGAGCGGCCCGCCGTCAGCGGCACGCCCATGGCGCCCTTCACGACCTCGTCCTTTTCCACGCGGAAAAAGATGAAGGAGCGGTTCTTGAGCATCAACTGGTCGGCCGCCAGCGGATTGGCGGTCATCCAGGCGCGCAGGCTGGGCATGGTCACGTCTTCGACCTTCATCACGCCCTGGGCCACCAGTTCGCGGCCGATCGAAGAATAACGATGGCCGTTGCGCCCGGAAAAGGCCAGGCGCACATGGCTGCCGTCGGGCAACAGAACCCGGCCCGAGCCCTGGACATGGAGAAAGAACAGATCGATGGCGCTGTCGACCCAAAGCAGTTCGAGCTGGCGGCCCTGCAAGGCGCCTTCGAGAATGTCGCGGCGATCGAAATAGGGCAGCAGGCGATCATCGACCAGTCGGCCGGCCAATTGCTCGCCGCGGCGGTCCGGGTCGAACATCTCCAGCTCGACCACCACGATGTCGCGCGGGCGGGAATAGACCGGATAGCGGTAGCGGGCATCAGGCTGCCAGGCACCGCGTAGCAGCGGTTCGTAATAACCGGTGAACTTGCCGTCCCGTTTCTGCCCGTCGCGGACATGGAAGGGCCGGAAGCTGCGTTCCATGAAGAACTGCAGTTGGGCCGTGCTTTTGGTGTTGAGGGTTCGGGCCTCGGCGCAGATTTTCGCGAGATCGCCCATGGTGCCGTGTTCGGGCAGGTATCCGAGCGGCTGATCCGCCGGGCGCTTTGCGATCACCGGGCAGGAAGCAAGAAATGCCGCCAGCGCATCGGACAGGACATCCGCACGCCAGCCGGGCAGGGTTTTAAATTCGGCCGGTTCCAGAATCAGTTGCGGGGGAGCTTCGACCGGAGCCTGATAGTCGCTGGCGGGAACGATGCTTTGTATCGCACCGCAACCCGAAACGATGCCGGAAATCAGGACGGCCAGGGCAAATGCCCAGGGCTGCCGGCGACGGACGGGTGAACCCCCCATGGCCTGCTTAGTCGGCACTATGGGTTGCGACCAGGGCCCAGTTGGGATCGCGGGCCTTGGTGTCGCGGGCGAAGGTCCAGAAATCGGTNACCGTNATGACCTCGTTCGGNTTGCCTTCGGCGACNTGNCCNTCGGCGTCGCGGGTCACGTTGACCTGNTCGGTCACGAACTTGANNGTGANGTTGGCGANNCGGCCTTCCATATAAGCCTCGACGATATCCGTCGACTTGAAGCCCACCAGGGTATCCTCGACCGTATGGCCGTGTTCTTCGCGATCGCGGATTGCCGCCTCGAACCCGGCGAACACGCCGGGGTCCAGCAGGCCCTTCAACGTCTTGACGTCACCGGAGGCGAAGGCATCCAGAATCATTTCAAAAGCGACACGGGCGCCCGCCAGGAATTCGTCGGGCGAGAAATCGGGATCGGCGACCCGGATCTGCACCAGACCGTTGTCGATCGTCCCTTCGGCGGTAAAGGCGCCGGGATCGGATCTCGACTGCGGCGAATCGTCGACCTTTCGGTCGGGCAGGGAAATGACCTTGTCGTCCTGAACATCCTCGGGCGGGATCGGTTTGAACGGATCGCGGTGGCCGCTGCCGTCGTTGCCGTCCCGACGGCCGAGCACGCTGCGCAGGCGCAGCACGAAGAATGCCGCAACCATGGCGATGAGAATGATGTCGATGAACTGAAATCCGCCGCCCATTTGTGAATTCGGACCTTTTTGTTTTNGCCGCCCGACGNTGGGNGNCNTGGCGCCGANGCGNCTGGACCCGCCGTCGGCACCCGTGGTTTAAGTTCGAACGCGCCCTTGCGCGCCAAGGTTAGCGGCTCCCCGTGCCCAGGTCCAGCAAAGCTGCGGGAAGCCGGTGCCCCGTCATGGGCGACCCCGCCGCCTCAGGCTGCTAAACTCGCGCCGCCCCTAAATATCTCGCCCCTAAATATCTACTGGGGCCTTGAGATAGTCGCATTACAGGATAAGTACAACCCGTGGCCCTATTCATCCTGATCCTGTTCATCGCCGTCCCGGTCATCGAGATCGGCCTGTTCGTGCAGGTCGGCGGCATGATCGGCCTGTGGCCGACCCTGGCGATCGTCATTCTGACGGCGGTGTTGGGCACGGCCTTGCTGCGCCATCAGGGGCTCGACACCCTGCGCCGGGTGCAGGACAGCCTGGCCCATGACCGGCTGCCCGTGGCGGAAATGTTCGACGGTTTATGCCTGTTGATGGCCGGTNCCTTGCTGTTGACCCCCGGTTTCATGACCGATGCCTTCGGCTTTCTGCTGTTCGTGCCGCCGTTCCGCGCCGTCGCGGCACATGCCATCGGACGCTATGTCTTGAGCCACGGGCGCGTTCATGTGCACGCCTCGACCATGGGGTCCGGTCCCGGGCCGGACCCGCGCCGCCGGGCCGGCGGCGGACCGGTCATTGATGGTGACTTCGAAGAAGTCGCGCCGGAGGCCGCGACCCTCGACGACCGCAGCCCACCGAATGGCGGCGACAAACCGTCCAAAAACCGCTGACCGCCCCCCCGGGCCGGGCCGCCTTGGCGGTTGTTCCTGGCCCTGATCCATGATAGCCAGCTATCCGCCTTTAATACGGAGACAATCATGAGCGACGACACGACGCCCGAGACAGCCGCAGCCGCAGCAAACGGGATCAAAGAGGGCGATCAAGTTCCCCTGATGATCCATGGTCAGTACATCAAGGATCTGTCCTTCGAAATTCCCGGCGCGCCGCAGATTTTCCTCGACGCCCCCAAAGGCCAGCCCGAGGTCAACCTGAACCTNGACGTTCAGGTCGAAGGTATTACCGATGACGTGTTCGAGGTGATTCTCGACATCAAGGCGGAAAGCAAGATCGCCGGTCAGGTCACCTATATTCTGGAACTGAAATACGCGGGCCTGTTCACCCTACGCGTGCCGGAACAGCACCGGGCCTCGGTCCTGTTCGTGGAATGCCCGCGCCTGATGTTCCCCTTCGCCCGCGCCATCATGGCCGATGTCAGCCGGGACGGCGGGTTCCAGCCGCTGGTGCTCGGCCTGATCGACTTCGCGGCCCTTTATCAGCAGAACGTCGACAAACTGCAGAGCCAGGTCAAAAGCGACGCCTAGGCGCTAAGCCGCCTTACGCGGTCCACNCCGGGTCTTTGAGTTTTTCCAGAAAGGCCCGGTGGGCCGCTTCCTCTTCCGCCAAGGGCGCATGGGGGCGCGGGGCGCGGGTGATTCGTTCGACGGACACACCCTTGGCCTCGGCCTCGGCGGCCAGTTCCAAATCGGGCTGCCGGCCGCCGATCAATTCCAGATACACCTCGGCCAACAGGCGGGCATCCAACAGGGCGCCGTGCAGATCGCGATGCGTGTTGTCGATCTGGAACCGCCGGCAGAGCGCATCCAGGCTCGCGCCGGCCCCGGGAAACTTGCGCCGCGCCATAGCCACCGTATCGACGGCCTGATTCAACGGAATCGACGGCCGCTTCAGGCGGGCCAGTTCCGCATTGATGAAGCCCATGTCGAAGGACGCGTTATGGATGACCAGGGGCGCGTCGCCGACGAAATCCAGGAACGCATCCGCAACCTCGGCGAAGGTCGGATGGCCGGACAGAAATTCCACCGACAGACCGTGGACGTTGAAGGCCTCGATCGGCATGTCCCGTTCGGGATTGACGTATTGATGATAGGTTTGCCCGCTGGCGACATGGTTAACCAGCTCGACACAGCCGATCTCGACGATGCGGTGGCCGTTCAGGGGATCAAGCCCCGTCGTTTCCGTATCCAGCACCACTTCCCGCATGGATGATCTTTCCTACCAATGTCGGGCCATTCACCAAAAAGAAGATGGCGCCCAGACCTGCCCTTTGCATGTGCGCAGCAGTTTGACCGCCCGCTTGAGATCCATCAAGGCCGCATGTCGGCCGATCCCCGTATTGACGACGAAATCGGCGAGATGAACCTTTTCCCCGGCCGGCACCTGGCGGGCCAGAATCGATTGGAACTTCTCTTCCGTCATCCCGGGGCGGGCCAGCACGCGGCGGCGCTGCAGAGCGGCCCGGCAGTGCACGACGAGGACCGCGTCGCAGCGCGCGTCGCCGCCGGTTTCGAACAGCAGGGGAATATCCAGCACGACGAGCGGGACACCCCGCCGGGCGCAGGCCGCGAGAAATTGTTTTTCCGAGCGCCGGACCAGGGGATGGAGAATTCCTTCCAGGCGCTTGAGCGCCGCGTCGTCGTTGAACACGCGCGCCCCCAAGGCCTGCCGGTCGACGGCGCCGTCCGTCACCACCCCGGGAAAGGCCCGACCGACCGCCGCGACCGCCACGCCGCCCGGCCCCATCAGGGCATGCACCGCCGCGTCGGCGTCATGGACCGGCAATCCCAGGCGGCGCAGCTGCACCGCCGCCGTGGACTTGCCCATGCCGATGGAGCCGGTCAGTCCGAGAATGAACATCCGCCTTCGGCCGCTCAGCTCTGGCCCAGATGGGCGAGGATGCGGGCCCGCAGGTCCGGCGTGACCTGGGGGACTTGGCCGAACCAGGCTTCGAAGCCGGGCCGGGCCTGATGCAACAGCATGCCGAGGCCATCGACCACCGCATTGCCGCGGGCCCGGGCGGCGGCCAGTAAGCCCGTTTCCAAAGGTGCGTAGACGATGTCGTTGACCAGCGCCGTCGTCGGCAGGGCATCCAGAGAAATTTCCAGGGGGTCTTTCCCGGTCATGCCGAGGGTCGTCGTGTTGACCAGAAGATCGGCGTCCGCGAGGATCGCTGCCCGATCATCCCAGTCATGGACCGTGACCGGCCCGCCGAGATCTTCGGCAAGGCGGTCCGCCCGCGCACGGGTCCGGTTGACCAATCTGATCTGCGGCGTGCCGGCGTCCATCAGCGCGACGATCACGGCCCGTGCCGCACCGCCGGCACCGAGCACCACCGCCGGGCCTTGGCCGGCCACCCAGCCGGGCGCGCTCCCCTTCAAATTTTCCAGGAATCCGAAACCGTCCGTATTGGTGCCGGTCAGTCTGCCGTCGTCACCGACGATCACCGTGTTGACCGCCCCGATGCGCCGCGCCAGGGCATCGGCCTCATCCACGGCGGCCAGGGCCGCTTCCTTATGGGGCACGGTCACGTTGACGCCGCGAAAGCCCATCTTCGGCAGGGCCGCCAGGACCCGGGCGAAATCCTCGGGCGCGACGGCCAACGGGACATAGGCCCCATCGATGCCCAGGGCATCCAGCCAATGGCCGTGCAGCACCGGCGACAGGGAATGGTTCACGGGCCATCCCATCACGCCTGCCAGTTTTGCCTGTCCGGTCATGGTCATCGTGTTGGATCCGTTTCCTCAATTCAGAAGGCCCGCGCCGATCTTGCCCCGCCGGCGCAGTTCGCCGAGCAAGGCCAGAAGCGGCAGACCCAGGATGGTAAAATAGTCGCCTTCGATGCNNTNGAACAACTGCGCACCCAGNCCTTCCANNTGATAAGCGCCGACGGAGGTCAGGACCCCGTCGCCGGCGCGCGCCAAATAAGCGGCGATGGCGGCGTCATCGAGGGGCCGCATGACCAGCCGCGCGGAAGCCTGATGGCGCCAGATTACCTCACCGTCCCGCGCCAGCACGACGGCGGCGACCAGGGTGTGATCCCGGCCGGCCAGGCGGCTCAGGGTGTTCGCCGCATCGGCCAGGGTTTCGGGCTTGCGCAGGCTGTCGCCCGCAAGGTCAAGCATCTGATCGGCGCCAACCACCAGGGCGCCGGGATGGCGCCCCGCGACCAAGACAGCCTTGGCGGCGGCCAGGGCCTGTGCAACATCGGGCGTTGTCATGCCGGTCCGGCGGCAATCGGCTTCGATCTTGGGTTCATCCACGTCCGCCGGATCGACGACGATGTCGAGGCCGGCCGCCCGCAGCATGTCGGCCCGCACGCGGCTGCCCGAAGCGAGAACAAGCCGGGCCGGATCCGAGGTCACGTCAGGGGCCCGGGGGCTTCCCCGCGGCGGCGGCTTAGAAGCTGGATCACGTTGGCCGCCGTTTCCTCGATGGACTTGCGGGTCACGTTGATGACCGGCCAGTCATATTTCGAGAACACGCGCCGGGCTTCGGTGATTTCCTTCGACACCATGTCCAGGTCGACGTAGTCGGTGTTTTCATCCTGATCCAAAAGACGCAGGCGCTGGCGGCGGATTTCCACCAGCCGGCGCGGATCCTTGGTCAAGCCGACGACAAGCGGATGGGTCAACTTATAAAGATCGTCGGGCAGGGGCACGCCGGGGACGAAAGGCACGTTGGCGGTTTTGAGTCCCCGGTTGGCCAGATACACGCTGGTCGGTGTTTTCGAAGTGCGCGATACGCCGACCAGAACCACGTCGGCATCGTCCAGATCCCAGGTCGATTGCCCGTCGTCATGGCTGAGAGCGAAATGCATGGCTTCGATGCGGTCGAAATATTCCGCATCCATGACATGCTGGCGGCCGGCCCGGCCGCGCACCTTGGCATTGAAAAACCCGCCCATGGCGTTGAGCACGGGATCGAGGACATGAATATGCGGCACCATCAGGCGCCGACAACCCTCTTCCAGATGCTTGCGCAAATCGTCATGCACCAGGGTGTAGAGCACCATCCCGGGTTGATCATGGACGACGCCGAGAAGCTGATCGATCTGTTCTGGCGAGCGGACCATGCTCCACATATGCTCCTGCGCCTGGACGCTGTCGAATTGCGCCAGGCAGGCACGGGCAACCATGGACACGGTTTCCCCCGTGCTGTCCGAAACAAGGTGGAGGTGAAACTCCTTCACGGGCGGGAAAACTCCGGAACAAGGGCGGTATGAAATTGGGATGGGCTGTGGACAACAAGGGAGTTTTTCACACTGCCCCGTTTCCCGCCCGCTGACCGTTAATGGATACACAGGCAAAATGCGGCTGTAAAACAGAATTCAGCCTGCGGGGGAGCGGTGACAACTCGATATCGACGGCAAATTCATCCCGGCTTTACCCGTTTCTCCGGAATTCAGAAAAGGACCGGGATTCAATCGGCTGAGAAGACTCCACCGGCGGCTGTACACAAGTAGCCGGGGATAAATCGATCTCGCCGTAGCGGATTCTGGATAACCTGTTGACGCATTTGATCCCCGTCATTCCATCCCCCTACTACAACATCAATAATCTTTATAAATACTTGTTTATTTGAATAGGTGGGGCACCCGTCTATGGTGCCGAACAGGTCTTGAGACCCTTGAACGAACTGTTGGAGAGCCGAACCCGTGCGCCCCTTCCTGGAACCTTTTCACGGCAGATCGCCGGCCCGGCCGCCGGTCTGGTTCATGCGCCAAGCAGGGCGCTATCTCAGCGAATATCGCGAACTGCGCAAGTCGGGGCCGGATTTCCTGGGGTTCTGCTACACCCCGGATCTGACCGTTGAGGCGACCCTGCAGCCGATCCGGCGCTACGGCTTCGATGCGGCAATCCTGTTTTCCGACATTCTGGTGATTCCGGACGCGCTGGGTCAGAACGTGCGGTTCGAGGAAGGGGTCGGCCCGCTGCTCGATCCCATCACCGACCGGGCCGGGATATCGGCGCTGCAGACGGGCGGGGTGCTGGATCATCTGGCACCGGTGTTCGAAACGCTGACGCGCCTGCGCCGGGAGTTGCCGCAGGAAACGGCCTTGATCGGTTTCGCCGGCGCGCCCTGGACGCTGGCGTTCTACATGATCGAAGGCCGGGGTGGGGTCGACGGCGGCAAGCTGAAGCGCATGGCCTATGGCCAGCCGGACGATTTCGGGGCTCTGATGACGGTCCTGGAAGATGCGCTGGTCGCCTATCTGTGCCGTCAGGTCGACGCGGGCGCGGAAGTTTTGCAGTTGTTTGACAGCTGGTCCGGCATCGCCGATGAAACCTTGTTCAAGCGCTGGATCGTCGAGCCGACGGCGCGCATTGTTGCCCGGGTGAAGGATGCCCATCCCGATGTGCCGATCATTGGCTTTCCGCGCGGCGCCGGTCCCATGGTGATTTCCTATGCGGCGGAAACGGGGATCGATGGGATGTCCGTGGACAGCCAGATCCCCTTGTCCTGGGCGCGGCAAAACGTCGCGGGGAATTTCGTGCTGCAGGGCAATCTGGACAACCAGTTGCTGGTCACGGGCGGGGACGAGATGGACCGCGCCGTCGAACGGATCGTCCGTGACATGGCAGGGCATCCTTTCGTGTTCAACCTGGGCCACGGCATTCTGCCGCACACGCCGCCGGAACACGTGGGCCGGGTGCTGGACGTGTTGCGCGGCAAGACAGGGGGATAACGGTCATGGCGGGAAAGCGCGCGGTTGTGCTGTTCAACCTGGGGGGGCCGGACGGGCCGGCGGCGGTCGAGCCGTTCCTGTTCAATCTGTTCATCGACCCGGCGATCATTTCCCTGCCCAATCCGTTTCGTTGGTTGATCGCCAAGATGATCAGCCGCCGCCGTGCCCCGATCGCGCGGGAGATTTACGCCAATATTGGAGGGAAATCGCCGCTGCTGGAGGAAACCCAGGCGCAGGCAGCCGCGCTGGAAGCGGCCCTCAACGGGCCGGGCAATCCGGAAACCAAAGTGTTCATCTGCATGCGCTATTGGCACCCGATGAGCGCGGAAACAGCCAAGGCGGTGGCGGCGTTTCAGCCGGACCAGGTGATTGAATTACCTCTCTATCCGCAATACTCGACGACGACCTCGGGTTCTTCCCTGAAGGACTGGCGGCGGGCGGCGGTGTCGGCGGGGGTGACGGCCAATGCGCGGGCTGCCTGTTGCTATCCGACGGCTGATGGATTGATTGCGGCGCAGGCGGATTTGGTTGCCGCGGGCATCGCGGCGGCGAAGGAAACAGGAGCGCCGCGCGTCCTGTTTTCCGCCCATGGGCTGCCGAAGAAGGTCATTGCCAAGGGGGATCCCTACCAGTGGCAGATCGAGCAGACAGCGGCAGCGGTGATTGACGCGTTGCGTGGCCGTGGGATCGACGGGTTCGATCCCGTGGTCTGCTACCAAAGCCAGGTCGGGCCTTTGGAATGGATCGGACCGGCGACGGAAGACGAGATCAAACGCGCCGGCGCGGACAAGGTGCCGCTGGTGGTGGTGCCGATCGCTTTCGTCTCGGAACACTCGGAGACCCTGGTCGAGCTTGACATCGAATATCGCGAAGTGGCCGATCATGCGGGGGTGCCGGCCTATCATCGGGTGCCCACCGTAGGGACGGCGCCGGCCTTCATCTCGGCCTTGGCCGAGGTTGTCGTGACGGCATCGGGGCAAGGGGCGCGGACCTGTCATCCGTCGGGGGCGCGGATCTGTCCCGGTGAGTGGTCAGCCTGTCCTTGCGTTGCCTAGGAGGGGGAGGGCATGGAACTGAGCGCCACTGCCTACGCCTGGATCAAGGCCATTCACGTGATGAGTGTGATCGCCTGGATGGCCGGGCTGCTGTACCTGCCGCGGCTGTTCGTCTACCACGTCGATGCCGCCGTGGGGTCGGAAACGTCGGAAACCTTCAAGGTCATGGAACGGCGCCTGCTGCGGGGCATCATGAACCCGGCGATGATCTCGTCGGTGGTGTTCGGCCTGGTGCTGATGGCGGCGTCCGGGGCGGGGATTTGGCACACGGTGTGGTTCCCGGTGAAGGCCGGGGCGGTGGTGGCGCTGATGGTGATGCATGTGTTCTGCGGCAAATGGCGGCGGGCCTTCGCCGAAGACCGCAACGTTCATTCGGGGCGGTTTTACCGCTACATGAACGAGGTCCCGGCGGTGCTCATGGTGATCATCGTCATCATGGTCATCGTGCAACCGGGCTAGGCCGGTGGCGTGCTTGGCATCGAAAGTGAAGGTGCCGGAACAAAAAGTTCAATTGACTTGATTTTCCGCATTCGTTAATCATCCCATGTGCCGACGCGGACGGCATCCCGCCTCTTTTTGGGTCCGGTCCATCAGTGGTCCCGCCCAATCCTCTTTCCATCGACCAACCCGGCCCGGGCGCGTCCGATGTCTAGCAACGGTTTCAGCCGATCCATTGTGGGACGGCGAGGCCGCCACGCAGGCCCGCGCATCGTCGCGTCCACGACGGCCGTTCCGGCCGATGCCTCCGCCGGCTCCTGAACTCCTTCCGGTTTTCCCCAACACATCAATCAGGCCTCACATGAATCTCAAGGAACTGAAGCAGAAATCTCCCGCCGACCTTTTGGCCTTTGCCGAGGAGTTGGAGGTTGAGAACGCCAGCTCGCTGCGGAAGCAGGACATGATGTTCGCGATCTTGAAGCAGCTTGCGGACAACGACGTGGCGATCTATGGGGACGGGGTCCTTGAGGTGCTGCAGGACGGCTTCGGCTTCCTGCGCTCTCCGGAAGCCAACTACCTGCCGGGCCCCGACGATATTTATGTCTCACCGTCCCAGGTGCGCCGCTTCGGGTTGCGCACGGGCGACACGGTTGAAGGTGAAATCCGGGCGCCGAAAGACGGGGAGCGCTATTTCGCCCTGCTGAAGGTGAACCAGATCAACTTCACGGATCCCCAGGCGGTGCGTCATCGCATCAACTTCGACAACCTGACGCCGCTGTATCCCGACGAGCGGCTGATCATGGAAATCGAAAATCCCGAGCACAAGGATCCGACCTCGCGGGTGCTCGACCTGATCTGCCCGATCGGCAAGGGCCAGCGCGCCCTGATCGTGGCGCCGCCGCGCACCGGTAAGACGGTGATGCTGCAGAACATCGCCCATTCCATCGCCGAGAATCACCCCGAGTGCTATCTGATCGTTCTGCTGATCGACGAACGGCCCGAGGAAGTGACGGACATGGATCGCTCCGTTAAGGGCGAGGTTATTTCCTCGACCTTTGACGAGCCGGCAACGCGCCACGTCCAGGTCACGGAAATGGTGTTGGAGAAGGCCAAGCGCCTAGTCGAGCACAAGAAGGACGTGGTCATTCTGCTCGATTCCATCACCCGGCTGGCCCGTGCCTACAACACGGTGGTGCCGTCGTCGGGCAAAGTGCTGACCGGTGGTGTCGACGCCAACGCCCTGCAGCGGCCCAAGCGTTTCTTCGGCGCGGCGCGGAACATCGAGGAAGGCGGGTCGCTGACCATCATCTCGACGGCGCTGATCGACACCGGCTCGCGCATGGACGAAGTCATCTTCGAAGAGTTCAAGGGCACGGGTAACTCGGAAATCATTCTCGACCGCAAGTTGTCCGACAAGCGCGTGTGGCCGACCATCGACATCACCAAGTCCGGGACCCGCAAGGAAGAGCTGCTGGTCGAAAAGGGCACCCTGGCCAAGATGTGGGTGCTGCGCCGGATCCTCATGCCCATGGGCGTGACCGACGCCATGGAGTTCCTGTTGGGCAAATTGAAGGAATCCAAGGTCAACAGCGAGTTCTTCGATTCCATGAACAGCTGAGGTCGGGTCGACCAATCGAATCAAAAACGCCGGCGAGGGTGACCCCGCCGGCGTTTCTGTATTCGGACGTTGGTGGCGGTTAGGGGATCAGGATGGTCGATCCCGTGGTCTTGCGCGCTTCCAGGTCGATATGCGCCTGGGCCACGTCGGCCAGGGGATAGGTCTGGTTGATGTTTATCTTGACCTTGCCGGAAGTGACGGCCTCGAACAGGGCGTTGGCGCCCTCGGCGAGAATCTCCGGGTTGCGGGTATGGGTCGCGAGCGTCGGGCGGGTCAGGTAGAGCGACCCCTTGGGGCCGAGAATGGCCGGGCTGATGGGGTCGACCGGACCGGACGCATTGCCGTAGGTGGCGAGCACGCCGAAGGGGCGGAGCGAATCGAGGGAGGCCATGAAGGTCGCCTTGCCGACGCTGTCATAGGCCGCGGCGACGCCTTCGCCGCCGGTATATTCCTTGGCCTTCTGGGCGATGTCTTCCTTGGAATAGTTGATGGTATGGGCGGCGCCGGCGGCCTTGGCGATGTCCGCCTTGGCGTCGGAGCCGACGCAGCCGATGACCGTGGCGCCCAGGGCCTTGCCCCATTGGCAGAGGATCTGGCCGACCCCGCCGGCGGCGGCATAAACCAGGATGGGATCGCCCGGCTGCACCGGATAGGTGCGGTGGAGGAGGTAATGGGCGGTCATGCCCTTGAGCATCATGGCGGCGGCGGTTTGGTCGTCGATGGCGTCCGGCAGATGGACCGCTTTCCAGGCCGGGATGTTGCGGGCCTGGGTATAGGCGCCCTTGAACATGGGATAGGCGACGCGATCGCCGACCTTTTTGTCGGTCACACCCGCGCCGACGGCTTCGACGACCCCGGCGGCTTCCATGCCGATGATTTCCGGGAAGTTGTCGAGCGGGTAAAGGCCCGTGCGCAGATAGACGTCGATGAAGTTGAGACCGCAGGCGGTCTGGCGAATGCGGATCTCGCCGGCGGCGGGATCGCCGACCTCGACGTCCTCGTATTTGAGGACTTCGGGTCCGCCGGTTTCGTGGATGCGGATGGCCTTGGTCATGAGAAAACTCCTCCTTGGTGGTGGGCCCGGGCGTCTTGGCGCCCTGGGTGCTGTTCGGGATGTGGCGGTATCTTGGTCATGGGCGGGGTCGGGAGCAAGCCCGTTGACGGGGCGGGCGGGTGTTAAATGAGGGTGGCGCCCTCGAGCTGCAGTAACGCCCGCTTGGTTTCGACGCCTTCGCCGGCGGAATAGCCGGTCATGCGGCCACCGGCGCCTGTGACCCGATGGCAGGGAATCAGGATCGGCAGGGGATTGGCGCCGCAGGCGCCGCCGACCGCACGGGCGACACCACCGATCCGCGCCGCGAGATCGCCGTAGGTTTCGGTCCGGCCATAGGGGATATCGCGCATGGCCTGCCACACGCGGCGTTGGAAGTCGGTGCCGCCGATGGGGGCGAGGGGCAGGTCGAACTCCCGCAGGCCGCCGTCGAAGTACGCCGTGAGCTGGCGGGTCGCCTCGGTCAGGAGCGGGGTCGCGCGGGCGGCGGGGGCGCGTCCCCACTCCAGGGCGGTCAGAGACCCCTGGTCTTCGAACAGGGTCAGGGGCCCGACGGGGGAGTTCATGGAGGTGTAGAAATCACTCATGGATGGGCTGGCCTGCCTGCGTGATTGATGGCCGATTGCCACGGGACCGTGTCCTGGCTAGTTTGGTGTTCTGTGGCTGGCATTCAAGCTGTTAATCGCCGCTGCGCCGGGCCAGGGGCCCGCAGGCGAGGGAAGGGCGCGTACCATGAAAATTACCGTCGACATCGATTGCACACCGGAAGAGGCCCGTAAGTTCCTGGGCCTGCCGGACGTGAAGCCCCTGCAGGACGCGCTGATGAAGGAGCTCGAGGAGCGGATGAAGGCGAACCTGTCCGCGCTTGATCCGGAAACCATGTTCAATACCTGGTTCCCCGCCGGGGTTCAGGGACTGGAACAGATGCAAAAGATGTTCTGGAACCAGATGTCCACCATGGCCGGGGATGATGGCCAGGCCAAGACGACCAAGAAGGACGACAAGACGTGAGCGACGCCCAGCAATCCGACGACCCCCCCCTGTTCTATGACCGGCACATCTTTTTCTGTACCAATGCCCGGCCGGAAGGCCATCCCCGGGGAAGCTGTGCCGCCAAGGGGTCGGTAAAGCTGCGTGATTACATGAAAGCGCGGGCCAAGGAGTTGGGCATCAAGGGGGTGCGGGTGAATTCGGCTGGCTGTCTGGACCGCTGCGAACTGGGCCCGACTCTGGTGATCTATCCTGAGGGCGTATGGTATCGCTGTGCCACGCGGGAAGACGTCGACCGGGTCCTGGAGGCCCATGTGCGGGACGGCGGGCGGGTGCCTGATCTGATGCTGCGGCCGGGAGACGACCCGGAAAAAGCCAAGTAGGGGCGCTTGCGCGTGCCCAGGGGCGGGGGCCAATGAGCGGCCACACCATTTTCGCATTGGCAAGCGGCGGCGCCCGGGCGGGGGTCGCGGTCATTCGCCTGTCCGGTCCCGGCGCGGCGGCGGCGCTGACGGCGCTGGCGCCGGGCAAGCCCCTGGCCGACCCCCGGCGGGCGGTGCTGCGCGCCCTGCGCGATCCCGCAACGGGTGAGGTTCTGGACCAGGCCCTGGTACTGTTCTTTCCCGGCCCCGGCAGCTTTACCGGCGAGGATGTGGCGGAGTTTCATCTGCACGGCGGCCCGGCCGTGGTCGAGGGGGTGCTGGCGGCGTTGGGACAAGTGGCGGGGTTGCGCCCGGCGGAAGCCGGGGAATTTACGCGCCGCGCCTTCCTCAACGGCAAGCTTGATCTGACCCAGGCGGAGGCCATCGCCGACCTGGTGGCAGCGGAAACCTCCGAGCAGCGGCGCCAGGCCCTGGATCAGGCGGCAGGGGCGCTTGGGCAGATTTACGAGGGCTGGCGGGCGCGGCTGATTGCCGCCATTGCTCATGTTGAAGCCGGCATTGATTTCGCCGACGAAGACCTGCCGGAAGACATTGACCGCGCCGCCCGGGATGCCCTGGCGGCGCTGGCGGGCGAGATCGCGGCCCATCTGGATGACGGGCGGCGGGGGGAGCGGCTGCGGGCCGGGGTGCATCTGGCCCTGCTCGGCCGGCCCAATGCGGGCAAATCGACCCTGTTGAACCTGCTGGCCGGGCGGGACGCGGCCATCGTGTCGGAGACCGCGGGCACGACCCGGGACGTGATCGAGGTCCATCTCGACCTGGGGGGCGTGCCGGTGATCGTCGCCGATACGGCGGGTCTGCGCGACAGCGCCGACGCGGTCGAGCGCGAAGGCGTGCGCCGGGCGGCGGCGCGGGCCGACTGGGCGGACCTGAAACTGATCGTGCTCGACCGCGCCGACTGGCCGGACGTGCCGGCGGACCTGCGGGCCCTGGCGGCGGACGGCCGGGCCCTGGTGCTGGTCAACAAGGCCGACCTGGCGCCGGTCGAGACAGTGGAAGATTTGGGGCCGGCGCCGGTCCTGGCGCTCTCGGCCCGGACCGGGGCGGGGGTGGAGGTCTTTCTGTCCGTCCTGACCGCGAAAGTGCGGGACCTCGCCGTGGCCGGCGCGGGGGCCTCTGCGGCGCCGACCCGGGCCCGCCACCGTCATGCCCTGGAAGAAGCACGGACGGCTCTGGCGGCGGCGCTCGATGGCTGGTCGACACGCGGGCCGGAATTGGTGGCGGAGGACCTGCGCCTGGCCGCGCGGGCCATCGGTCGGATCACCGGGCGGGTCGATGTGGAGGATTTGCTCGATGTGATCTTCGCGGAGTTCTGTATCGGGAAGTGATCAATCCGCACCCGCTAATTTCACACCCACTATATATAGTATGAAAAGACGGATTTTAGATACTTCAATATCCAGTTGATATTTTCAATTTATGTTAATTGCATTTCCTATTTCACTCGATCGGATTGTCCGACACGTTTTCACCCGGCTTAACCCACCAACCGCGACAGAATGTTTCACGTGAAACATTTCCCTCTCTGAGGGTTTGATTGGCTGCCGGCAAAGGGTCGTTTGCCGGGGAGAGAGCGGGGGCGGGGGCGTCAAGGCGGCGATGCGGCCCGCTCAGGCGGCCCGCGAAGGTATTTGACTTGGATCGGCGGGGTTCCTACATTCCGGGCCGAGTTTCCGCCCCATTGACCGGGCGGACGTGGGACTGTTCCGGAACAGATTAGGCAGGCGGTCCATGGACCGAACTTTCGACGTCATTGTGGTGGGTGGCGGTCACGCCGGAACCGAGGCGGCCGCGGCGGCGGCACGCCAGGGGGCCGCGACGCTGTTGCTGACCCATAAGGCCGCGACCATCGGCGAGATGTCGTGCAACCCCGCGATCGGCGGCCTGGCCAAGGGCCAGCTGGTGCGCGAGATCGATGCCCTGGACGGCGTCATGGGCCGGGCCATCGACCGGGGCGGCATCCAGTTCCGCATGCTCAACAAGTCCAAGGGGCCGGCGGTCTGGGGCCCCCGGGCCCAGGCCGACCGCAAGCTGTACCGCCTGGCCGTGCAGGATATTCTGGCGGAAACCGAGAACCTGACGATTATCGAGGCCGGGGCGGATGACCTTCTGTTCGGCGCCGACGGGGCCCTGGCCGGAGTGCGCGCCGAGGACGGTCGGGAATTCGCCGCCGCCGCCGTGGTCATTACCACCGGGACCTTCCTGCGCGGGCTGATCCATATCGGGGAAACCCGCCTGCCGGCCGGGCGGGTGGGGGACAAGCCGGCGATCGGGCTGAGCTATACGTTCCGGCGCCTGGGGTTTGAGTTGGGCCGGCTCAAGACCGGCACGCCGCCGCGCCTCGACGGCGGCACGATTGATTGGGCGGGCCTCGATACGCAATTGGGCGATACGCCGCCGGTGCCCTTTTCCTATCTGACCGAGGTGATTACGACGCCGCAGATCGCTTGCGGCATCACGGAAACCACGCCGGCGACCCATGCCCTGATCCGCGACAATATCCATCGCTCGCCCATGTATTCCGGCCAGATCGAAAGCAAGGGCCCGCGCTATTGCCCGTCCATCGAGGACAAGGTCGTGCGGTTCGCCGAGCGGGACCGCCACCAGATCTTCCTGGAGCCCGAAGGCCTGGATGATCCCACCGTCTATCCCAACGGCATTTCGACCTCCCTGCCCAAGGACGTGCAGCTGGAGATCCTGAAGACCATCCCGGGCCTGGAGAAGGCGGCGATGATCCGCCCCGGCTATGCCATCGAGTATGATTTCGTGGATCCCCGGCAGCTAACGCCGACCCTGGAAACCCATCGGGTGCCGGGCCTGTTCCTGGCCGGGCAGATCAACGGCACCACCGGGTACGAAGAAGCCGGGGCCCAGGGCCTGATCGCCGGGGTTAATGCGGCCCTGCGCGCGGGCGCGGCCGGCGGGGAGGGCCGGCCGCGGGATTTCGTGCTCGACCGCGCCGATGCCTATATCGGGGTGATGATCGACGACCTGGTGACCCTCGGGACCCGGGAGCCCTATCGCATGTTCACCTCCCGCGCCGAATACCGCCTGAAGCTCCGGGCCGACAACGCGGACCAGCGCCTGACGCCGCTCGGCATGGGGATTGGTTGCGTGGGGTCCGACCGTGCCCGCGCCTTCGCCCGCAAGCAGACGGACCTGACCCAGGGCCGCCGCCTGTTGGAAACCCTGGAGGCCAGCCCGAATACGCTGGCCAAGGCCGGTTTTGCCGTCAACCAGGATGGGGCGCGGCGCAGCGCCTGGACCCTGCTGTCCTATCCGGACGTCACCGCCGACGCGTTGATCGGCCAGTGGCCGGCGATCGCCGACCTGCGGGCCGATGTGCTCGACCAGCTCACCATCGAGGCCGCTTACAGCCAGTATCTGCTGCGCCAGGACGCCGACATCCGTGCCTTCCGGCGCGACGAAGGCCTGACTCTGCCGGGGGGTCTGGATTACGACGCGGTCGCGGGCTTGTCGAACGAAGTGCGCGAGAAGCTCAAACAGGCGCGACCGGCAACCTTGGGCGCGGCCGCGCGTCTGCCCGGCGTGACTCCGGCGGCGCTGACCATCCTGCTCGGTCATGTGAAGCGGCGGGATGCCCGCCTCAGCGCGTGATCGTCTGAGCATCCACCACGGACCCGTCCTCTGGAGATACTGTTTCACGTGAAACAATCCGCCCCCGATCCCGCGTCCGAGATGCCCGCGGACGTCGCCCGTCTCCTCGGCCTTGATGGGGACGAGGGGGCGGCCTGCCGGGCCAAGCTGGAAACCTATGTCGCCACCCTCGTCAAATGGCAACGCCGCATCAACCTGATCGGCCCGGCCACGGTGGCGGATATCTGGCATCGGCATATCCTCGACTGCGGCCAATTGGCGAACCGAATACCGTCGCGGCCGTTGCGTGTCTGCGATTTGGGCTCCGGGGCGGGGCTGCCGGGCCTGGTTCTCGCGGCCATGGGGATCGGCGCCGGGGAGGGGGGCTGCCTTGACTTGGTGGAAAGCGACAGCCGCAAGGCCGCGTTCCTGCGCGAGGCCAACCGCCTGATGGGAACCCACGGGCGGGTCGAGAACCGACGGATCGAGGAAATGGCGGAAACCGGCGCTTCCGGCTACGACATCATCACCGCGCGGGCCCTGGCGCCTTTGCCCAAACTGTTGGAAATGTCGAACAACCTGTTGAAAACCGGTGGAAAACTTTTGTTTTTAAAAGGAAAGGGCGCCGATGCGGAATTGACCGAATCGGAAAAAGCCTGGAAGATGCGCGTCACGAAAATGCCCAGCGCGAGCGATTCCGAGGGCGTCATTCTCCTGATCGAGGACCTGAAAAAACGCCATGGCTGAGCCCCTTCACGACGGCCTGAACGGTCCCGCAGCACCGGATATTCCCGCCCTGCCACGCATCATCGCCGTTGCCAACCAGAAAGGCGGGGTCGGCAAGACCACGACCGCCATCAATCTGGGCACGGCGCTGGCCGCCGTCGGCAACCGGGTGTTGATCATCGACCTCGACCCGCAGGGCAACGCCTCCACGGGTCTGGGCATTCCGCGCGCCCAGCGTTCGGTGAACTCCTATCACCTGCTGATCCATGCGGAGCCCCTGGCGGCGGCGACCCAGGCGACGGAGATTCCCAATCTGGACATCGTGCCCTCGGGCATTGATCTGTCGGGCATCGAGGTCGAGCTGGTCGATGAAGAGGGCCGCGAGTATTTCCTCAAGCAAAGCCTGGAAGCGGCCGTGTCCGCGGGCGGGCCGGCCTATGATTTCGTGCTGATCGATTGCCCGCCGGCGTTGGGCATGCTGACGGTCAACTCGCTGGTTGCGGCCCAGGCCGTTCTGGTCCCCCTGCAGTGCGAGTTTTTCGCCCTCGAAGGGGTCAGCCAATTGATGCAGACCATCGAGCGCGTGCGCGCCGCCTTCAATCCGGCCTTGGAAATCCAGGGCATCGTGCTGACCATGTTCGATCAGCGCAACAACCTGTCGGGCATGGTCGAGACGGATGTCCGTGATCACTTCGGCGATAAGGTCTACGACACCGTGATTCCCCGCAACGTGCGGATTTCCGAGGCGCCGTCCCATGGCCGCCCGGTGTTGATTTACGATACCGCCTGCGCCGGATCGCGGGCCTATCTCAACCTGGCCAGCGAGGTCATCAGCCGCGAACGCCAGACACAAAATCGCCAGGCCCTGGCGCGTCAGGGCGGTGGCCAGCCGATGGGGATGTCATGATGGCGGAAAAACGCAGGAACCTGGGGCGCGGCCTGTCGGCCCTTCTGGGGGAGGACCCGTCGCCGGCACAGGCGGCCGGGGCGCGCCAGATCGCCGTCACCAAGCTGCACCCGGGCCGCTACCAGCCGCGCCGCACCATGGCCCAGGACGAATTGCAGGATCTCGCGCAGTCGATCCGCGAGTTGGGTGTGCTGCAGCCGATCCTGGTGCGCGAGCATCCGGAAAAGCCCGGCAATTACGAAATCATCGCCGGCGAACGGCGCTGGCGGGCCGCCCAATTGGCACAGCTTCACGAAGTGCCCGTGCTGGTGAAGGTGCTGTCCAACAAGGAAACCCTCGAGGTTGCCCTGGTCGAAAACCTTCAGCGCGAAGACCTGTCGCCGCTGGAAGAAGCCATCGGCCTGCAGCGCCTGATGGACGAGTTCGGCCATACCCAGGAAGCCCTCGCCAAGGCGGTCGGTAAAAGCCGCTCCCATGTCGCCAACATGCTGCGGCTTCTGGGTCTGCCCGACGCGGTCAAGGCCATGGTCGACACGGGCGCCTTGAGCGCCGGCCATGCCCGGGCCCTGCTGTCGGCCGCGTCTCCGGAAACGCTGGCCCGCCAAGTGGTGGAGCAGGGCCTCAGCGTGCGCCAGACGGAACAGCTTGTGCAACGCGCCCAGACATCGGCCAAAAGCGGCGGCGCCCGGCGCGGTCCGAAAGAAAAGGATGCCGACACCCGCGCCCTGGAAACGGATCTCGCCGATCTGCTTGGTCTGCGCGTGGCGATCAGCGCCAAGGGTGGCGAAGGATCGGTCACGCTCTATTACAAATCCCTCGACCAGCTTGACGGTTTGTTGCAACGGCTGAGTGGCCAGGCGGCGGGCGAATAGCGGGCTGGATTTCTTGGATCATGCCGATGATCCAAAGCGTCGGAGCTGACTGAACCCGGCGAGTCGCAAGGCGTGACGGGGGCGAGTCGCCTCAGCGGGCGAGCCGGGCGAGCCGGATGAACGCCCGCTCGCAAATCACCTCATCAGGGCCGACGCCGCTTTTGCAGGCCCGTTCGGCCTCGGTCAGAACGTCGAGGGCGGTTCCCAGCCGCTGCGGCGTCCATGACCTTAGTGCATTGATAAATAATGGCTTTTCTTTAAAGAATACGGGTGGCCGTAGGTTATCGACTGCTTGTTCGGGGCGTGTTCCGCGGGCGACATCGCCGGCCGCGAGATGCAGGCGCTGAAACATCCGCTGCGCCATGCGCAACATGCCGATCGTGTTCTCGCCGAGATCGCGGGCACTGGCATAGGCGCTGAGCAGGCCCGCCACGTCACCGCCGGCAAGGGCCCGGGTCACCGCTTCCGTGCCGCGCCCTGCGTTATCGCCGACACAGGCCTGGGCGTCGGCCAGGGTGACCTCGGGCCCGGCGCCCTTCATGTAAAGCACGAGCTTTTCCAGCTCACGCCGGGAAATCAACCGATCGTTGCCCAGGTTGGCGGCCAGATAGGCCAGGGCTTCCCGGCCGATGGTCAGGTTGGCCGCCGCCAGGGTTTCCCGAATGACCTGATCCTTGGCCTGGGCGTCGTCGGCATAGCAGGGGATGGCAGCGGCATTGGAGGCGCCTTCGCAGAGCTTACGCAGTTTCGAGCGCGGCGGAAGCTCACTGGCCACGACGATTACAACGCCGTCACCGTCGGCGGCGATTGCACGCTCGACGGCCGGCGCCAGTTTGTCCCCCCCATCAATGCGAACCGCTCGCCGTCCGCCGCCAAAAGCCATGGCGGACCGCTCGGCAGCCAAACGATCCAGGTCGTCGCTCAGGTCCTGTTCGTTCAAGGCGGCTGTTCGGAAGGGGTCATCCGTCGATCCGGCGACGGCGCACATGATCCGGTCGGCGCGTTCACGAACCAGGCCCTGGTCGGGGCCAAAGATCAGCACCGCCGCGATCGCCTCCCCGGGATTGTCGAGGAAGCTGTCGATCTGGCGGCCCGTAATTTTCATGACAAGACCTTCGTTGCCTGTCCCAGCGTGGGAGTTAGAGTCACCGTTTGTCGGGGTTGGATTTCAAAAAGATCGCAACCTTGAGCCGGATGTCGTCGGCCAACTGGCGGACCGCCCCGTCCCGCGCTCCTTTTTCGGCCATCAGTGTGGCGAACTCCGAATTCAGGATGTTGAAGCTGGAGACCGCCCGGCTGTTGCCGGAATAAAGCTGATCCCCGGTCCGCAAATCCCACAGCGTGAACGAACTGTTTAGCGTTAGGTCTGCTCGGGTCGCGTCGGCGCTCTTTTGCACGGCCAGCGACGATATGCTCTCGTTCAGCGTGGCAATCAGGCGATAGATCTGTTGACTACTCGCTCCGCGAGGGGACAGGCCTTCAAGCAGCGCATTATGCAGTTGCTGGCCGACACGGGCAGTGTCGCGACCGTCCAAGGTATTGTTCCGGACCGGCGCAATCTCGACCTGGGCCAAGGTATCGCCAAGGTCGCGGCCCCCGGAGCGGCCGTACAGCGGTCGGAACCCGCAACCGCTCAGCGTTCCCGCTGCCAGCGCGCCGGCAATCCCGGCAACAACGTGTCTACGCGACCACATTGACAATCCTGTTCGGCACGACGATGACCTTCCGGGGCGGTTTACCTTCCAGAACCGATTGTACCTTATCCAAGGCCAGGGCCGCACCCTCCGCGGCGTCCTTGGCACAATCCTTGGGCAGTTCGATGGTGCCGCGCAGCTTGCCGTTGACCTGGACCGCGATGGTCACCAGATCGTCGACCAGATAGGCCGGGTCGGCTTCGGGCCAGGCGGTGTCGGCGACCAGGGTATCTCTATGGCCAAGCTCCAGCCACAGCGCTTCCGCCAAATGGGGCGTCATGGGCGCGACCAGGAGCGTCAGGGTCTCGAGCGCGAAGCGGCGGACCCAGTCCGCGTCCGGCGCAGCCTCTTTCAAGCCTTCGACGGCGTTGGTCAGCTCACGAATACGAGCGACCGCCTTGTTGAAGTGGAATTTTTCCAGGTCGCCGGAGACCCCGTCGATGGTCTTATGGACGGCTTTCAGAACGTCTTCCGCTGCGTTGCCCAGGGTTTCCGGGCGGGCGCTGCCGGGGGCGGCCAGGGGGGCGGGGCTCTCCGTAACCAGGCGCCACAATCGATTGAGATAGCGCCAAGCCCCATCAACGCCCGCATCGGTCCATTCCAAATCGCGATCGGGCGGGCTGTCGGACAGCATGAACAGGCGCGCGGTGTCGGCGCCATAAGCTTCAATGATGGCTTCCGGATCGACCACGTTCTTCTTGGATTTGCTCATTTTCTCGGATCGCCCGAGGGTCACCGGTTGTCCCGTCTCGGCGTGTTTGGCGGCGTCGCCATCAAATACCACCTGCGACGGCAGCAGCCATTTGCCGGCGGGGTCCTTGAAGGTCTGATGACAGACCATGCCCTGGGTGAGAAGCCCGGCAAAAGGTTCTTCTACAGACAGATAGCCACACTTTTTCAACGCACGCGTAAAGAAACGGCTGTAGAGCAAGTGAAGCACCGCGTGTTCGATGCCGCCGATGTACTGATCGACGGGCAGCCAGTAGTCGACGGCCGCGCGGTCGAGCGGAGCGTCGGTGGCCGGATTGCAGAACCGGGCGAAGTACCAGGACGATTCGAAAAAGGTGTCGAAGGTGTCGGTTTCCCGTTCGGCCGGCTTGCCGCAGGTCGGGCAGGCGACATGCTTCCAGGTCGGATGATTGGCCAGCGGATTGCCGGCGCGGGTAAAGTCGACCTCGGCCGGCAGTTCCACCGGCAGGTCCTGTTCCGGCACGGGCACGGTGCCGCAATCATCACAATGGATGATCGGGATCGGGCAGCCCCAATAGCGCTGGCGCGACACGCCCCAGTCGCGCAGCCGGTAGTTCACGGCCCGCGTGCCGATGCCCATGTCCTCCAGCCGGTCGATGACCTTGGATTTGGCATCGGGCACGGACAGACCGTCGAGGAAATCGGAATTGATCAACAGGCCGTCGTCGGTAAAGGCCTCGTCTCCGACCGTGAAGGCGGCCGCGTCCGTGCCTTTCGGGGCGACTACGGGCACCACCGGCAGGTCGTATTTACGGGCGAAATCCAGGTCGCGCTGATCATGGGCGGGGCAGCCGAAGATCGCCCCCGTGCCGTAGTCCATGAGCACGAAGTTGGCGACATACACGGGCAGAGTCTGACCTTCCCTGAACGGATGGCGGGCGCGAATGCCCGTGTCGAAGCCCATTTTCTCCGCCGTCTCGACGGCGGCCTCGCTGGTGCCCATGCGGTTGCATTCGGCGATGAAGGCAGCCAGGTCCGGGTTGTCGGCCGCCAGCGCCTGGGCCAGCGGATGATTGGCAGCGACGGCGCAGAAAGAAGCGCCGAACAGGGTGTCAGGACGGGTGGTGTAAATGTCCAGTTGGTCGTCCCGGCCGTCGAGCTCGAAACGCACATGCGCCCCTTCGGACCGGCCGATCCAGTTTTCCTGCATCAGCCGCACCCGGTCGGGCCAGCGCTCCAGGCTGTCGAGGCCATGCAGCAGCTCCTCGGCGTAGTCGGTGATCTTCAGAAACCACTGGCTGAGTTGGCGCTTTTCGACGAGGGCGCCCGACCGCCAGCCGCGGCCGTCGATGACCTGTTCGTTGGCCAGCACGGTGTTTTCCACCGGGTCCCAGTTGACCCAGGATTCCTTGCGATAGACCAGGCCGTTCGCCAGGAAATCGAGGAACATCTTCTGTTCGTGGCGATAGTAGCCGGGCTCACAAGTCGCCAGTTCCCGGCGCCAATCATAGGACAGGCCCATGGTCTTGAGCTGGCGGCGCATGGTGGCGATGTTCTCGCGCGTCCATTGGGCCGGCGGCACCTTGTTTTCCATGGCGGCGTTCTCCGCCGGCAAGCCGAAGGCGTCCCAGCCCATCGGGTGCAGCACGTTGAACCCGCGCGCCTTTTTATAGCGCGCGACGACATCACCCAGGGTGTAATTGCGGACGTGGCCCATGTGGATGCGTCCCGACGGATAGGGAAACATCTCGAGCACGTAATACTTGGGCCGGCTGCTGTCCTCGTGGACCTGGAAACACCCTTGGGCCTCCCATTCAGCCTGCCATTTTTGTTCGTTTTCCTTGACGTTGTAGCGCGCCATTCAAGTCCCCAGAAGGTTCGGGCGGGAAGATGTCGCCGGCCGAGGTCGTCCGGACGAAGGTGGAAGGTGTGTTGATGCCGGGGTGGCCCCGGCGCAACGAAGGTTTATCGGACTCCGGCCTGTTGCGATGCGCCGCCTATTTGGTGTTGATGGTCTGGCGGCGAAGCTGGCGCGCGCGGGTCAGGATCGCGTCTTCGATCTTGGTGCCGGTCTGTTCCGGCACGGCCGTGTCGCGCCACTGGCCGCCTTGATCTTTGGTCTGGCTGAACACGGCAACCCGGATCCCGTCGGCACGCAGGGTGCGGCCCAGGATGTAGACGTTCAGCTTGAAGCGCTCGTTGGGGGCTTCCTGGGTCGAATGCCAGTCGGTCAGGATCACGCCGCCGAAGGGGTCCGCCGTGGACACGGGCATGAAGGCAATCGTGTCGAGCGTCGCGCGCCACAAGAAGCTGTTGACGCCGAGCGCGCCGCCGCCGCTATCGTTATTGCCGTCGTCGCCCCACAGGCTGACACCGCCGGCACCCCAGATCGTATCCCGATTGGATCCGTCGTCGGTCTGGTCGTGGGTCGTGGCTTCGATGTCGGCGGGGGAAAAGTCGGCGCAGGCCGCCATCCCGGCAACCAGGGCCACCGTGCCCATCAGCGTCCGTATCCGTTTTCCGCTGCCAAGACTCATTGCTGCCGCTTCCTTCTTTCCGCCGTCGCGGGTGAATGACGCCCCTTCTTAAACCATATCGCGGCCATGCGCCAAGCGCCGTGACGGCGCCTTGACCAAGGTCCCTGTCCGCAACCCGAAAGGGTCCCGGCAAAGATGGGGCAGGGCGCCGATCCCCGCAACCCCCGCGGCACCGGCGGCCAGCACCTGGCGGACCGTCGCCGGCGTGACACCGCCCAAGGCCAGGACCGGCACGGCCGTTTCGCGGCACAACCGCGCAAGCCGGCCCACCCCCAGGGCCGGCTGGCCGGGATGGCTGGCCGTGGGAAAAACCGGCGACAGCAGGATCAGGTCGATCCCGGCACGCACGGCCCGGCGCAGGCCCGCGCCGTCGTGGGCAGCGGCCGAGACGGGCCAGGGATCGGTCGCCGGGGCGAACCGTCCGCGCCGCCGCACCATGCCGTCCGGCAGATGCAGGCCGTCGGCGCGCAGCCGTCGGGCCAGCCGGCGGTCACCGGCAACCACGAAGACCAGGCCACGGCGGCGGGCCAGGGCGGCCAGGCGTCGGCCCAGGGCGGCCCGCTCGGGATCGTCGTAATGGCGAAAGATCACCAGGGTGCCGCGGGTGAGTTGGCGAAGGACGCACGTCGGGTCGGCGGTGCGTCGGTCGTCGGTCATGAAGGCAAGCAGCGGCAGCCGGCGCCGGGGCGTCTTTTTCCCGCGTGCCCGCCATGCTAGGGTCCCCGCCCCGTGTTTCCTCATTCCTGGCCCCGATCCAACCATGACACCATCCGACACCGCCCCTCATAGCGCGGACACCGACATTGCCGCAAACCTTGCCGAGGTTCAGGCCAAGGTGGCCGATGCCGCCCGCAATGCCAGCCGCGATCCCGCAGACATCACCCTGATCGCCGTCGGCAAGACTTTCGATGCCGCGTCCATGGTCCCGGCCCTGAGCGCCGGCCAACGCGTCTTCGGCGAAAACCGGGTGCAGGAAGCGGAAGACAAATGGCCGGCCCTGCGCGACCAGTTCCCCGATATCTGCCTGCATCTGATCGGCCCGCTGCAGTCGAACAAGGTGCGCAAGGCGGTTGAGGTTTTCGACGTCATCGAAACCGTCGACCGGCCCAAGCTGGCCCGCGCCCTGGCCAAGGTCATGACGGAGACGGGCCGCCGCCCGGATTGTTTCATCCAGGTGAATACGGGTGCGGAAGACCAGAAGGCCGGTGTTCTGCCCGAAGACGCCGATGCCTTCATCGCGCAATGCCGGGATGACTTCGCCCTGCCGGTGGTCGGCCTGATGTGCATCCCGCCGGTGGACGAGGAACCGTCCCTGCATTTCCAGCTGCTGGCCGAGATCGCCCGGCGCAACGGGCTCGATCAACTGAGTATGGGCATGAGCGCCGATTTTGAAATCGCCGTCGCCTTCGGGGCGACCCATGTGCGGGTTGGCTCGGCGATTTTCGGGACGCGGCCGAAGCCCGCTTAAGCCCGGCGGCGCCGGCCTTTGATGATCATCTCATCACCGGGCCCGGCGGCCCGCAGCAGATCGACCAGATCCACCATCGCCAAGGCGACGCAGCCTTCCGTCGGGGCGTAATCCGCCGTCGCCACATGCAGGAAGATGGCGCTGCCGGCGCCCGGTTGCGGCGGCGCGTCGTTATGGCCCAGCACCACCATCAGATCATAGAGGCCGTCCGCGCGGGTCAGCACTTCGTGGCGCCACGGGCAGGGCAGGCGGACCAGCCGGTTATAGGCGAGGCTTCGGGGGTCGTCGCACCAGCCCAGGTGGGGGGTGATCGGCTGGATCGGCAAGGCCGTTTCCGGCCGGGTCGTGCGGTCGGGGCGGTAGAACAGGCGGCGCAGGGCGAACCGGCCCACGGGCGTGGCGCCGTCGCCTTCCTTCTTGATGGCCGCGATGCCGGACCGGCCGAGGGCGCATTCGGCCCGCCGCCGGCCCCAGGTCACGGTGCCGCGCGTGCGGTCGCCCGTCGCTTCAACCAGGATGTCCATGGCGTCAGTCTAATCGCTTCGCGGCGCGAGATCATGCCTGACGGTCGGGATCAGCGCTCGCCCGTCGCCACGGTCAGGTCCGGCCGGTAACCGGGTTCGGCCAGGCGCTGGGCCGCCTGATAGCGGGTCCAGCCGTCAACCATGTTGTCGCGGAACCAGCCACCGCCCTTGGCGACGGCGCCGGCGGTCTCGGGGCCCTTGCGGCCGTCGTCATCACGGCGTGCCGCCGTCCGCTCACGCGGTTGGGCGTCGGGCATCGCGGCCACTTCCTTGGCGCGGTCGCCCATGACCCAGGCCAGCTGGTCGCGGGCCCAGGTCGACACGTCGCCATCGATGCCGGCACTTCCGGTCTGGCCGGTCTGGGCGGTCTGGACGGGGGGCTGTTGCCGGGCCGGGCCGGTTTCCGCGCCGGCGCGGTAATAGGCGGTCTGGCGTTGGGCCCAGGCGGTGACGTCGGTGCCGTCGGTCCCGGCGGCAACCGGGGCGCGACCGTCCCGGTAATAAGCGACCTGTTGTTCGGCCCAGGCGGTGACATCCCCGCCGGTCGGGGCGGCGGTCGCCGGTTGTTCGGCGCGATAATAAGCGGTCTGCCTTGCGGCCCAGGCGGTGACGTCGACGCCGTCCGTTCCGGCGGCCACCGGAGAAGGCGGCAGCGCGGCATCGGCCAGCTGGGTGGCGCGGGCGGGCGCGCCGTCCTGATAAAACGCAGTCTGTTCGGCGGCCCATTGACCGACCGGGTCGGCGGCGGCGGTCGCCGTCGTGCCGCGGCCCTGGCCGTCCCGTCCCTGATAAAAGGCCTGCTGCTCGGCGGCCCAGCGGCTGACCGGATCGCCGGCATCGTCGCCGGCCCGGTAGAAGGCCGTCTGTTCGGCCGCCCATTGGCTGACCGGATCCGTACCGTCCGTGCCCGCGGCGGCGGGGGCAGCGGCGGCGGTCGTGGTCGACAGCGGCTGGGCGTCATCGCGGAAATAGGCCATCACATGGCCGCCCATATCCTTGCCCGTGTTGTGTTCGACCATCACGTTGGCGACCGAGGCAACCAGTCCGATGGGACCCATGAACAGGGTGCCGCCCATGACGCGGGGTGCCGGGTCCAGGGTATCGTTGGTCATGTCACGGTACAGGGTCGAGACCACGGGGATATGCTGCAACGGGTTGACCACGTCGATCATGTCCCAGAACGTCAGCCCGTCGTCACCGAAGGCCTTGAATTCCTTGCCCGTGTCGGCCGGTTTTCCGGGGGCGTCCAGGGCATCGCTGTTGCCGAGTTTCAGGTCCGGTAGTCGGGCGGGGGTGTGCTTGGCTGGAAGGGCGTTGGTTCCGCCAGGGGCGGGGGCCACGCGCCAGGGATTGATCCCTTCGGAGGGCAGTGTCATCGATTTTTTCCCGTTCTCTTCGCGCCCTGTTTTCGGGCGTTAATTTTATGGAACGGGTGTCGCAAGACTCGGGCCAGAATTAACCCCTTGATTTCATGGAATATTGCTTGGCCCTTTGTGGGAACAAAATGCCCGGGGCGGCAAAACATGCCGGGCGGCGGCGGACTCCGGCCCGGCTCGCATTCAATGGTTAACGCGGGGGGAAAGGCGGCGGGAATTTAAAACAAATGTCCGGCGCGGCTCGCCTTGGTCCGGAGATAACTTTCGTTGTGCTCGTTGGACGGGAAGGCATGGGGCACGCGTTCGGCGACGGTGATGCCGCAGCGTTCCAGGGCCGCGACCTTTTCCGGATTGTTGGTCAGAAGGCGCACCGCGCCGAAGCCCAGCAGGCGCAGCATCTGCGCGGCCGGCAGGTAGACCCGTTCGTCGGCGTCGAAGCCGAGCTGCTCGTTGGCGTCGATGGTGTCGAACCCGCGGTCCTGCAGCTCATACGCGCGCAGCTTGTTGACCAGGCCGATGCCGCGGCCTTCCTGCGCCAGATAGAGCAGGATGCCGCTGCCGGCGGCGGAAATCTCGGCGATGGCCCCTTTCAGCTGATCCCCGCAATCACAGCGCAGGCTGCCCAGCAGATCGCCGGTGAAGCATTCGGAATGGACCCGGGTCAGCACGGGGGCCCCGGGGGCCGGGTCGCCGATGACGATGGCGAGATGTTCCAGCGCTCCGTCGGCGGGGCGGAAGGCATGGACCTTGGACGCGACGCCGGTGTTCTCGGCAGTGGCGAGCGGAATGCGCGCGGCGCCGACCTCGGTCAGGGTGCGGGCCTCGTCCAGGCGCTGGCGGAACACGTCCCCGGCGTCGACGAACATCAGATCATGGCGCTTGGCCCAGTTTTCCAGATCGCCGTCGAATTGGATGATCCCGGTCAGGGCCGCCGGCAACAGCCGCGCGATCTTGGTCAGGGCGACCGCCGCCGACCAGGCGTCGAACCGTTCCGCCGCGCGGGGGGCCAGATCCGGCAGGGGCTCGGCGGCGCCGGCATCGAACAGGGGGTCGGCCAGCCGCATCACCAGGTCCGGGTCCAGGCCGCCCGGGCGGGACAGAACGACGATGTTGCTTTGCGGCGCCGGCAGACCCAGCACGGCGGCTCGCCGGGCGGTGACCGCCAGCTCCGGATCGGTGGCGCACAGGCTCTTGATTTCGGCAAGGTGGCGGGGGTCCACATGTTCGGCCCCGAGCAGCACCAGCCCGCGTCCGTCACCGTCGCCGGTGACCACGGGGCGGCCGCGGCGCAATTCGCCGGCTGCCCGGTCGACGGCTTTCTGGGCGCGCGGCTCCCGCGTCGCCGGCGCATCGCGGCGGTCCAGGTCGAGGGCGCGGGAAGGCGCGCGGGGTGTTTTTTGATCGGTCATGCTCTTAAGCGGTCGTCGCGATATTAGATCGTGCCATAATTACGCCGCGGTTGCCCGGCACCCAGGCGCGCAATAGTGTTAACCCAATATGGTGAATTTTCCGTTCCTTGTCATGGGCCGGATGGTCCGGCGGGGGTCAGTCGGAAAAATCACCGGAAATCTCCCGACCTGAAAAGGGGATCGCATACCGCCATGACCAACGGCAAGCAAATCCTGATCGTCGACGACGATAGCGAGTTCCTGGAAACGCTCTGCGAACAGCTGCAGCTTCACGAGGAATTCAAAAGCGCGACCTGCACCAGTGGTGCGGAAGCGCTGAAAACCGCCAAGGAAGACCGCTTCGACGTCATTATCCTGGACGTCGGTCTGCCCGATATGGACGGGCGCGAGGTCTGCCGCCTGATGCGGCGCAACGGCGTGACCTCGCCCATCATCATGCTGACCGGCGCGGATACGGACGCCGATACCATCCTGGGCCTCGATGCCGGGGCCAACGATTACGTTACAAAGCCGTTCCGGCTGGGCGTTCTATTGGCCCGGCTGCGCGCCCATATCCGTCAGCACGAACGCTCCGACGACGCCGTGTTTGTCATTGGGCAGTATTCGTTTCAGCCGGCCAACAAAATGCTTGTGGAAACGGCCACGGAAAAAAAAGTGCGCCTGACCGACAAGGAAACGGCGATCCTCAAGTATCTGTATCGCGCCGGGGACAAGGTCGTGGGCCGCGATGTCCTGCTCGGCGAGGTCTGGGGATATAACGCGGGGGTCACCACCCACACCCTGGAAACCCACGTCTATCGTCTGCGCCAGAAGATCGAAAGCGATCCGTCCAATGCCCGCCTGCTGGTCACCGAACCGGGCGGCTACCGGCTTGTTCCGTAGCCAGAACAAATTGATGGGCCTGAACCCGGGCGCGGCCTAGGCGCGCTCCTCGTAGAACCGGCGCCAGTCGGCGGCCTTGATGTCGAAGTCCGTGTAGCAGACGATCTTGTCCACGGTCTCGTCGTCTGATGACAGGGGCAAGCGGATGCTGGGCGCATGCAGACTTGCGCGGTGTTCGCCGCCGTGGGCTTTGTAAATATAGGCGGCGCCGGTCTTTTCCGTGACGATCTGCCGGTATTCGGCCAGCGCGGTCGCCGTGCGCGGGCTGTCGACCTCGGACAGGTAGCCGCCGGTCCGGTCAAGGGCGCGCACGGCCCCCAGTCCCGTTCCCCAGAAGCGGTATTTGAAATCCCGGCCACCGTCGATGACGTCGACGACGCGGATATAGGGAATGATATGGGCCGGCAGGTCGACCAAGCGAAAATCGTCCCAGGCCGGGGCGAAGCGGGTCCCGCGTAGGGCCGTCCAGTAGCGGTAAACCAAGCCGCAGCCCGTTTCCAACACATCGTCGATCGGAACGTCGCGGCTTGTGAAATCCTGGGCCATGGTCCTGCCTTCGACGGTCAATGGCCCCCCATCAGGGCCGATCATTCCAGAGATCGGCCGGGTGACCAAGGACTAGTTGTTCAACGCCCCCGGGGACGGTGGGAAATGCACGGTCACCGTAGTGCCTTCACCCAGGCGGCTGGCGATGTCCAGTTTGCCGTCGTGAGCGTCAACCAGGGACTTGACGATGGCCAGGCCCAGGCCCTTGCCGTCGCGCGACAGATGGGGGTCGGCGATGACCTGGGAAAATGGCTCGGCGACGGTCGGCAACTTTTCCGGCGGAATACCCATGCCGTTGTCGCGCACGGTGATGGCCGTGCCGCCGCCGGGCGCAGGCGCCGCGGCCAGCGTCACCGCTCCGCCCTCGGCCGTGTATTTGATGGCGTTGGCCATCAGGTTGGACATGATCTGGATGGCGCAGACCTCGTCGGCGAAAATCCGCAGGGTGTCGTCGGCCATGTCGAGCCCGAGCGTGATGCTTTTCTCCCCTGCCTGCGGCTGAAAGGATTTCAGGCAGATCTCGGTCAACGGTTTCAAGGCGGTTTCGGTCCGGTGGATCGGCCGCTTGCCGGCTTCGATCTCGGCGATATCCAGGATGTCGTTGACCAGGGCCAGCATGATGGCGCCGCTTTGGTAGACGTCGTTGGCATACTCCGTGTACTTGGGTGCGCCAAGCGGGCCCAGATACTGGCCGCGCAGGATATCGGAAAACCCGAGGATCGCATTCAGCGGCGTGCGGAACTCATGGCTCATGGTCGCCAGGAATTCGGTTTTCGCCTGGCTTGCCTGTTCCGCATCCTTCAGCGCTTGTCGCAGGTTTTCCTCGGCCCGCCGGCGTTCCCGGTTTTCCGTCTCAAGCGTCGCGGACAGGGCACGGGACAGCCAGAACACCAGCGCCCCCGTGACCAGCACATAGAACCACCCCTTCACCGTCTGCAGCCGGCTTTCCATTTCCAGATCGTCGACCAGGCTGTGCAGGGCGGCGTCGGAAAACAGGATCCACAGGGATCCGAACAGAATGTAGATGATCGTTATGCGGACGGGGGTTAGCAGCGTCGCCTCCAGAAATTGGGCCGGCGGACCCATGGCGACGCTGCCCGGTCCGATGGCTGTTCCCCGCTGCTCCCCCCGGTCGCGGATCGTTCTTAATATGCGTGATTTATTAAAGGCGGGACAGGCGGGCCTGTCCATAGTCTCGTAATGCTTCCGCCGGTCCGGCGTCGCTCAGGGGATCTCGAATACCGCGCGCACCGGTGCATGGTCCGATGGCTCCGGCCAGTCGCGGGCGGTGTCGTGGACGGCGGCGAAACTGAGCGCCGGGGCGAGGGCCGCGTTGACCCAGATATGGTCGAGCCGGCGGCCCTTGTCGGCGGCCCGCCAGTCGGCGGCGCGGTAGCTCCACCAGGTGAACACCTTTTCATCGGCGGGAACGTAGCGGCGCAGCGCGTCGGTCCAGCCTTCGCTGCCGTCGTCGTCCCCGGCCAGCAGGTCTTGAACCTTGTCGCGTTCCACCGGGGTGTGGGTGATTGTTCGTTTCAGCCGTTGATGGGACCACACGTCCGATTCCAGCGGCGCCACGTTGAAATCGCCGGTCAGCACCACGGGCAGGCTGCCTGCCGCCCGCGCGGCCAGAAAGGGGGCGAGGGCGTCAAGAAAGGCCAGCTTGTAGGCGAACTTGGGGTTGGCGTCGGGGTCCGGGTCGTCGCCGCCGGCGGGGACGTAAAGGCTGTGAACCTCGACCGGCCCGGTCCCGGTTTCGACCTTGGCATGGATATGGCGGCATTCGTCGCGGCCGAGCCAGGATTCGATGCGGACGTCGCTCAGGGGCCGGCGCGACAGAATGGCGACGCCGTTATAGCCCTTCATGCCGGCGATGGCCTGATGGGGAAAGCCCATGTCGGTGATGGCGTCCACGGGAAACAGCTCGTTGACGACTTTGGTTTCCTGCAGGCAGAGCACGTCGATCGCCGTGTCCCGGGCCAGCCGAGCGACCTGATCCAGGCGCTTGCGCACGGAATTCACGTTCCAGGTGGCGACGGTGAAAGGCATGGCCCCTGTTACCGGGGATCGGGCGGGCGGACAAGCGGTGTGGTGAAAAGTGCGCCGTGAACTTGGCAAAAAAGAAGCGCCCGGCGGGGGAGGGCCGCAAATCCAAAGGGATTTGCTTTGTCATATGAAGGAAGGCCCCTCCCTAATTCATCGGTCAGCGCAAAAAAGAAGCGCCCGGCGGGGGAGGGGCCGGGCGCTTCAACTCCATCTTAGGGAGCTGTCGGGCTGGCGAGGGGGGCGCGCCGCCCGACGGCGCAGCATCATTGGCCGCGCTATGTGACTTCTATATTGGTCAGATTGGTGCGTTGCACCAGGGGCAAATTGTGTAACCAGATATGCATTCAATGCATAGCTGGCGCCGAGCCCCTTAATCGCCGCTGCGGTCGCGCGCGAACTCGGGCACGGTGAACAGTTTGGTGTCGATCTCGCCGCCGTAAAAGGGGTCGGTCAGCACGATATCGGTGATCGTGCCCTGGGCGTCGACCACGGTCCATTTGCGCAAGGACATGGGGTTGGTGCGGAAGATCAGGGTCAGGCGGCCGGAGAAGGGATCGGCGCGTTCGCCCACGGTCAGGAAGATGGCGCCGTCTTCTTCCGCCACCTCGTAAAAGGCGACGCGCTTGGGGTCGAAGCCGATGCGTTTGTTCAACAGAAAGGCGGCGGGCGTGTCCTTGACCGGGATATGGGTGATATTCTTCAGCTCCTTATCGATGTAGCTGAGGAACTCGCCGGTGGCGACGATCAGGATCGGGTTGGGGGCCTTGTACTCGATGCGCATCTTGCCCGGGCGGGACAGGAAGATCTGGCCTTCCGCGAACTCGTTGGTCGAGGCCTGCTGAAAGAATGTCGATTGCAGGGTGGTGATGCCGTTCAGGTAGGTTTCGACCCGGCGCACCAGGGCTTGCTGTTTGGCGGTCAGGGTGATTTCGGCGCCGTCGTTCTCGGCCGTGGCGGGGAAAGCGGCCAAACACAGGCCCAGGGCGAACACGGCCGCCAGCGCGGTGCGGGTGAGAGATGTGATCATGGGGGTTATGTAGGGCGGTTGGCGGTTCGACGCAAAACAAGTTTCAGGCCCGGGCCGGGCCCTCGGGGTTTGCGTCAATGGTTGCCGACCAGAACCTCGCGCCGGCCGACGCGGTCGGCCGGGCTGACGACGCCCTGTTCTTCCATGCGCTCGATCAGGCGGGCCGCGCGGTTGTAGCCGATCTGCAGGTGGCGCTGCACGAAGCTGGTCGACGCCTTGCCCTCGCGGGCGACCAGCGCCACGGCCTGGTCATAGAGGGCATCGCCGGAATCGTTGCCGCTGCCGCTGTCGCCGAAGGCGCTGTTTTCGTCGTCGCGGGTCACGTCTTCGATATATTCGGGCGTGGCCTGGGATTTCAGATGGCTGACGACCTGTTCGACCTCGTCGTCGGACACGAAGGGCCCGTGCACGCGGGTGATGCGCCCGCCGCCGGCCATGTACAGCATGTCGCCGCGGCCCAGCAGCTGTTCCGCCCCCTGTTCGCCCAGGATGGTGCGGCTGTCGATCTTCGACGTGACCTGGAAGGAAATGCGGGTCGGGAAGTTGGCCTTGATGGTGCCGGTGATGACGTCGACCGACGGGCGCTGGGTCGCCATCATGATATGAATGCCGGCGGCCCGCGCCATCTGCGCCAGGCGCTGGATCGAGGCTTCCACGTCCTTGCCGGCGACCAGCATGAGGTCGGCCATTTCATCGACCACGACGACGATGAAGGGCAGGGGGTCGGTGCCGAGCGGCTGGTCCTCGAACACGGGGCGGCCTTCGGCGTCGAACCCGGTCTGCACCCGGCGCGACAGAACTTCGCCTTTTTTCTTGGCCTCGAGAAGCCGCGCGTTATAGCCCTCGATGTTGCGCACGCCCAACTGCGACATGGCGCGATAGCGTTCTTCCATCTCGCGCACGGTCCACTTCAGGGCCACGACCGCTTTTTTCGGGTCCGTAACGACCGGCGTCAGCAGGTGGGGAATGCCTTCGTAGACCGACAGTTCCAGCATCTTGGGGTCGATCATGATGAAGCGGCATTGCTCGGGGCTGAGGCGATAGAGCAGCGACAGCACCATGGCGTTCATGCCGACGGACTTGCCCGACCCGGTGGTCCCGGCGATCAAGAGGTGCGGCATGGTCGCAAGGTCGGCGATGATTGGCCCGCCGCCGATGTCCTTGCCGAGGGTCAGCGGCAGCTTGGCCTTGGTCCGCTCGAACGTCTGCGAGGCCAGCAGTTCACGCAGATAGACCGATTCCCGGTCGGCGTTGGGCAATTCGATGCCGATCACGCTGCGCCCCGGCACCACGGCGATGCGCACGCTGATCGCCGACATGGAGCGCGCGATGTCGTCGGACAGGCCGACCACGCGCGAGGTCTTGGTGCCCGGCGCCGGCTCCAGCTCATACAGGGTGACCACGGGGCCCGGGCGCACCTTGACGATCTCACCTTTGACGCCGAAGTCGTCGAGCACCGAGGCCAGATACTGCGCGTTCTGGGCCAGCTTGTCGGGATCATGGGCCGGGCCCTGGATCACGTCGGGTCCGCCCAACAGGTCGAGGGTCGGCAGGCGGTAGGTGCCGTCGCCGCCCAGGTCGAGCGAGCGCTGGCGGTTGGCGGCCTTGGATTCCTTGGGCTTGGCGGCGGGCGGCGCGATCAGCGCCTTTTTCGATTTGGCGGCCTTGCGTTCGCGGGCCCGGGCGACCAGGCCCTTTTTGTCCGGTTTGCTGTCGCTGTCGACGGCGGCGCGCTCCCGCCGGGCGGGCATTTCGGCCGGCGCGACGGCCTCGGCGTCGTCCAGGACGTCGGCGGCGATCGGTCCGTCCAGATCAAGGGGATCGGCGCTGCGCATGCGGCGGACCGTATCGGTGGTCCAGATCACGGCGGTGCGGACGGCCATCAGGGTGCCGACGACGGCCCCGGCCAGGGCGCGCAGGCCGGTCAGCCAATCCCGCCGGGAAAAGCCGAGGGCGCCGATGAAGGCCAGGGCGCCGATCACGGCGGCGGCGCTGCCCAGCCATTCGCGGGGCAGGGTCACGGGGATCTGCGTCAACAGGCGGGCCAAGCCGTCGAAGGCGAGCCCGCCGGTGATTCCGCCAAGCCCCGTGGCCAGCGGCCAGGTCTCGGGCCGGTCGAGGGGGGCCATGGCCAGAGTCAGGGTGACCAGGGCGATCAACAGGAACAGCAGGCGCAGGGTCAGACCCGAAAGGGCGCGCTGGCGCAGCAAGGTCCAGCCCCAGGCCAGGGCGACCACCGGCAGCAAGGCGGCGACCACGCCGAAGATCTGCAATCCTAAGTCGGCGGTGACGGCGCCGGGACGGCCGAGCATGTTCTGGACCGCCGCCCCCGTTGCCGTGTTGAGGGACGGATCGCCCGCATGAAAGGTGAACAGGGCCGCGCCGCCGGCCGCACCCGCGGCGATCAACGCCACGCCCGCCAATTCGGCCAGGCGGCGGCGCACGAAGGCCCCGGTCCCTTGAGGGAACAGATTGACGAGGCCGGAGGTCTGTTGTGTCGCTGCCATAAGCGGCTTCTAAGTTATTAAGGTTTACAAGACCTTAACAAGACGTCTTAAGGCAGTCTCTATGGTTTTTTGGTCATGGACCAAGGCGACCCGGATAAACGCCCGGCCGGGGTTGCTGCCGTCGGCCAGGGTCTCGCTCATATAGGCACCGGGCAAGACACGGATTGCCGCGTCTTTCCAAAGCGTTAGCGCCGCTTCTTCACCGTCTTCCACATCCAGCCAAAGAAAGAAACCGCCGGCCGGGCGGCGGAATCCGAAGCGCTCGCCGATGATCTCCTGCGCCGTGTTGATCAGGCCCTGATAGGCCGTGCGATAGCGAAAAGCATCCGAATCGTCGGACCACAGCCGGGCCGAGGCATAGAGTGCGGGATGGGGCATCTGCGCGCCCAGGTAGTTGCGTACCATGCGGTAGCGCTTGATCAGCTCCGGGTCGCCGGCGACGAAACCGGAGCGCATGCCGGGTGCGGAGGACCGTTTGGAGAGCGAATGGAACACCAGCACGTTGGTGAACTCACCGTCGATGGCGGCCGAGGCTTCGAGCGCGCCCGCCGGCGGAAAGGCGTCATAAATTTCGGCGTAGCATTCGTCGACGACCAGCACGAAATCATGGCGCCGGGCCAGGATGATCGCGTCCATCAACAGGCTCATGGAGGCGACGCCGCCCTGCGGGTTGCCCGGCGAGCATAGATAGAACAGGGCCGTGCGCGCCCAATCGGCCGCCGACATCTGGGTCAGGTCGGGCATGAAGCCCGTTTCCGCCGTCGCCGGCAGGGACCGGCGCTCAGCGCCGGAAAACGCGGCCGCTCCGATATAGGTGTGGAAACAGGGATTGGGCATGACGACCAACGGCCGCCCGCCCGCCTTTTCCGGCGGCACGACCAGATTGGCGATCAGGGCCAGGCCCTCGCGGGTGCCGACCACGGGCAGGACATGGCGGTCCGGGTCGAGCACGTCGGGGCCCAGGCCGTAGCGACGGCCGAGGAACCCGGCCGCGGCCTTGCGGAAATCCGGGTTGCCGTCGGTCTGCGGGTAGCGGCCCCAAAGCTCGGCCTTGTCGGCCATGGTTTCGGCGATGGCCGCCGGCGGGTCGAAGGTCGGGTCGCCCACGGCCAGGGAAATCGGGGTCAGTCCCTCGGCCGGGGCATGGTCGTCCAGGAGCCGGCGCAGGCGGTCGAAGGGATAGACCGGCAGGGTTTCGTAGCGGGGGTTCAGCATGGGCGGAGTTTATCTTTCGGACGGGGCGGCGGCCAGGGCCGGTGATGCGGAGCGGATAAAAAAAGGGCCGGAAGACGTTTAAGTCTTCCGGCCCCATTAGGGGAGTAGTGGAGGAGATTAGATTGTCTGTGATCCGCGGAATTCGGGATAGGCCTCCAGACCGCATTCGGCCATGTCGAGACCCTGTTCCTCTTCTTCCGGCGTGACCCGGACCCCACCCATGACCATCTTCAGGACGAACCAGACGATGGCGGAGGTGACGATCACGAAGATGCCGATGGAAACGACACCCACGGCCTGCGTGTAGAAGGACGCGTCGGCGTTGGACAGCGGCACCGCCATGGTGCCCCAGATGCCGGCCACGAGGTGGACCGGAATGGCGCCCACCACGTCGTCGATCTTCAGCTTGTCGAGCAGCGGCACGACGACCACGACGATCACGCCACCCACGGCACCGATGATCGCGGACAGACCCAAGGAGGGCGTATCCGGACCGGCGGTGATCGACACCAGGCCGGCCAGGGCACCGTTCAGGGCCATGGTCAGATCGACCTTCTTGTAGATCAGCTGGGTCAGGATGATGGCGGTCACGACCCCGCCGGCGGCGGCGATGTTGGTGTTGATGTAGATGTTGGAGATGGCGATGGCGTCCGCCGCCGAGCCCATGGCGAGCTGCGAGCCGCCGTTGAACCCGAACCAGCCGAGCCACAGGATGAAGGTGCCCAGGGTGGCGAGCGGCAGATTGGCGCCCGGCATCGGCTTGACGGAGCCGTCGGCACCGTATTTGCCCTTACGGGCGCCGATGATGATGGCGCCGGTCAAGGCCGCCCAGCCGCCCACGGAGTGGACCAGGGTGGAGCCGGCGAAATCGGCGAAGCCCATTTCGGACAGCCAGCCGCCGCCCCACTGCCAGGA
>PALN01000003.1 GCA_002706405.1 Rhodospirillaceae bacterium | reverse complement strand
ATGAAAATGCGGCGGCGCGTCGGTTACATGTCGCAATCCTTTTCGCTCTATACCGAGCTTTCGGTACGCCAGAACCTGGTTCTTCACGCGGACCTGTTCCACATCAAAGGCGCGCGCCGCCAGGCCCGGGTCGAGGAACTGATCGACCGGTTCGACTTGCGCGACGTTGCCGATGCGACGCCCGACAGCCTGCCGTTGGGGGTGCGCCAGCGCCTGCAACTGGCCGTCGCGGTGCTGCATGAACCGGAAATGCTGATCCTGGATGAACCGACCTCGGGCGTTGATCCGATTGCCCGGGACGCCTTTTGGAAGCTGCTGCTTGACCTGTCGCGCCAGGACGGGGTGACGATCTTCATTTCCACCCATTTCATGAACGAAGCAGAGCGCTGCGACCGCATATCGCTGATGCACGCGGGAAAGGTTCTGGCGCAAGGCACGCCCGAGGAATTGCAGGCCGAGCGGCACGCCCCGTCGCTCGAGGCGGCGTTCATCGCCTATCTGGAAGAGGCCGGCGCAGAGGACGCGTCCTCTGACCGCAAGTTGGCGCTGCCGCCGGCGGACTTGCCGCAAGGCGCGGCAGCGAACTGGCTGTCCGCTCCGCGCGTCTGGGCCTTCACCCGGCGCGAGACCATGGAGATCCTGCGCGATCCCATTCGGCTGATCTTCGCCCTGATGGGCCCGATCGTTCTGATGCTGGCGATGGGCTTCGGCATCACCTTCGACGTGGAGAACCTGTCCTATGCGGCCCTGGATCAGGACCAGTCCCGTGAAAGCCGGATGTTCTTGGATGCGATGTCGAGCTCGCGCTACTTCGACCAACAACCGCCGATCGCCGATTTCGCGGATTTGGATCGCCGCATGAAGACGGGGGAGATCACCTTGGCGGTCGTCATCCCGCCGGCGTACGGCCGCGACCTGTTGGCGGGGCGGACGCCGCAAATAGGGGCCTGGCTCGACGGGTCGAACACCACGCGGGCCGAAACGGGGCGCGGCTATGTTCAAGGTATGCTGGTTGCCCATCTGGCGGACCTGTCGATGCGGGAGACCGCCGTGGTTCCGAGTTTCTATCCGGCAACCGTCGAGCCGCGCTTTCGATACAATCAGGCCTTCCGTTCGCAATACGCGATCCCGCCGGGGGTGCTGATGATGCTACTGGTCATGATACCCGCCATGCTGACCGCATTGGGCGTCGTCCGCGAGAAGGAGATGGGCTCGATCCTTAATCTCTATTCGGCCCCGGCGCGCAAGATCGAATTCCTGCTGGGCAAGCAATTGCCTTACGTCGGCGTCGCCATGATCAGTTTCGTCAGCCTTGTTGCGCTGATGCTGACCGTGTTCGACATCGGCATGCCGGGCAGCTTCCTTGCCTTGCTATCCGGGGCGTTGCTCTATGCCATGGCAGCCACGGCATTCGGACTCGTCGTTTCGACTTTCGTCCGTTCGCAGATCGCCGCGATCTTCGCGACGGCGATCATCGTGATGATTCCGACCGTCAATTTTTCCGGGATGATGTATCCGGTTTCGACGCTGGAGGGCGCGGCCGCGCTCACGGGGAAGGCGTTCCCGGCGCTCTATTTTCAGCAGATCAGCGCGGGCGTGTTCAACAAGGGGCTCGACTTCGCAGTGCTGTATCCGAACCACCTGATCCTCGCCGGGTTCTGCATCCTCTTCCTGGGGATCGCGACGGCGCTGCTGCGCAAGCAGGAAGCCTGAGCCATGGAGAAGATCGCCAACATCTACCGGCTGGGCGTCAAAGAACTCTATAGCCTGCTGCGCGACCCGGTCCTGATGGGGCTGATCTTCTATACCTTCACGTTTGCGATCTATACCGTCGCCAACGGCGTGCAGACGGAACTGCGCAACGCTTCCATCGCCATCGTCGACGAGGACCATACGGGCCTGTCAAACCGGATTGCGGGCGCATTCCTGCCGCCCTACTTCAAGCCGCCCCAAGTGATCGGCCTGGATGCGGTCGATGCGGGCATGAACGCGGGTCTCTATACCTTTGTTCTGGATATTCCGCCCGGGTTCGAGGCGGACGTCCTGGGCGGTCGGCAGCCGGTGATCCAGCTCAATGTCGACGCGACGGCGATGACGATCGCCGGGAACGGCGCGACCTATATCTCCAGCATCATCAACGCGGAATTGCTGAAGTTCGTCAGCCGGTCCACCGGCGTCGCGGCGTTGCCGGTCGACCTGCGGGTCCGGGTGAAGTTCAACCCCAACCTGGACTCCTCGTGGTTCATGGCGGTGATGCAGATCATCAACAATCTGACCATCCTCGCCATCATTCTCAGCGGCGCGGCGGTCATCCGGGAACGCGAACACGGAACTCTGGAACACCTGCTGGTGATGCCCGTGACGTCAGGCGAAATCATGCTGGCCAAGATCTGGGCAAACGGGCTGGTCATCGTCCTGGCGGCGGTCCTGTCGCTGCAGTTCGTGGTTCAGGGCCTGCTTGATGTGCCTATTGCCGGGTCGATCCTCCTGTTTGCCTTCGGATCTGCGGTGTATCTCTTTGCCGTGACGGCGATGGGGATCACCCTGTCGACAGTCGCGACCACGATGCCCCAGTTCGGTTTGCTGTCCATTCCGGTATTCGTCGTCATGAACCTGCTGTCGGGCGGGGTGACGCCACTGGAAAGCATGCCCGAGGCCCTGCAGGACGTGGTGCAGGTCTTGCCGTCGACCCATTTCATCAAGTTCGCCCAGGCCGTTCTGTATCGCGGGGCCGGGATCGATATCGTCTGGCCGCAATTGCTGACGACGGCCGGGATCGGGGCGGTGTTCTTCGCCTTCGGATATAGCCGTTTCAGGGCGACCTTGGCCGCCGTCAGATAGGACGGATGCGACCGGTGCCGGGGGTCCAGGCCATCGACTGCGGCGCGCCGCCTCAGCCTTAAAACAACAAATGTATTTAATAATTACATATGTTATATCTCGAGAAACACACTCGGGAGGCAAACATGACAACACGCAGCGCCCTGCAGGGCATCACCGTTCTCGACATGAGCCGCGTCCTGGCGGGCCCCTCATCCACCCAACTGCTCGGCGATCTGGGGGCCGAGGTCATCAAGGTGGAACGCCGGGGCGTCGGTGACGAAACCCGCACCTGGGGCCCGCCCTATATGAAGGATGCCGAGGGCGCGGACAGCGGCGAAAGCGCCTATTACCTGTCCGCAAACCGGAACAAGCGGTCCGTCACCGTCGACATCTCCAAGCCGGAAGGGGTTGCCCTGATTCGCCGCATGCTGGCCAAGGCCGACGTGCTGATCGAAAACCTGAAGGTCGGCGGCATGGCGAAATACGGCCTTGGCTACGACAACCTGAAGGCCGATTTCCCGGGGCTCGTCTATTGCTCGATCACCGGCTACGGGCAGACCGGCCCTTACGCGCCGCGCCCCGGCTACGACATGATGGCCCAGGGCCTGGGTGGCCTGATCAGCATGACAGGCGAGCCCGGCCGCCTGCCTGTGAAGGTGCCGATCGCCGTCAACGACGTCATGACCGGCATGTATGCGACGGTCGCCATCCTGGCGGCGCTGCGCCATCGCGATGCCACCGGCGAGGGCCAGTATATCGACCTGGGTCTGCTCGATGTTCAGGTCGGCTGGCTCTACAATCAGGGCATGAACTATCTGATCGGCGGCACGATCCCGGAACGCCTGGGGACGGCGCATCCCAACACCGTGCCGTATCAGGCCTTTGAAACGAAAGACGGTTTCGTCATCATGGGCGCCAACAACGACGATCAGTTCCGCCGCTTTTGCGAAATGGCCGGCGCGCCCGAACTGGCCACCGATCCGCGTTTCGCAACCAACCCGGACCGACTCAAGAACCGTGACGTCCTTATCGCTAAGGTGCAGGACATCATGCACCGGCGGACCAGTGCGGAATGGATAAACGACCTCAGCGAAGCGAGCCTGCCCGTCTGCCCCATCAACAGCCTGGATCAGGTTTTCGCCGATCCCCATGTGCAGGCGCGCGGCATGAAGATTTCCATGCCGCACGGCGCCGCCGGCGGAAAACCGGTCGACATGATCGGCAATCCCATCAAGATGTCGGGAACACCCGTTTCCTATCGCCGCCCGCCACCGACCTTGGGCGAGCATACAGACGAGGTTCTGAGCGAAATTTTCGGTCTGTCGGGGGATGAGATTTCCCGCCTGCATGCCGACGAAATCATCTAAGGAGAATACCCATGAGCGTTACAGTCACTTTTGTCGGGTCCGGCGACGCGTTCGGCGCCGGGGGGCGGTTCCAGACCTGTTTCATGGTCGATGCGCCGGGCTTTCGCTATGTCATCGATTTCGGCGCCACCAGCATGGTCGCCCTACAGAAACTGGGAATCGACCACACCACCATCGACGCGGTGGTGCTGACCCATATTCACGGCGACCACTGCGGCGGGCTGCCGTTCCTGCTGATGGATTCCATGTTGGGCGCAAAGCGCACGAAGCCCCTGATTATCGCCGGGCCGCGCGACACCCAGGTCCGCATCGGCGAGATATGCGAGGCGCTGATGCCGGGCATGCATGTCATGTCACCAAAGTTTCATCTTAGCTATGTAGAAATGCCGGTCATGGAAGACTCGAAAATCGGGCCGCTGACGGTGACACCCTATCCGGCGGCCCATACGGGGGAGACCAATCCCACCAGCCTGCGCACCGAAATCGACGGTAAGGTCGTGTCCTATACGGGTGATAGCGCCTGGACCAAGCATATGCCGTCGGTTGCCCGGGACGCGGATCTGTTCATCTGCGAATGCTATTTCTACGGCAAGCCCATCAAATTCCACATGAACTATCCGGACATCGTCGAACATCGTGACGACTTGACGCCCAAGCGCATGATCCTTACCCACTTCAGCCGCGAGATGATCCCGCATAAGGACGAAGTGCCCGAGGAAACGGCGCATGACGGTCTGGTCGTCAATCTTTAGGAGAACACAGAAGAAATGACTGTTCGTATTGCCATCAACGGTTTCGGCCGCATGGGGCGCTTGGCCCTGCGCGCGGCCTGGGGATTCGATCCCGCCAATCCGGCCAGCCTGCAAAACCCGGGCGGCGCCTGGGGCAGGGGGGATATCGACATCGTCCATATCAACGAACCCGGCGGCACGGCCGAGATGGCAGCACACCTGATGGCCTTCGACAGCGTCCATGGCCGATGGCCGGTGGCGACCCGGGCCGACGGTGCGGACGTGGTTGTTCTGGGCGAGCGGCGCATCGGATACTCGGCGGCATCGAAACCGGCGGAGATCGACTGGGCCGCCATGGGCGTGGACCTGGTTCTGGAATGCTCCGGCAAGTTCAAGACGCGCGACGCGGTAAAGCCCTATTACGACGCCGGGGTGAAGAAGGTCGTCGTCTCGGCACCGGTCAAGGGAGACGCCCTCAACATCGTGATGGGCGTCAACGACGACCTGTACGATCCCAAGGTCCACGACCTGGTGACCGCCGCCTCCTGCACGACCAACTGCCTGGCGCCGGTGGTCAAGGTGATCCACGAAGGGATCGGCATCCGCCACGGCATGATCACCACCATCCACGACGTGACCAACACCCAGACGGTGATCGACAAGCCCATGAAGGACATGCGCCGCGCCCGGTCGGCGCTGGCAAACCTGATCCCGACCTCGACCGGATCGGCCACGGCGATCACCATGATTTTCCCGGAATTGAAGGGGAAATTGGACGGCATCGCTGTTCGGGTGCCGCTGCTCAACGCTTCGATCACCGACTGCGTGTTCGAGGTCGCCCGCGGCACGACAGTCGACGAGGTCAACGGCCTGCTGCGCCAGGCCGCGGATGGGCCGCTCGCGGGCATCCTTGATGTCGAGGACCGGCCTCTGGTATCCAGCGACTTCAAAAGCGACACCCATTCGTCGATCATCGACGCACCGTCGACCATGGTCACGGACGGCACCCAGGTGAAGATCATCGCTTGGTACGACAATGAAATGGGCTATGCCCACCGCCTGTACGAACTGACGGAGAAGGTGGCGCGGTCAATCAATTGACCTAATCCACTCTGGAGCATCAAGCGATGTTGGACGTCCGAAAATACGCCGTCGTGACCGCCGCCTATTGGGGCTTCATGCTCACGGACGGCGCCTTGCGCATGCTCGTGCTCCTGCATTTCCATCAGTTGGGCTACACCCCGTTCGAATTGGCGGTGCTGTTCCTCGCTTATGAACTCATGGGCATCGTCACCAACGCCGGTGGCGGCTGGGTAGCGTCAAGGTTCGGCCTGAAACTGACGCTGACAGGCGGTCTGTTGCTTCAGGTTGTCGCATTGCTCGCCCTCTCCGCGCTTGATCCTGCCTGGCCGAAGGAACTGTCCGTCCTGTTCGTGCTCGTGGTCCAGGGTCTGTCCGGCGTCGCCAAGGACCTGACGAAGATGAGTTCGAAAAGCGCGCTCAAATTCGTCGTGCCGGAGACCGAAACCGGCGGGCTTTATCGCTGGGTCGCCCTGTTGACGGGATCCAAGAACGCCATCAAAGGCTTGGGCTTTTTCGTCGGCGCCCTGCTGCTGTCCGTCGCCGGATACCAGGGCGGTTTGTGGCTGATGGCCGGGTTCCTGGCGGTCATCCTGGCGGGTGCCGCCCTGGCCGTCGAAAAAGGCATGGGCAAGGCCAAGAAGAAAGCCAAGTTCACCGATATTTTCTCCAAGTCGCGGGAGATCAATCTGCTGTCGGCGGCGCGGGTGTTCCTGTTTGGCGCCCGCGACGTGTGGTTCGTCGTCGGCGTGCCCGTGTTCCTGTATTCGCAGCTCGGCTGGACCTTCAATCAGGTCGGGGCCTTCATGGCCGCCTGGGTGATCGGCTACGGCTTCGTTCAGGCCCTGGCACCGAAGCTGACCGCGCGTTCCGCCGACGGGCTCACGACCGAACTGCGTTCGGCGAAGGTCTGGGTGGTCGCCCTGGCACTCGTCGTGGCGGTGATTATCGCGGCACTGCGTGTTGGTCTGGATCCGTCCTTCGCCCTGATCGGCGGGCTGGCCCTGTTCGGTGTCGTGTTCGCCGTCAACTCGGCGATCCATTCCTACCTGATTCTCGCCTATTCGGAGAACGAGGGCGTGACCATGAACGTGGGCTTCTATTACGGCGCCAACGCCACCGGCCGCCTGGTCGGCACGCTGGTCTCGGGGATGTCCTATCAATGGGCGGGGATCGAGGGATGTCTCGGCGTGGCGTTTGCCTTCGTCGCGGCCGCGGCCTTGTTCACGCTGTTTCTGTCGGCTGTCCACCCGACCGTCCAGGCGGCGGATCCTCAGCCCTGAAGCAGGGCGGCGGCGCAGGTCTCATCGGAAATCAGGGTATCGATTAGACCGGCAGCCAGCGCCGCGCGCACCGTATCGGATTTGAAGGTGCCGCCGGCGGCCAGGATGACGTTGGGGATGCGCCGCAATGTCGCGAACGGAACCGACAGGGTGCGGGCGTTGATTTCGTGGTCGATGACCGCGCCGGTCTTGTCGATGTAATAGTCGCAGATATTGCCGACGGCCCCCGCGCGGCGCAGATCGGCGACCTCGTCACGGGTCAGCACGCCGTATTCCACCATCTTGGTCTTGGCGGACAGGTCGACCACGGAAATCAGCGCGACTTGGCAGCGTTCGGCGATTTCATAGACCTGACGCACCGGGGCGCTGGCCGCGAAGGCGGCGCGGGCGCCAGCGGTTTCGGCGATCATCGGCGCCGTCATGTAGTAGCAGCGGGCATCCAGGACACGGGCGAAGGCGGCGGCGTTGTCATAGGGATTGATGGGCCCGCTTTGCGACAGGCCGCCCGACAGAGACACGACGGTGTTCTTGGCGCCTTCGCGCGGGATCAGGGTAAGCCCGGCGGCATGGATCGTCGCCCCCCAGCCGAGGCCTAAGAAAGCGTTGGGCGAGAGGACGCCGGAAACATATTGCCCCGCCGCCAGGCCGACGACGCGGCGGACTTCGTCCTCATTGGCGGGGGCCGGTACCACCACGGCATCCTTCAGGCCGAATCGCTCCCGCAGGGCATTCTCGGCCTCCAGGCAGGGGGCCAGGGGCAGGTTCAGGGTGACGCGGACGGTGCCCGCGCGCCGCGCGTCGTTGATGACGCGGTTCACCGTGGCGCGGTTGAGGCCCACACGGTCAGCGACTTCCTGCTGGGTCTGGCCTTCGCGGAAATGATACCAGCAGATGCGGGCGGCAAGGGTTGGGTCGACCGTGGCCGAGCGGGTCCCCGCAGCACCGTTCTTTGTTTGCTTTGCCATGGCGTATTCTAACCACCTGAACGGCGCCGCGCGAGCCGAGATGACCGGCCATGGGGCCGTCAACCGCCACGAACGATCATTTCAGAAGCCGGCTTGATTTATATGTTAGTGGGTAATATATATTGCCCATCGAAAAAATGTTTTCCGCCGGAGCAACCGTAACGCCATGCCGCGCTTAGCCGCCGTCCCGCCACCCGCGATCGATTACACGGACCCGGCCTATTGGAGCGGGCTCATCAAGATGAGCCTGTCCAAGTTCTTCATCCTCTGTGTTCTCAATCAACGCCCCATGCACGGCTATGAAATCGCCAAGACGGTAGAGGATACGACGCAGGGGTGCTGCTCGCCGACGCCGGGCGCCCTTTATCCGGTGCTGAAGGAGTTCGAGGCGGGCGGCTACGTCACCGCCCACGCGGAATCGGTCGGCGGCCGCCAGCGCAAGGTCTACACCATCACCGACAAAGGCCGCGAGGCCTTTCAGGTTGCCGTGAAGGCCTGGGCCGAGGTCGGCGCCTGCGTCACCGCCGGCAGTGAAGGGGCGTGCGATACCAGCACCTGCCGATAAGTTTCGTTTACCGGGTCGTTCACCCATCCCTGTCCCAGGCCAAAAAGAAGGAGCCTTTGCCATGACTGCCGTCTCCCCGTTCCAATCCCACCTTCCCGTCGCGATCATCGGCGCCGGTCCGGTCGGTTTGGCTGCCGCCGCGCATTTGCATGAACGGGGACTGCCTTTCGTCGTGTTGGAAGCGGGTGCGGAGGTCGGTACCGCCATGCGGGAATGGGGCCATGTGCGCCTGTTTTCGCCCTGGCGCTACAACGTCGACAAGGCGGCGCGTCGCCTGCTGGAAAAAGCGGGCTGGCAGATGCCGGCGCTGGACGAACTGCCCACGGGGGCGGATATCGTCGACCGCTATCTGACGCCGCTGGCCGACCACAAGGCGATCAAGCCGCACCTGCGCCTGGGCGCGCGGGTTGTCGCCATCGGCCGCAAGGACATGGACAAGGTCCGCTCCGAGGGGCGCGAGACACGGCCTTTCGAAATCCGCCTTGCCGACGGCTCCTCGCTTGAAGCCGCGGCGGTGATCGACGTTTCCGGCACGTGGTTTTCGCCGAATCCCATGGGGGTGGGCGGCCTGACGGCCCCGGGCGAGGTCGAATGCGCCGACCGTATCGCCTACGGCATTCCCGATGTGCTGGATCGGGAACGCGCCACCTATGCCGGTAAGCGCACGCTGGTGGTCGGCAGCGGCCATTCGGCCTTCAATGTTCTGCTCGACCTGTTGGATATGAAGGACGCGGATCCCGCGACGGAGATCGTCTGGGCCGTGCGCCGCGATACGGGAAACAAGCTGTTCGGCGGCGGCGCGGCCGACGCCCTGCCGGCGCGGGGGCTGCTCGGCACCCGGACCCGCGAAGCCGTGGATGCCGGCCATCTGACCCTGCTGCGCCCGTTCAGCGTGCGTGCCGTGTCGCAAGGCACGGGCGGCCTGGTGGTGGATGGCGCATTGGACGGCGCCGATCACCGCGTCGAAGTCGACCGCATCGTCGTCGCCACGGGCTTCCGCCCGCAGCTCGACATGCTGCGCGAGATACGCCTGGGGCTTGACTCCTGGCTGGAGGCCGTCAGCGACCTGGCGCCGCTGATCGATCCCAACCTGCACAGCTGCGGCACCGTGCGCCCGCACGGCGCGCAGGAACTCAGCCATCCGGAAAGCAATTTCTTCATTGCCGGGATGAAGTCCTATGGCCGGGCGCCGACCTTCCTGATGACCACGGGCTATGAACAGGTACGCTCCATCGCCGCCTGGCTGGCCGGCGACAAGGAAGCGGCGCTTCGGGTCGAACTGGACCTGCCGGAAACGGGCGTGTGTAGTGCCCCGGATACGGCCACGGAAACATCCTGCTGCGACGCGCCGGCGCCAAAAGAAGCCGCCGGTTGCTGCGGTGGGCCGGCACCTGATGATGTGGATGCCTGCTGCGTCGATGATGCCGCGGCCAAGGCGGCCGGCGAGGAAGGCTGTGGTTGCGATACGAAAGCGACCGTGGACGCGTAAGCGGGCGAAACGACGATCCGGTGCTGGGGGCGGTTCGGCCTCGCTACTTGACCTGCGTCAATGCGGTGTCGGCGGCGGTGATTTAGGGTTGCGCCATCATTGATAGAGGGCATCCATGAACCATCATCACCGTAAGATTTTGCATTCGCTGTTCACCCACCCGATCAACGGCAACATTTCCTTGCTGGATGTTGAAACCGTGTTCAAGGAGTTGGGAGCGGAGGTTGCGCCCGCCCGTTCCGGGAAGATTCATGTCAGTCTGAACGGGCATAGCGCCAACTTCGCGCATTCTCAGCACAGCCTGTCACGGGACGAGGTCGTGCAGGTCCGCAAGTTCATCGAAACCTGCGGCGTCGATCCGGAAAAAGATTACCCGCTCTAGCGCATCCGGGTATTCGCGATATTGACAAAGGCCCCCTCCAGGGGGCCTTTTCTTTGGCAGATAAAGCCATACCAAGAGGAACTCCATTTATGAGACTGATGATGTTTGAAGCGTCCGGCGGACCGCGCCTGGGCGTGGTCGACGGCGATACGGTGATCGATGTGGCCGCCGCTGATCCGGCGCTTCCGAAAACCATGTTGGCGCTGATCGAGGCAGGGCCGGATGCGCTCGCCCGGGTCGCCGCCGCCGTCAAGGGCGCCGGTGACAGCGCCAAGCTGGCGCTCAAGGATGCAAAGCCCGCGCTGCCGATCGAGCGGCCCGGAAAGTTCGTCTGCGTCGGCCTGAACTATGCGGCCCACGCCCGCGAAGGCGGTCATGAGCCGCCGAAGTATCCGTCGCTGTTCGTGCGTTGGCCGTCGTCCCTGGTCGCCGCCGAGGCCCCGGTGATCCTGCCCAAGGTCTGTGATCAACTGGATTACGAGGCCGAGTTGACCTTCGTCATCGGCAAGGGCGGGCGCGCCATTCCCGAGGACAAGGCGCTGGACCATGTATTCGGCTACACCCTGTTCAACGACGTCTCGGTGCGGGCCTGGCAGCGCTATACCCCGCAATGGACCCAGGGCAAGAACTTCGACGGCACCGGGCCGCTCGGCCCCGTGGTGGTGACGCCGGACGAGTTGCCGGCGGGGGCGTCGGGCCTGCGCATCACGTCGCGGGTCAACGGCGAAACGCGTCAGGATTCCAATACCGGCGATCTGATTTTCGGCGTCGCGCGATTGATTGCGATCCTGTCCGAATTCATGACGCTGGAACCGGGTGACGTGGTCGCCACGGGCACGCCGTCGGGCGTGGCCCATGCCATGAAACCGCCGGGCTGGATGAAGGCCGGCGACCGGGTCGAGGTCGAGGTCGAAGGCATCGGCATTCTCGGCAACCCCATCGTCGCCGAAGCTTGATCTGACAACGGGGAGGGGGCGGCTGATGCCGCCCCTTCGTCTGTCACAGGGCGGTGTTCGGGGGTATGATTGAACGCGATAGGTGAGCCCGTCGCATGCAGGGGAGACATGCCATGATCGATTTTCGCCCGAAGACGGCTCTTGCCGCTCTGGCCCTGGGGGCCATGCTTTGCGTCGCCGGTCCCGCGGGTGCGGCGGACGGTCGCATCGGGGTCGAACTCAACAAGCTGGAGCCCCTGGCCAGCGTCTGCCGCGCCTATCTGGTGCTGACCAATAAAACGGGCACGGCGTTCCGCGACCTGAAGCTGGATCTGGTGATCTTCGATACGGATGGCATCGTCGCCCGCCGCGTGGCGGTGCAGGGGGGGGCGATCCCCGACGGCAAGACCTCGCTCAAGGTGTTCGACATCGACGGCGTGCAATGCGCCAAGATCAGCCGGCTTCTGCTGAACGGCGTCATGACCTGCGAGGCGGAGGACGGCAGGCGCGACGGCTGTACCGGCCTGATCGACACGACTTCGCGCACCGCGGCTCCCCTGATCAAGTGACATCGTCCCGGGGGGGGGCGTGTTTCACCCCACTTTGCAGAATTATGCATATCGTCCTTCCGGGGCGGGTGGTGATCCCATAGACTTGGCCGGCGGGTGCTGAGTTTTCGGGAGGATCGACAATGCCCCTTCATCGACGCCATCTGCTGGGGGTGCTCGGCGGCTTGCCGTTTGCGGCGATGCCGGGCGTCTTGCGTGCGGCGGGGCGGCGGATCACCGATTCCGCGGGTCGTCCGGTATCCGTGCCGGATCGGGTCACCAAGGTGTTTCCCGCCGGGCCCCCGGCTTCGATTTTTCTCTACATGATGGCACCGGATCTGTTGGCCGGCTGGTCGCGGGCCCTGCGCGGCAAGGAACGGGCGGGCGTCGCCGAAACATACCACGGCCTGCCGGAGATCGGGCGCCTGACCGGGCGCGGCGGCAGCGCCAACCTGGAAACCGTCATGGTCATGAAGCCGGACCTGATCCTGGATTACGGCTCGGTCAAGCCGACGTATATTTCTCTGGCCGACCGGGTGCAGGCGCAGACGGGCATTCCCTATGCCCTGATCGACGGACGCTTCGACAATATCGCGAAATCCTTCCTCACCCTGGGCGACCTGATCGGCCGACCGGACCGGGGCCGTGCCTGCGCCGCCAAGGCCCAGGAAATCATCAATGATCTGGCCGCCGCGCGCGCGGAAATCCCGGCGGCTGAGCGTCCGCGGGTCTATTACGGGCGCGGCGCCGACGGCCTGCAGACGGGGGTCAAAGGTTCCATCAACGTGGAACTTTTGCACCATGCCGGGGCGGTCAACGTCGCCGACCAAGCGGGGGAAGGTGGGCTGACCAAGGTCTCGCTCGAACAGGTCCTGGGCTGGGATCCGGACGTGGTGCTGACCACCGACCCCAATTTCTTCGATCTGATCTGGACCCATGACGTGTGGAAGACGCTGCCGGCGGTCAAGGCCGGGCGGGTATATCTGTCGCCGACCGTGCCCTGGGGCTGGTTCGACCGTCCGCCCTCGGCCAACCGGCTGATCGGCCTGCACTGGCTGCTTGCCGTGCTGTATCCCGACCGCTTCCTTCAGGGGCTCGCCGACCGGGCGCGGGATTTCTATTCCTTCTTCTACCATCTTGATCTGGACGCCGACCGCCTGGCCATGATCCTGGGTCCGGGCAGCCATCCCGGCAATCCCCGGATACCGTGACCATGGAAACGGCACCGGTAATCTGGGTCCGCCGGGGCGGGCTGGCCGTCCTGGGCCTGGGCGCGGTCGGGCTTCTGTTTTTCGCCGCCGCCACGGTCGGCCAGTTTCCCGTTTCCTTTGGCGATGTCGCGCGCATTTTGTGGGAAGGCGTCACAGGCCTGCCCCAGGACGTGTCGGATCGGGCCCGCGCCGTGGTCATGGACATCCGCGTGCCGCGCCTGGCTTCGGCCCTGCTGGTCGGGCTGGCCCTGTCGGCGGCGGGGGCGACCTATCAGGCCGTGTTCCGCAATCCCCTGGTCGCGCCGGACATCCTGGGCGTGACCTCGGGTGCGGGTCTGGGCGCCGTTCTGGCGATCTTCCTCAGCCTGCCGGTGGCGGCGATCCAGGGCATGGCCTTTGTATTCGGCCTGGGGGCGGTGACGCTGGTGTACGCCGTTTCCCGTGCCGTGAAGGGCGCCCACGACCCGATCCTGGTCCTCGTCCTGGCCGGGGTGGTCATCGGCGCGGTCATGGGGGCGGGGATCGCGGTGCTGACCTATCTCGCCGATCCTTATGACCAGTTGCCGGCGATTACGTTCTGGCTCATGGGCTCGCTTGCGGGCGTGACGTTTTCCGACCTGGGCAATGCCTGGCCTGCCGTGGCCTTGGGTTTGGGGCCGCTGTTCTTTCTGCGCTGGCGGGTCAATCTGATGTCGCTCGGCGATGATGAGGCGCGGGCGCTGGGCGTGGATACGGAACGCCTGCGTCTGCTTTTGGTGATCTGTGCGACCCTGGCGACCTCTTCCGTCGTGGCGATCGCCGGCACCATCGGCTGGGTCGGCCTGATTATTCCGCATATGGCGCGGTTCGTGGTCGGGCCGGAATTCTCGCGCCTGCTGCCGGCGACGATCCTGATGGGGTCCGTCTATCTGTTGGGCGTCGATACCATCGCACGCGCCGCGACGACCGTGGAAATCCCCCTGGGTGTGCTCAACGCCTTCGTTGGCGCGCCCCTGTTTCTCTGGGTGCTGGCCCGGGCAAGGCTGTCATGGCGCTAGAAATCGAAACCCGGGCCCTCGCCACCGGCTACCCGAACCATCCCGTGGGCCGGGACATGAACCTGACCATCGCGGGCGGGCGGGTGACGGCGCTGCTCGGCCCCAACGGCTGCGGTAAGACGACCCTGTTTCGGACCTTGCTGGGCCTGCTCAAACCCCAGGGCGGGCAAATCCTGATCGGCGGCGACGACCTTGCCCGGCTGTCCCGAGGCGAGGTCGCCAAGCGCGCCGCCTACGTGCCGCAGGTGGTCGAGGGCTATTTCCCATTCACCGTCCTGGATGTCGTGCTTATGGGCCGGGCACCCCATCTCGGCGCGTTCTCTGCTCCCGGGGCCGAGGACCGGCGGATCGCCCAAGGGGCGTTGGATGAACTGCGCATCACGGATCTGGCCCGGCGGCCCTTCACCGCGATCAGCGGCGGACAGCGGCAGTTGGTCCTGATTGCCCGAGCACTGGCCCAACAGGCTCCGGTGATCTTCATGGACGAACCTACGGCAAGTCTGGATTTCGCCAATCAGTTTCATGTCCTCGACTGTGTGCGGCGGCTGGCCGGAGCGGGGCGGACGATTGTCGTATCGTCCCATCATCCGGACCATGCGCTGCGCTTTGCCGACCGGGCCGTGCTGATGAAGGCGGGCGGCATTCTGGCGGAAGGCCCGACGGCGCAGGTGCTGACCGGTCCGGCGCTCAGCGACGTCTACGGCATGCCCGTACGCATTGCCGAGGTTGCGGCCGGCATGGGGGAAGCCGTGTGTGTCTGTGTGCCTGATCCGCACACTTCGGCGGATTAGGGTCAGCGGAAATTTACGTCAGGTTGTTGGGATCGTAGGGATTGACGAGGCCCAGCGTCGGCGCGTTCACGGGCGGGCGGTCTTCCACGGCAGCGGCGGCCTTGGGGCGGTCCCGCGTTTCCTTTGACAGGGCGGTAAATGCCGCGACAACGGCCTTCGGATTGAGGGCCTGCCAGAGGAACATGTCAGCCAGCCGTCGCCAACGCGGCCGGTGCCGCGAACAAGGGGGCGTCGTCGGTGGCGGTGTCGCGGCGCGCCTGACAGATCGCTTCGGAAATCTCGCATTCGCATTTGCCGCAGCAGGGTGCGCAATCGAAGTAGGTATGCACGTCGTCCCACTTTTCGGCGCCGGAACGCACCGCTTCCTTGACTTCGGTTTCGGTAATTCCGTTGCAATTGCAGACGTACATGGACGTGGTTCCTGATGGCGATTTGTTCTTGATAATGAGTATCATTCGTTCTGCGAATGATTGTCAATATCGGAATGCCGTTCGAGACTTTCAAGGCCATCTGAGAACATTTTTTAATTCGGAGCCCTACGCATGCCTGTCCGGTACGGCCAACAGGTGATTGTCCCAAGGGGCGCCGTCTGCGGGGGCGGCGGGGGTGGGCAGGGTCGGCCCGCCGATCAGAAAGGCCCCCATCCCGCTGGTCAGCACGAAACTGCCCTTGGCCGGCCCCGGGGCCAAGCCGCAGCCGTCGGCGATCGCCAGGCTGCCGGACAGGTCGCCCGTCTGGGTGTTCCAGAACAGCACCCGGTTGCCGCGCGGCGCGCTGACGGCGGCGAGAACGCCGCCCCGATCGACGGCGACGGAGCCGCAATAACCGTTGAGCCCCAAGGTCGTTGCTTCGGGCGCTTGCAGGTCCGCGATCCGTCCCGATCCGGGGCGGTGCAGACCGACCAGCGGCAGGCCGTCAAAGGTCGGTCCCTGGTCCTGGCAGGCAAAGACCACGCGCCCGTCGTCGAAGGCGGCGAGGTGGCGAATGCTCAGCTTGTGGCGGCGGTGGTCGGGATAGCCGATGGTGTCCTGCAGGTTGCCGGATCGCAGGTCCACGTAGGCCAGGTTCGGGCGCATGGTGCCCAGGTTCAGCTTGGCGCGGCCACTGTCCGGATGGGTCAGAATACCGCCGTTGGCGACGGCGGCGGTCTGGCCATCCGGCATCAGCACCAGTTCGTGGCAGCCGACGCCATGGCTCGGCAGTTCGGCCACGCGTTTGAACCCGTCGGCGGCGTCATAAACCCCGATGCAGCCGCGCGCGTTGTCGAAATCGTTTTCCGTGGCGAACAGGTGGCGGCCCGTGGGCTCGAACACCGCATGGCCTTGAAAGTGGCGCCCGGCGGGGGCGTGGAACACCCGGGCAGGGCCGTCACCGTCGATGGCGAAGGCCGCGGCAAAGGTGCCGGGCCGCCGCGCCAAGGCGACGGCGGTCTTGCCGTCGGGACGGACAGCGAAGCCATGGCCGCGCGCAGGCAGGTCGACCTGGCGCAGGATGCGGCCGTTGGCATCGGCGACGCAGGCCGCGAAACGGAAGGGAGCGCTCCGCCCGTCGCCCAACCGCCGCACGCCCAGATAACGCGGGCCGCTTGTGGCCGCCCAGACGCTTGGTGCCGTGAGAAAGACCAGACCACCGGCGCCAATGCCGAGCAGGGTTCGCCGCGCCATATCCATGATCAGTCTCCGTCCAGGGAATTGAAGCCGAGGATGAGGTCGAGGGCATCGGACACATTGACGACCACCAATTCGTGCAGGTCCTGAATGTCGCTTTTCATCACCTTGAGGCGAAGCGGCCCTTTCTCGGTCTCGAGCACTGCCGCGATGGACGGGCCCAGATCGCGGGCATACGTGATCAGATAGGCGAACTGATGGCGGATCAGGTCGTCCTCGCCTTTGCCGATATGGGCCCCTTGCGCGGTGGCGAGGCCGTCGTAGAGGTCTTCGAGGGCGACCAGATTATGGACCACGTTGCGCAGCGACCGTTTGCTCAGCCAGTTTTCCGCCCGGCGGGACCTGGTCTTTCCGTCGGTGCCCAGGGGCGCACCCAGCTTCAATTCGGCGACGGCACCCAGGCCCGTTGCCAGGTCGTTGAACAGATCCGTCGTAACTCGTTTGGCCGGGCGGCCCGCCGCAGGATCCTTCATCCAACGCGCTTCCAGGTCAGCGGCGATGGCGTGCAGGTTGACGGCGATGGCCTTGGCCACGGCGCAGGGTGTGACCGGCCCGCCGCCGGCTTTCAATGCCGCCGCTGCGTCCGTGGCGAACAGCAGGCGTTCCAGCGCCGGGAATCCCTGCACGGCGATGGAGACATGGGCGAAGCTGTCGGGCTTCAGAGTATTGCCGTTTTTGTTCGCCATCAGGCGCGCCAGGTGCTTGTCGACCAGGCTTTTGCGGTCGGGCCAGAACTTGACGCGGATATGGGTGTCGGCCGTTGCCGCCGGACCTTGGCGCAGGTGTTCGACTTCCTGCCAGGCATCCAGGGCGCCATGGAAGGCCTCGCGGGCGGCGGCCAATGCGGCCGGCTCTGGGGCGGGGCACAGGTTCCCGGCGGCGTCGACAAGCGCCGCCGTTTTTTCGCTGAAGGCATGGTAGCGAGGCAGCAGGTGATCCTTGACGATGGCGGCATTGATCGCGCCGTAGTCGATGGTGTCGGCGGCACGTGCGGGTGACGCCAGAGTAACGGCCAGCAGAAGGGCGGTCAGGATCGTGGCCGGACGCAGCAGTGGGCGATGAGCGGTCATAATGAATTCAGGAAGGCGAGCAGGGCCTCCCGCTCCTTTGTGGGTAGATTTCGAACGGTTTCCCGCGCGGCCTCGGCTTCGCCGCCGTGCCACAGGATGGCTTCCAGCAGATTTCGGGCGCGGCCGTCGTGCAGGAAGAACGTGTGGCCGCTGACGACCTTGGTCAAACCAATGCCCCACAGCGGTGCCGTGCGCCACTCACGGCCGTCGGCCAGGCCTTCGGGGCGGCCGTCGGCCAGGCCGTCGCCCATGTCGTGCAGCAACATATCCGTATAGGGCCAGATCAATTGGTGGGAATGTTCGGGCCGCGCGGGGTCCGTGCGGGTCACGAATTTGGGCCGGTGACAGGCGGCGCAGCCGCTGTCGTAGAACACCTTTTTCCCGGCGAGAACCTGGGGATCATCGACATCGCGCCGTTTGGGCACGGCCAGATTGCGAGCGTAGAAGGTGACCAGGGCGAGAATTTTTTCCGAGGCCTCCATGCCGTCTGCGGTGGGGTTGTCGGTATCGGGCATGGTGCCGCCGTCGGGCGCCGTGCGGCAGGCGGTCTGTGCCGCCGTGCAGTCGCCCCAATGGGCCGGGACGATAGGGTTGGACAGGCCGATGTCGGCGGCGAAGGCGTGGGCTGACTGTTGGCGCACGGTCGGGTCGCCGGCTTTCCAGCCGAACCGGCCGAGGGCCGGTTTGCCGGCTTCCTTGTCCCACACCCGTTGGACGCGGCCGGAAATGCCGTCGCCGTCGGCATCCTCGGGGTCGGCACTTCGAACGATGTCGGCCTCGTCGATCATTTCCAGAAGGCCCAGGCCGATCATCGGCGGCGCGACGCGGGGCGAAACCCGGGTTTGGGGATGCAGGGGGCCGTAGGCCAGATCGGTGATCGTGTAGGCGGGACGGCGCAGGCGGACCACCGTGCCGTCGCTTAAACTGACCGGCTCCTCGGTATAGGTGATATGCATGCGGCCTTCCGGCTCGATGCCCTGGACCGCGAAATCTTGTAGCTGGGTGCCGTAGGTCGGCTCGGCGATGACGGGCGCGCGCAGCTCGGCCAGCAGTTTCTTCTGCGCTTCGGTCTCGGGCGGGATCGACAGGCGCAGGAACATGGACACGGCGCTGTCGTCGGGCCAGTTGGCCCGGGGCGGATGACCGCGTCCGTCCTTCAGATGGCAGCGCTGGCAGGATCGGGCATTGAACAGCGGGCCCAGGCCGTCGGCGGACCGTGTCGACGCCGGGGAGGACACCCAGAGCCGGCGGAAGAAGCCGTTGCCGACCTTGAAATCCAATTCCTGGGAAAAAGGCAGATTGGCCGACGAATGGGAAAATGCGTCGGCGTTGACGGCCTTTCGCGAGGTGGCGGCCCCGCCCGACATGGCTTCGTAGGCCTCGGCCTTGGTGAAGTCCGTGGCCGGCTTGACGACCGCCCGTTCCCTGTCTCCGGACGCAGCGGGGGCGCCGGCGGTCAACACCACCAAGGCGGCAACGCTGGCCCAGCGGGCGGCCGGTAACATCTTGGGCAGGTATCCTTTGTCAGGCGACGGGTGGCCGTCTTCGGCCGGATCGGGGGGGCGGCGGTTTCCGGTGGAGGGCGGAAACCGCCGCCCGTTCTTCCCCCTGCTATTTGAACACGGCGGTCGGATTGTCAAGGCTGTCGGAGCCTTCGAAGGACACGCCGGAAAGGCCCAGCGGCGCCATCGCGCTCTCGATCGCCTTGGCCTGGGCGACCAGACCGTCAACCACGTCCTGGATGATCTTGTTTCCGGCGGCATTGCCTTCGCCGATCATCTGGTCATAGGCCATGACGCGGCGGTCGGCCGTGTCCTTCATGACCTGCATGCGGGCCAGGGTGACGCCGAGGGCAGTATTGATCTTGGCCGCAAGCTTGGGGTCCTTGGCGGTGATCAGGTCGGCCAGGCTCGGGCCTTGGACGACGGAGCCGTCGATGCGGGCATAGCGGCCGGCATAGATGGCCATCATGCCGACCTGGTCGAAGTAGTGGGAATTGTGGGTGTTGTCGGCGAAGCAGTCATGCTCTTCCTCGGGATCGTGGAGCATGAGGCCGAGCTTGATGCGCTCGCCGGCCAGCTCGCCATAGGACAGGCTGCCCAGACCCTTGATGATGGTGCCGATACCCTTGGCTTTGTCGGCGGTCACGGCGGCGCGCGCCGCCCCGCCGGGTGCCCATTGGGCGACCATGTCCTTGAGGTCTGAAATCAGCAGTTCGGTCACCGCCGTCAGGTACTGGGCCCGGCGGTCGCAATTGCCATGGGTGCAGTTCTTGGTGTCGAAGTCCGTGTGCGGCCGGTTGCCGGCACCGGGGCCGGTGCCGTTAAGGTCCTGTCCCCACAGCAGGAATTCGATGGCGTGATAGCCCGATGCGACATTGGCTTCGACGCCGTCGACTTCGTGCAACGTGGTCGCGATCAGATCGGGCGTGATCTTGGACGCGTCGATGGTCTTGCCGCCCAGGCGCAAGGACGGATTGGCGATGACGTTGGCGGTGTAGAAGGGATTGTCCTTGGATTCCTTGCCGTAGGACGTGTCGACGTAGTCGATCAGCCCTTCATCGAGCGGCCAGGCATTGACCTTGCCTTCCCAGTCGTCGACGGCGGCGTTGCCGAAGCGGAAGCCTTCCGTCTGCTGGTAGGGCTGGCGCGCGGCGATCCAGGCGGCGCGGGCGCGCAGCAGCGTCGCGCGCGAGGGGGCGGCGACCAACTGGGCAATGGTGCCTTGCAGGGTTTCGGCCGTCAGCAGGGCGTCCTCGTACATGGCATGGGCGATGTCGGCATAGGTGTCGAGTACCTTTGCCGGGTCCGCCGCGCGGACGGGCGTCGCGCCGAACGCCGTGGCCGCCAGCATGCAGCCGACGGCGAATGCGGATGTGAAGCGTTTCATCTGGGTCTCCTTTGGTGTGTTGCGTTTCTAAGGCGCCGTGGCGGCTTATTCCCGCAGGGGTTTCGCTAATAAGACGAATGAGATCGCGAAATCAGGTCAATGAATCGTCGGGGTGCCCGGGTTGCGGACCCGCTGGCGGGGCCGGATCCACAGCCCCGCACCGGAAAAAAGGGCGGCGAGATGCCCTGCCAATTCCATCCCGGCCCGTCGCGCGGTCGGGGGCAGGCGGCAGGCGAACAGGGTGCTACCGCCGCTGCCGGGGGATTGCAGGCCTGCGATAACGTCCATCAGCAGATGCTCGTCCACGCTGATGTCGGGGCAGTCGGGGCATCGAATGTCGATGGTATCGGTGGCCGCTGTGGTGATGACGGTCATCAGGCCGTCGAGCACAGAATGGGCGTCGGGCACCCCGGCCAGTTTGAACCCGGTGCGAAGAATCGTCTGGTCGGGGCTGGCGTCATGGAAGCCGCGCATCCACAGGCGGATGCCCCACAGCATCAACTGTTCGCCGAAAGGTAGGTCCAGGAAGGTCGATGGGGCGGCGAAGGCGCGCATCGGGCTCAATCTGCTCCGGCCATGGCGTCAAAGCTTTCCAGCCCTTGGCGCAACCCGGCGACGAACGAGGCGACGCCCGAACTGCGCAGCGGCACAAACGGCTTCATGGACTGGCGGCACAGGCGTTTGACCTGCAGCGCCGCATCGTGGCTGACGCAGTCCGTGGGGAATACCACGGCGTCGGCCTTGACCACCGCGCCGGCCAGTTCGTTGATGGATTTCTCCAGGCCGCCGTCATGGTGGAGGAACTGGCCGTTCCAGGCCTCGACCAGGGATTTCAGGCGATGCACGGTCTGCTGGCGGCCGCCGACGTAAAGCAGGCAACGGCCGCTGAGATCGAAGGGACAGGAGGTGTCACAGGCGTCACCGGCAAGTCCGTTCTCCCGTTCGCGGACCAGGGCCGTTTCCAGGGATCGGTTCTCGTCGAGCAGACTTTCGACCAGCCGTGACAGCTCGTCGATGCGGCTGCGCTGCCCGCGCAGGGTGGCATCGGTTTGGGCGGCGCGAATTTCCATGTGGCGAAGCTCGCCCTGCAGGGCCGGGACCGAGGTGCAGGCACCATCGCTGTCCAGAACCGCCGGGGCGGCAATGCGAATGGCGCGCTCGGGCGCGTGTTGAAGCCGGTCGCGCAGCTCGTTGATCTGCTTTTCCTTCTCGTCCAGGCGCTGGCGGTGATGGTTTTGCTGCTTGGCGATCTTGTCGCGCAGGCCGGCGTTTTCTTCCTCCAGATCCGTCAGGCGGCGGATGTCCCCCCGGTTGGAGGCACCGACCAAATGGGACAGCATGTGAACGTCGGCGAACATGCGTTCCGACAGATCCGTGGTCGCGGCGGGGTGGCTGAGGATCGCCCAGTAGGGGCCGGGAATGTCGCCGGCGGCCAGGGCCTCGACCCAGGCGTCTTCCAGGCCTTTGGCATCCTTGACCCCGCGCAGGCGGCGGATCGCCGCCGCATGTTTGCGGTCCAAAAGCTTGGTCAGCATCTTGGCCGCGCGCCCGGGTTGATCGGCTTCTTTCACGAAAAAGCCGTGAAGTTGATAATCGACAGGGAATCCCGGGCGAGTCTTCAGCGGCAGCTTGCGGGACAGGGCGCGCAAATCGGCCAGGGTCAGGCATGTCCCCAGGATCGAGCACTGCCACCCGGGGGTCATCTCCCACAGCCGTTTGCGCCGTGCCGTGGCATGTAGATGAAGATCGTCGTTGCCGCAAAGCTCGCACATGGGTGCGTTCGTCTCCGATGGGTTGGATGGGGATGCGGGCGGCTGCCGGTCGCCGGCCAGCCTTGCGCCCTATCCCCAGGGACCGTTGGCGCTGATTATGCAAATGATTATCAGTTGCACAAGTTAAAATTTCGCACCGGCTCCAATGCCCGAAAAGGGGCGGCAGTAAATGCTGCGCCAGGTCGGGACAATCCGCGGAATCCGATTTCCGTCCTGGTCGCGGCGGTAGTATTCTCGGGCGCTCATCCAATGCTGGAGGACCGCCATGCCTGCCCAAACCGCCCTGATGACCCGCCTGGGAATGACCGCGCCCGTGATCCAGGCCCCCATGGCGGGCGGCAGCGACACACCGGAACTGGTGGTCGCCGTGTCCGAAGCGGGCGGCCTGGGATCCATGGGCGCGACCTATCTGACGCCGGAGGCCCTTCGGGGTGCGGTCGAAAAGGTCCGGGGCCAGACCAATCGGTCCTTCGGGGTCAACCTGTTCGCACCGCAACCGGTGCCGCCGCGCCCAGAGGGAGCAGAGGCCACGGTCGCCGCCGTCGCGCGGGCCGGGGCCGAGGTCGGCGCGCCGGAACCGACTTTGCCTGAGACCATGGCGGATACCTTCGAGCGGAATTTCCCCGTGGCCCTTGAAAGCGGCGCCAAGGTGTTCAGCTTCACGTTTGGATTGGTGCCGGAGGAGGCCGTGCGCGCCCTTCAGGCCCGCGGCACCTTCGTCATGGGCACCGTGACCACGCCGGCGGAGGCCGTCGCCATGGAACGGCTGGGAGTCGACGCCGTGGTCGCCCAAGGGGCGGAAGCCGGCGGCCACCGGGGCACCTTCGTGGGATCGTTCGAGGCGGCGATGATTGGCACCCTGGCCCTGGTGCCACAGGTGGTGGATGCCGTTTCCCTGCCCGTGGTCGCATCCGGCGGCATCATGGACGGGCGGGGCATTGCCGCCGCCCTGGCGCTCGGCGCCCAGGCGGTGCAGATGGGCACGGCCTTCCTGACCTGTGACGAGGCCGGCACACCCGAATGCTACAAGGCGGCCATGCTGGCCGCCCAGCCCGAACAGACGCGGATCACCGAGGCCTTTTCCGGCCGCTTCGCCCGCGGCATCGAGAACCGCTTCATGGCGATGATGGAAGGCGACGGGGCCGAGGCCGCGCCCCTGCCTTTCCCGTGGCAGAACGCCTTGACCCGGCCCATGCGCACGGCGGCGGCAAAGGCCGGCGACCCGGGCTTGCTGTCCCTTTGGGCGGGGCAGGGGGTCGGGTTGTCCCGGCGCCAGACGGCGGCGGAGCTGATGGCGCGGCTGGCGAAAGAAACAGACGCGGCCATCAGCCGTTTAACCGTCGGTCAGGCTGCCCGGTAGCGGGCCAGCCAATGGGCGTAGGGCGGGGGCAGGGTGGCCCAGGCCGGATTGTCCACGCCCAGTTCCTGCGCCGCCATGTAGGGCCAATGCGGATTGGCCAGCAGCGGCCGCCCCAGCATCACGAGGTCGACCTGGCCGTCACGGATCATCTGGTCCGCCTGGGCCGGTTGGCTGATGTACCAGCTGGTCGCTGCAGGCAGGCCGGTTTCCCGGCGCACCCGTTCGGCGACCGGTGCCAGGAAGGCCGGGCCCCAGGGGATGTTCGCCTCCGGCGTTGAAAACCCCATGCTGACGTCGATGAAATCCAGGCCCGCTTCCTTGAAACGGTTCACCAGGGCGATGGATTCGATGAGGGTTTCCTCGTCCCGGCCATCGAATTCGATGACCCCGAACCGCGCCGTCAGGGGCAGGTTTTCCGGCCAGACTTCGCGCACGGCGGCCAGGGTTTCGATCAGGAACCGGCCCCGGTTTTCGGCGCTGCCGCCGTATTCGTCGTCGCGCTGATTGGAATGGGTGGAAAAGAAGCTTTGCGCCAGATAGCCATGGGCGAAATGCAGGGTCAGCCACTTGAATCCAGCGTCGCGGGCGCGTTCGGCGGCGGCGACGAAATCGCTCCGCACGCGGTCGATGTCGGCCTTGGTCATGGCGCGGGGCACCTTGGGCAGGTCCCCACCGTAGGCGATGGCCGAGGGGGCGATGGTCTCCCAGCCGCGCGGATCGTCCGGGGCGATGTGGTCGTCGCCTTCCCACGGACGGTTGGCGCTGGCCTTGCGTCCGGCGTGGCCGATCTGGATGCCGGGAACGGACCCCGCCGCTTCGATCTCGCGGGCGACGACGGCCAGGGCCTTGGCCTGGGCATCGTTCCATAGGCCCGTGCAGCCAGGGGTGATGCGGCCTTCGGGGGAGACGGCGGTGGCCTCGACAATGACCAATCCGGCGCCGCCCCGGGCCAGGGCGGGCACATGGATGCGGTGCCAGTCATTGGGCATGCCGTCCACGGCGGAATATTGGCACATGGGCGACGCCGCAATGCGGTTGCGCAGGGTGACGTCTTTCAGGGTAAAGGGATCGAACAGGGTCGACATGGGGAAACTCCGTAATGGTGGGGGTGGCTGTATCGCCGTTAGTTCTATAGTTCGATATATTTCGAACAATAGCAATATCAAAATTTATGTGATAAATAATCAGCCATGCGACCTTTCAAACACCCGGAGATCGACGCCGTCTCGTTGGAGCATCTGCTGCATGCTCTCAGCGATCCGGTGCGCATGGATATCGTCCGCCGCCTGGCGGACGAAGGTGAGGCAAGCTGCAACGCGCTGGACGGCGGCCGCCCGAAATCGAGCATGTCCCACCACTTCCGGGTGCTGCGCGAGGCAGGCCTGGTGTGGACGCGGAACGACGGCACCGTGCATATGAACTCCCTGCGCCGCAAGGAATTGGACAAGCGCTTTCCCGGTCTGATGAAGGCGGTGCTCACGGCGAAGTGAGCCGGCCTTGGCGGATCGTCCGATTGGCCTGGGCGGCGAGGGGCGGTAAACTCCGAGATGATGAGCAAGCATTTCCTCTATGTCGCCGACCCCATGTGCTCCTGGTGCTGGGGCTTTTCCCCGGTCATCGACAAGATTGCGGAATCGTTTAGTGCCGAGGCGCCCGTGCGGGTCATGGTCGGCGGGCTGCGTCCCGGCACGGTTCATCCCATGCGCGGCAAGGACAAGGACTACGTCCGCGACCATTGGCATCACGTGCAGGACGCCACCGGCCAGCCCTTCGATTTCGCTTTCTTCGATCAGGACAATTTCGTCTACGACACGGAACCGGCCTGCCGCGCCGTGGTCACGGCGCGCAAGCTGGACGAGGCCAAGGCGCTGCCGTTCCTGGCCCATCTCCACCGAGCCTTCTATGTCGACAACCGCGACACGGCGAAGGAAGCGATGCTGGCCGATATCGCGGGTGAGTTCGGTTTCGACCGCGACGAATTCCTCACCCTGCTGACCTCCCCCGATATGCGGGAAGAAACCCAGGGTGATTTCTGGTTCGCGCAAAGCTCCGGCATCACCGGGTTTCCGACCCTGCTTGCCGTCGAGGACCAGAAGGCCATGCTGGTCACGGCGGGGTATCTGCCTTGGGAAAATCTGGCGGAGCCGCTGGCCGGTTGGGTCGCCGCCTAGGCTGTTTCCTTTCTCCCTTCGTGTGCTGCGGGTTGCTTTTCCGCGCCCCCTTGTCGATGCTGCCGTTCCGGCGAGCGCAAAGGTCGTGCCGCGAAGACCATCAATAAACGGAATGTGGGACATGGAAGCTCTTCAAGGATTGAAAGTGATTGAACTGGGTCAGTTCGTGGCCGGGCCCTTCGCGGCCAAGACGCTGGCCGATTTCGGCGCCGACGTGATCAAGGTCGAGTCGGCCGGTGCCGGCGACGGCTTGCGAAAATGGCGCATCGTGCAGGACGGCACTTCGTTGTGGTGGGAGATCCAGTCGCGCAACAAGCGTTCGGTCTGTCTTGACCTGAAGTCCCCGGAAGGCCGAGACGTGGTGCTCGCCCTGGCCAAGGAAGCCGACGTGGTGATCGAGAATTTCAAGCCGGGCACCCTGGAAAAATGGGGCTTGGGCTGGGAGCAGCTTCACGCCATCAATCCCAAGCTGGTCATGCTGCGGATCTCCGGCTTCGGCCAGACGGGCCCTTACAAGGACAAGCCGGGATTTGGCGTTTTGGGCGAATCCATGGGCGGGCTGCGTTATATCACCGGCGAGCCGGGCCGCGTGCCGGTGCGGGTCGGCATTTCCATCGGCGACACCCTGGCGTCGATGCATGGGGTGATGGGGCTGATGTTCGCCCTGCACCATGTCAACGTGAACGGCGGCGAGGGCCAGGTGGTCGACGTCGCCCTTTATGAATCCGTGTTCAACGTGATGGAAAGCACGCTGACGGAATATACCTCCGCCGGGGTCGTGCGCGAGCGCACGGGCAGTGCCCTGCCGGGCATCGTGCCGACCAATGCCTATCTGTGCAAGGACGACCAATACGTCCTGATCGCCGGCAACGGCGACAGCATCTTCCAGCGCCTGATGACCGAGATGGGCCGCCAGGACCTGGCCGACGATCCGGAGCTGAAACATAACGACGGCCGCGCGCGCCATGTGAAGCGAATCGACGCGGCGATCCAGGAGTGGGCGGCGACCATGACCTGCGACGAGGTTATCGCGCGGCTCGACGCCGTCTCCGTCCCCGTCGGCAAGACCTATACCATCGCCGACATCGTCGAGGACCCCCAGTACCAGGCGCGCGACATGATCCTGGACACGGTGACCTCCCACGGCAAACCCATGAAGACCCCGGGCATCGTGCCGAAGCTGAGCACCACGCCGGGCCGGGTGAAGCATCCCGCGCCGACCCTGGGCCAACATACGGACGACCTGAAGCAGCCCGGCTGGCCCCGCCGCACGGATTGAGCGCGCCCGGCATACGCAGAGCAGACGAGGAACAGATGGGTAAACTCCAAGGAAAAGTCGCGATCATTACCGGATCGACCGGCGGCATCGGCCTGGGCGTCGCCCGCCGCTTCGCGGCCGAGGGGGCGACGGTCGTCGTCTCCGGCCGGTCGGAAGAAAAAGGCCGAATGGTCGTCGAGGCCCTGCGGAAGGATGGTGGGTCAGCGGACTTCGTCGCCGCCGACGTGCAGTCGAAGGCCGATATGGATGCCCTGGCGGCCCATACGGTGCGGGCGCACGGCCAAATCGACGTGCTGGTCGCCAGTGCCTCCGGCGTACCGTCGCAGGACACCAACGACCCCAGCGTTCGCGGCATCTTCAACGAGATCGACGTCGCCGCCGTGACCGAGGTCGTGGCCCGCGCGACGGCGGCGAAGCTGCTGCCGCTGCACGCGGTCCTGCCCTATATGATCGAGCGCGAAAGCGGCAGTTGCATGTTTGTCACGTCGGAAGGCGGACGGGTGCCGACGGCGGGTCAGACCACCGTGGCACTTTATGCCGGCGGTCTGGTGATGACGACCAAGGTGATCGGCAAGGAGATGGCCCGCCATAAGGTGCGGGTCAATTGCATCGCCGTGACCTTGATCGGGGAATCGCCGTCCTGGGACGGCTTCGAAGGCAAGATCGAAATGACCGACCTGCATCGGGCGCAATACGCCCGCATTCAGCAGCGGGCACCGTTAGGAATTGCCAATCCCGACGACATCGGCGGCGTCGCCACCTTCCTGGCGTCGGAGGATTCGGCGTTTCTCACCGGATCGACCATCAGCCCGACCGGCGGCTTGACCTTTCACTGATCGGGGCCGGGTCAGACCGTCCCGTCGACCACGATTTCCAGCAGGTTCGGCCCCGGGTTGGCGATGGCTTCGTTCAGCGCCGTCCGCACGCGGGCGGGATCGGTGATGCGTTCCGCCGTCAGGCCCATGCCCGACGCCACGGCGACGAAATCGATGGGCGGATCGACGAAGTCCATGGCGATGTAGTTTTCAGAGCCGTGGAAGGATTTCAGGCGCTGCTTGATGATGCGGTAGCCGCCGTTGTTGGCGATCACATAGGTCAGCGGCAGCTTCATGGCCGCCGCCGTCCACAGGGCCTGGATCGAATACATGGCGCTGCCGTCGCCGATCACGGCGACCACGGGGCGGTCGGGCTGGGCGATCTGCACGCCGACGGCCGCCGGCAGGCCCCAGCCGATGCCGCCCGACGCCAGGCCGTGATAGGCGAAGCGGTCGCGGAACGGAAACAACTGATCGAGCAGCCGGGCCGAAGTCAGACCTTCGTTCACGATGATCGCATTCTCGGGCAGGACGTCGGTGATCATCTTGGCAAGCTGGCGGGGGTCGATGGGTTGCGGCCCGTCATTGTCCGACAGTTCGGTAAGAATTCGGGTCCGGCGGGCCGACCAGTTGGTCGCGGCCAGGGCGTCGACGGAAGCCTTGGCGCGGGCCGCCTGGGCATCGCCGCCGATCTTGGCCAACTTATCGGCCAGGGCCGGCAGGGTGGTCTTCAGGTCGCCCAGGGCCGCGATCTCGACCGGATAGTTCTTGGCGATGTCCCATTCGTTGAGGCCGATCTGCACGATTTTCATGCCGTCCGGCAATGGGTCGATGGGGCTGTAGACCGACATGGTCAGGGGATCGGTGCCGAGGGCGATCATCAGGTCATAAGGTTCAAGCGCGGCGCGGGCCTGTTTCTGGCTGCGCTCCAGCGCCCCCATGAAACAGGGATGTTCGTTGAGGAACTGGGCGCCGTAGGGGGTCGAGGACTGATACACGGGCGCGCCCAGCACGGTGGCGAAGGCGGCGGCTTCGGCGAGCGCGTCGCTTTTCACCATTTCGTCGCCGACCACGACCACCGGGTTCTCGGCCGCCAGGATGCGTTTGGCCAGGGTTTCCAGCACGTCGTCCGACGGGCGCACGCGGGTGTCGATGCGGGTTGCCGCACCCAGGTCCAGGCCCGCTTCGTCGTTCAGGATGTCGCCCGGCAAGGACAGGAACACGGGCCCCATCGGCGGCGTCATGGCGACCTTGGCGGCGCGGTGGATGATGCGCGGCAGGTCTTCAAGGCGGGTCACCTCGACCGCCCACTTCACCAGCGGCCGGGCCATGGACACCAGGTCGCCGTACAGCACCGGCTCCGTCAGGCCGTGGCCCTGCTCCTGCTGGCCGGCGGTCAGGATCATCGGCGTGTTGGTGAACTTGGCATTGAACAGCGAGCCCATGGCGTTGCCCAATCCCGGGGCCACATGGACGTTGCAGGCGACCAGCTTGCCGGACGCGCGGGAATAGCCATCGGCCATGGCGACGACGAGCGCCTCTTGCAGACCCAGGACATAGGTCATGTCCGGGTGATCGGCCAGGGCATGCATGATCGGCAGTTCCGTGGTGCCCGGATTGCCGAACATGTGGGTCACGCCTTCCTGCTTCAAAAGCTCGATGAAGGCCGAGCGGCCCCAGATCTTGTTGGCGCTGGTCGATGTGGTCATGGTCGTCGATGCCTCGGTTGGGGGGTAAAACTGTATACAATCTGATGGGGGCACAAAGTAACGTGCCGGGCACGCCGGTCAATCGAGATTTGCGCTAATTATGGACAAATGCGGCGGTGAACCCCAAATTGCCCCCATGTCCAATGAACGTAAACGCATCCTCATCGCCATCACCGGCGCCTCCGGCGCGGTTTATGGTCGGCGCCTGCTGGAAATGCTGGCGGAAACGCCGGAGGTCGAGAGCCATCTGGTGATTTCCAAGGCCGGGCGGCTGACCATTTCCGCCGAGCTTGACCGTGATGCGGCCGAGATCGAGGCCCTGGCCGATGTCGTGCATTTGGCGGGAAATGTGGGCGCCCCCGTGTCTTCGGGCTCGTTCCGCCTGGACGCCATGATCGTCGCCCCCTGTTCCGTGAAGACGGCGTCCAACATCGCCTATGGCAACACGGGCGATCTGATCACCCGCGCCGCCGACGTGATGCTGAAGGAACGCCGGACCCTGGTGCTGGCCGTGCGCGAAACGCCGCTCCATGCCGGACATTTGGAAACCCTGACCAAGCTGGCGACTCTGGGGGCGGTGATCTTTCCGCCCGTGCCGGCGTTTTATCAGAAGCCTCAAGCGATCAGCGATCTGGTCGATCAGACCTGCATGCGCCTGTTGGATCAGGCCGGCGTACATCTGGACACCGCCCCCCGCTGGGGTGAGGCCGGGGGCATCGCGGCGATCGGCGGCGACAAGCCGTGACGAAACTTTCAAAAGGACGGACGACCTTGCGGATATTCCTGGTGCTTGTCGGATTGATGGCCTGCCTGCATCTCGGCCCTTCGCGGGCGGCGGCCTACGACCTGGGTGACTTCGACTGGTGCTTCAACAATATGCCCAAGGTCTATGACCGGGCATTCGATGCTTGCGTCGATGCCAACTGCATACGCATCAGCAACAAGAAGGTATCCCGAAAGCAGGGCTGTTATCAGAGCTGCAAGGGCGAGGCCGTGGACGTCTGCCTGGCCCAGCGGGCCCGGGGCCCGGCTCCCAAGACGGTGACGCCGGCCGTAACGGCGGCGCCGGCCACGCCGACGGGGCAGGGCAGCGCGTCCGCCGTCCCGTCGAATGCCGCCGCTGCCGAAAGCGTCGCGGCGGTGCCGACAGCGCCGGAAACAGGGGAACGGGCGGGCTTCTTCGCCCGCTTGCTCGGCGGCTTCGGCGGCGGACCGGAACAGTCGGCTGCCCCGCACGCCGCAGGCACGCCCAACGCGGCATCTGCCCAATTGCCCGAGGATGAAGGCAAGCGCGAGGGCTTTTTTACGCGCATCGCCAAAGGGTTCAGCGAGGGCATCACCGATGGTTTCGACGCCGACTACAATTGGTGCCGCGACCAATCGGGCGGCCATTTCCAGGAACTCCTCCAGGACTGCACGCGGGGCTGCCTCGCGGGGCCTTCCGCCAGCGCCAGCAAGCGCCAGGGCTGTATCCAATCCTGCCGCTCCAGTTCCGTCCGCGCCTGCATCGCCAAGCGGGACGGAAAGTAGGCTGCTTTCTCTCTAGAACCGATAGACATCCTTCGCCACGGCGTAGGTATTGGCATAGGCCTGGACCGACAGTTCGATGGGGTTTGCGTAGCCGCCGCCCAAGCCTAAGGACACGGGGATGCCGCGCGAACGGCATTCCGTGAGCACCAGGCGGTCGCGCTTGGCGAGGCCGTCGAACGTCAGCGCGAGGCGGCCCAAGCGGTCTTCGGCCAAGGGGTCGACGCCGGCTTGATAGAGCACCAGGTCCGGGCGGAAATCGAACACGGCGGGCAGGTGGTCGGCCAATGCGGCCAGATAGGCCGCGTCTTCCGTGCCATCGGGCAGGTCCACGTCCAGGTCCGAGGCCACGCGGTGATGGGGGAAGTTCTTTTCCCCCTGCATGGAGAACACGAAGACATCGGGATGGCCGGTCAGGATGGCGGCATTGCCGTCGCCTTGGTGGACATCCAGGTCGATGATGGCGACGCGCCGGGCCCATCCCTCGGCCAGGATCTTCAGCGCCGCGATCGCGAAATCGTTGAAAATGCAGTAGCCCGCGCCGAAGTCGCGATGGGCGTGATGGGTGCCGCCGGCAAGCTGGCCCGACAGGCCGAATTCCAAGGCCGCTTCCGCCGCCGCCACGGCGCCGCCCATGGTCGCGGTCACGCGGTCGACCAGATTGCGGCTCCACGGCAGGCCGATGCGGCGCTGCGCCTGGGCGTCCAGGTGGCCGCCGTGCACCGCCGCCATGTAATCGGCGTCATGGGCGCGGGCGATGTCGTCGGCTTCGGCCAGGGGCGAGGGGAGGATGCTGTCCGCCGCAAGAATGCCGTCGCGGATCAGGCGTTCGCGCAGCAGGACGTACTTCCGCCCCGGAAAGCTGTGGCCGTCGGGCAGGGGAATGACGAAGCGGTCGGAGGTGAAGAAGCGCATGGCGGCGGAGTCTAGCCGTCGGCGTCACGGCAAGAAACCGCTTTGACGCGGTGAGAAAGACATTCTACCACTAGTAATTCCGTCACGGCCGACCATCCGGCGACCCCGACGCAGAGACCAAGGACCACGCGATGTCGGCGACCCGGCTTATCTTCGCTGTTTTCATGGCGCAGCTTTTGGCGCAGATCGGTGCCTATACGGTGCCGGCGTTGCTGCCCATCTTCATCACCGAATGGAACCTGACCAATACGGAGGCCGGCTGGCTGACGGGCATGTGGGCGGCGGCCTATGTCTGCGCCGTGCCGATCCTGGTCAGCCTGACGGACCGTATCGATCCCCGGCGCCTCTACCTGGCTTGCGTCACCCTGACGACGCTGACCCATCTGGGATACGCCTTCCTGGCTGACGGCTTCTGGTCGGCGCTGTTCCTGCGCGCCCTTGCCGGCATGGCCTGGGCCGGCTGTTACATGCCGGGGCTCAAGGTGCTGTCTGACCGGCTGGAGGGCAAGGCGCAGACCCGGGGCGTGTCTTGGCATGCCGCCGGGGTCGGATTCAGCGGCGCCCTGTCGTTCCTGTTCGCGGGCACGATCTCCAGCTTCGCGCCCTGGCCGTGGGTGTTCGGCGGGGCCAGCCTGTGCACGGTGGCGGCGTTCCTGATCATGGCCTTTGCCGTGCCCGGACAGCCCGCGAAACCGGCCCCTGCCGGGGGCTCCGTATCGGCCCGCCCGGCCCTGTTCGATTTCCGCCCGGTGCTGCGCAACCGCTCGGCCCTGGCCTATTCCATCGGCTACGGCGTTCATTGCTGGGAGCTGTTCACCCTGCGCTCCTGGGGGGTGACGTTCCTGACCTTCACGGCGGCGGCCTGGGGCGGCGGCGAAGGGCTGATCGCCCCGACCTCCATCGCCTTCGCCATGGGCGTACTGGGCACCTGGTCGAGCGTCGGCGGCAACGAGATGTGCATCCGCTTCGGCCGCCAGCGGGTGGTCATGGCGGTGATGGCGGTGGCCATGGTGTTCGCCCTCAGCATCGGTTGGGCGGCGGCCGTGGGCTATGGCCTCGCGGTCGCCCTCTGCCTTATGTACAACATCGCGGTCTATGCCGATTCCTCGGCTCTGACGGCCGGCACCTCGGGCAGCGCCGAGCCGGCCCGCCGGGGTGCGACCCTGGCCGTGCATTCGACGATCGGCTACATCGGCGGGTTCTTCGGCCCGCTGGTGTTCGGCATCGTGCTCGACCTTGCGGGCGGCAGCGGGGTCACCGGCTGGGTGCTGGCATTCGGGCATCTGGCCATCATCACGCCGCTGGGCATCGCCGCGTTCCTCTACCTGCGGCCCCGCGACCTGCCGGGCGACCGGACGGTGAACGGGCTGAAGGACACGGAGAGCACCGAGAAGGACAGCGCGAAGCCGGTTTGATGTCCCGCCGAAGGGCGTTATCCTCAATCTTCCTGTAACGCATTTCGTGTCCGGATCCATGAACCTGGTTCTCATCGGCGGCGCCATCGGGGGCATCGGCCTTTTCCTGCTCGGCATGCGCCTGATGACCGACGGCCTGAAAATGGCCGCCGGCGGCATGTTGCGCGACGTGCTGACGCGGTGGACGCGGACCCGGGGCCGCGCCCTGTGGTCGGGCATATTGATCACCGGGATCGTGCAGTCCTCAAGCGCCGTCACCGTGGCCTCCATCGGTTTCGTCAACGCGGGCGTACTGACCCTGGGCCAGGCCATGTGGGTCATCTTCGGGTCCAACGTCGGCACCACGATGACGGGCTGGATCGTTGCCCTGGTCGGGTTCGATATCAAGATCGAGGCCTTCGCCCTGCCGCTGCTTGGCATCGGCATGTTTCTGTCCCTGACCGGCGTGTCCAACAGGCGCGGCGCATTCGGCGAGGCGCTGGCCGGGTTCGGGGTGTTCTTCCTTGGGATTGCGACCCTGAAGGCGACCTTCGCCGGCTTGGGGCAGGCCGTCGACCTGGGCGCCTTCGTAAGCGGCGGCATCCTCAACGACATCATGTTCGTGGCGATCGGCATCGTCATGACCACCCTTGTCCAGTCGTCCAGCGCCGTGATCGCCATCGCCCTGACGGCGGCGGCCGGCGGCATCCTGACGGTGGAGGCCGGGGCGTCGCTGGTGATCGGCGCCAATGTGGGGACGACCACCACGGCGGTTCTGGCGGTGCTTGGGGCCACGTCGAACGCCAGGCGCGTGGCCGTCAGCCATGTCGTGTTCAACGTCCTGACGGGGGCCGTGGCGCTTTTGTTGCTGCCGGTGCTGCTGGTCGTCGTCGACGCCACGGAAAAGACCCTGGCGGCCGGTGCGGGCTCGACGGCGGCATTGGCCCTGTTCCACACCGTGTTCAACGTGCTGGGCGTCGTGCTGATGTGGCCCTTGGCGCCGCGTCTGGAAAGCTGGTTGGCGGATCGCTTCGTAACGGCCGAAGAGGACGAGGCTCGGCCCCGCCACCTGGACGACACGGGGTTCGAACTTCCGGCGCTGGCGCTGGATGCCATCATGTTGGAATTGGGCCGTGTGGCGGGAGTCTCCTTCGGGATCGCGCGGGCGGCGTTCCTTGACCCCGCCGCATCGGCGGACCGTCTGCGGCGGCGGCGCGGAATCATCGACGCGTTGAACGATGCCGTCGTGGCTTATGTGCAGAAGCTGAGCGCGGCCAACAACGCCCAGGCCGTGGCCGAGGCACTGCCGCATCCGATCCGGGCCCTCATGCATTTGTCCGGTATCGCCGATTTGGGATTGGCCGTCGCCGGCCGGCGGGCGGAAATCGCGGCCCTGCCGGACGACGTGGAGAATCAGATCATCAGTTATGCAACGCTCGTTGCGGGCCAGATCGACGCCGCCGAACAGCTGTTCGGCAAAGGGGCCGGCAGTCTGCCCAGCGAGGACGCGACGCTTCCGGTCTACAATCGGCTGAAAACCGCGTTTCTGGCCGCCGCATCACGCGGCGACCTGAGCGCCGATCAAACGGAGGTTGCCTTGGACACCCTGCACGACCTTAAGGAAACGGCCCATTTGACCGATCGGGTCTGCAAACGAATCGCCGCCATTCATCGGGCCGCTGCCGACGGCAACGAAAGTGCGCCGGCGGAGCAGGACAAGTGACCGCAGTGACACATTGGCTTGACCGTGCACCCGGTCTTGGTGATCTGGACGGGGAAACACGCCGGCAGTTGGAGGCCATCCGCCCGATCACCATCCCCAAGGGACACGTGCTGTTTCGTCCCGGGGACGAGGTCACCTGTTTCGGGGTGCTGATCGGCGGCCGCGTGGATGTTTATCTGACCGGTGCCACGGGGCGCGAAATCCTGCTGTACAGCATCACGCCCGGCGAATCCTGCGTGCAGAGCACGCTGGGCCTGTTGGGCGAAAACGACTATTCCGCCGAAGCCGTCGCCGAAACGGACGTCGAGGCGGTGATGATCCCCAAGTCCCTGTTCCTCAGCCTGCTGGGGACGTCCGACGCCTTTCGCACCTTCGTCTTCCAGGCCTTCGCCAAGCGCCTGCAATCGGTCATGCAGGTGCTGGAGCGGGTCGCCTTCATCCGGATCGAAGCGCGCCTTGCCGCGGCCCTGTTGGAGCGTGCCGATGACAGCGGCCTGGTTCGCGCGACCCATCAGGAACTGGCGACGGCCATCGGCTCCGTGCGGGAGGTGATCTCGCGGCGGCTCGAAATCCTTTCAAAGAATGGGCTGGTGTCGCTCGACCGGGGCACGATCCAGGTTGTCAGCCGCACGGGGCTGGCGGCGTTGCTGACCTGAGCACCGCCCGCGGCCTGTGTGACCAAGTCACCGACGAATTCCCTTGGTTCTGATTGACTGGGATCAATGCGGCGTTCCGTGCGGAGCGTAAGCTTGGTCCTATCCATTCGAACGAGAAGGAGTTCCGTTCATGTTCAAGAAAAATGTCGGCGGTATTGACCGCCTGTTGCGGATCGTTGTCGGGGTCGTCCTGCTTGCCCTGTTCTTCCTGTATCCGGAAGAACCCTGGCGTATGTGGACCCTGATCGGCGTCGTGCCCTTGGCGACCGGTCTGTTCTCGACCTGTCCGGCCTATTCCCTGTTCGGGATTTCGTCCTGCCCGGCCAAGAAGGCGCCCTAAGGCCACGTTTTCTTACCCATAGTGGGGCCTTTTACCCATCGTACGGAGGATTGCGGGATGATTTTATCCTGGAAAACCGGCGGCATCCTGCTGGGTGCCGTGTTCTTTGCGGCCGTCTTGCTGGTCAAGCCGGTCGGCGTTTCGACCCAGTTCGTGATCTTCGACGGCATCCTGTGGGACGCGGTCGATGATACTGCCGTGGTCGCGTCCAAGGACGCCAAAAGCGGCTATGCCAGCCCCAATGCCTATCTCAACAAATCGGGCGGCAAGTACGCCAAGAACGTGGCCAATCCTTGGAACTACAGCTTCGTGTTCGTGCTCGCCGTGATGGGCGGGGCGGCGCTGTCGGCGCTGCTGCGGGGCGGCGTGTCTCGTGAGGAACGCGTGGCGCCGGCCATCTGGCGGGCGAATTTCGGCGATGCGGCCTGGAAGCGCCAGGTCGCGGTTTTCGCCGCCGGGTTCATCGTGTTGTACGGCGCGCGCATGGCCGGCGGATGTACCTCGGGCCATATGATGAGCGGCATGATGCAGACCGCCCTATCGGCCTACATCTTCACCGCCGGCGTGTTCCTGGCTGCCGTTCCGGCGGCGATCCTCACCTACCGGAAGGAGGGCTAAGCCATGACCACCTTGATTCTCGCCATCGTCATCGGCGGCGCTTTCGGCTTCGTGTTGGACCGTATCGGCGCGACCAACCCGAACCTCATCATCGGCATGCTGCGGCTGTCCAACCTGCACCTGATGAAGACCATCTTTCTTGCCATCGGCACGGCCTCGGTCCTGCTGTACGCCGGGTTGATGTTGGGGCTCGTTGATCCCGGACATCTCGACGTCAAGGACGCCTATTGGGGCGTGTTCATCGGCGGCGTGCTGCTGGGGCTGGGCTTCGCCGTGTCCGGATACTGTCCGGGCACCGGTCTTGCCGCCGCCGCCACGGGGCGGTGGGACGGGGTTGTCTTCGTCCTTGGCGGACTGCTTGGGGCGGGCGCCTACATGGCGACCTACGCCTGGGTCAAATCGACCGGCGTGCTGGATCACGTGCTGGGCGGGAAGGCGACCCTGGGGACGCTTTCCGGCACCAACTATCCGGCCGTGCTGGACGGCGTGTCAGGTGAATGGGTCGGCCTTGCCCTGGGCGTCGCGTTCATTGCCGCGGCTGCGGTTCTGCCCGCGCGCCCGGGCGGCAGTGCCGATTAGGTGATGCTGACCAAGGTCAGATCGAAGGTCAGCGCCTTGCCCGCCAACGGGTGGTTGGCGTCAAGCGTCACTTCCTCGTCGTCGAAGGAAACCACGACCAGATGCATGGGATTGCCTGCCTCGTTCGTCGCTTCCAGGACGGCGCCGACTTCCAGCGGGATTTCCGCCGGAATGGTCGAGCGGCCCACATTCTGGACCAGTTCCGGATTGCGGTCGCCGAAGGCATCATCGGGGGCCAGGGTGACTTTTTTCGTGTCGCCCTCGGCCATCCCGATCAGGGCGTCTTCGACGCCAGAAAGGATCTGGCCGCTGCCCAGGTTGACTTCCATGGGGTCGCGGTCCTTCGAGGTGTCGAAAGTGCTGCCGTCTTCCAGGGTTCCCGTGTAATGGACCCGCACGGTATCTCCGGCCGTTGCCTGCTTCATTTGTTCGCTTCCTTTTCAATGTCGTCGGCTTCAACAGAACGTCACCAAGCAACGAGACATCGAGAAGACGGTGGACGAGCCACGCGTACTCAGAGCGACCGATTGAAGAATCCGCCCGAGGGTACAAGGCTCAGTTGGTGAGGAAAAGGCCTAACCGGGGAATTCTGTCAACAATTGCCCCGGATATTGCCGGGGCACCGTGGATTAGGATCCGACCGGCCGGCCGCCTTTGACCACAGGGCCGCTGTCGGCCGACGGCGCCAGGGCGAAGCGTCGCCCGAATTTTTCAAAATAAAGCGCATGGTCGGGGCCTTCGCCGACGGCCCGGAGACGGCGGCGGTATTCGCCCTCGTCGATGCCGTCCGGCAGATGGCACAACGCGTCGAAATCCTTTTTCGACCAGGCGGGGCCGGACCATTGCGCGTCCAGATGGGGCAGGGGGCCGTCGACCGTCAGAAGATCATGGGCCATGCGGGTGAGCAGCCCCGTGACCAGATCACGCGCCAGGGTTTCCAGGGCCAAGCGATCCATGGCGGGCGTGATGGCGGCTTCGTCGACGGCGACGATGGGGCCCTTGTCGATGTCCATGGTCAGTTCGTGGAGAGTCGCCCCGAAGCGGTCCCGCCCTTCGTACAGGGCGAACACGGACGGATAGATTCCGCGCACCCAGGGCGGCCCGGGATGGACGTTGTAGGCCGGGCCGGGCAGGCGGCCCAATACAGCTTCGGGCACGATCACGTCGGTGCAGAACGCGATCAGGCGCAGATCATCGGCGGGGGCGGCTGTCGCCTGTTCCAGTTCGGCGCGGCTGCTCACGCCCTGGACACGCGCCTCCGGGGCCGCGTCCCAGAATATCCGGGTCAGGCCCGGCAGTTCGTCGGCGTCGGCCAGCAGCAGGATGTGTTTCATGTCTGCCCGCCCGCCCCGGTGTCAGCCCGCGTCCTGTGCGAACAGGCGGTCGGCGACGTAGGGGTTGCTTTCCCGTTCGTGGCCGAAGGTCGACAGCGACCCGTGACCGGGCACGAAGGTGACGTCGTCGCCGAGCGGGAACAGGTTGTCGCGGATGGATTTGATCAGCGTGTCGAAATCACCGCGGGGAAAGTCGGAGCGGCCGATGGAGCCCTGAAAGATCACGTCGCCGACGAAGGCGACGCGCTCGCCCGCATGAAAGAACACGACATGGCCCGGCGTGTGGCCCGGGCAATGCAGCACGTCGAAGGTCTGATTGCCGACGGTGCAGGTGTCGCCCTGGTCCAGCCAGCGGTCGGGCGTGAAGGCGCGCAATTCGCCGAACCCGTATTCCCGACCCTGGGTCGGCAATTGATCGATCCAGAACTTGTCCTCGGGATGAGGGCCTTCGATGGGCAGGCCGAATTCCTCGGCCAGGTCGGCGACGGCGCCCGCATGGTCCAGGTGGCCGTGGGTGACCAGGATTTTCTCCAGTGTCACGCCGGCTTCGTCCACCGCCGCCTTCAGGCGATCGACCTCGCCGCCGGGATCGACAAAGGCCGCCTTCATGGTGGTTTCGCACCACACCAGGGAACAGTTCTGCTGCAAGGGGGTGACGGGGATGACGGCGGCTCTCATGTTAACCTATTGATTTTGTGGGATGAAATTTACCTAGTGAGGCTGGTCACAGCAGCCGGGGCGGGAATATGGATAAAATTCAGACCGGTGAACCATGCATATGCCGGCACAGACCCTACAACAATCACGGGCGGCCTGCATAACGAAAGGGTGAGTGATATGAGCGGCATGACGGCCTATTTGGGCATAATTCTGGGCGCCGCCGGCATTGTATTCGGGGTTATCGCGTTGATGGTCTCTGCAGAGATGTCCCGGCGGGTAACGGCGTTGATCGACGCCCGATTCGAGCAATCTGAACTGGAGCTTCTCAAGAGTCTCGACAAGCAGGACCGCGAGTTGAACCGCCAGCGCCGCGTCCTGGGCGATGCGCTGGGCACGATCGAGGAGCGGCTCGATGCGGCGTCCGGCGGTGCCGATGAACTGCGCCAACGCTTGAACTCCTTCAGCCAGGCGTTGGATGACGTTCGCAACGTTCGCCGGGTCATCCCGACGGATGAAGATCGCGGCTTCGCCCCAAAAATGAAATCAAACGAAAGTTTTGTTTCGGCGTCGCCATTCGCGGACTAAGATACGCATTCGCTAACCTGTCACCCTGTCCCGGTGCCGGGTTGCGTATGTGCATATCCGGCCCTTAAACAGGCCGGGTTCGGGGCCAGAATGGCCGCAACGATCTATCCCGCCGCAGAAAAACAGGCGCGGAAGATAAATGTTCGGGGTGATGGAATGGGTGAAGCCTCGTCTTTCGCCGATTTGGCGACCATAGCCGCCGGGATCGCGGTGGTCATTGCTGTCGTCGCCTTGTTGACCTCGGCCGAGGTGGCCAAGCGCCTCCAAGCCCTGGTCAATCAGAAACTCGCGGATAACGAAGTCAAACTGGCCGTGGCCCTGCAGCAGCAGGACCAGCGGATGACGACCCTGCGCCAGATCATGTCGCAGAACGCCGAAGACCAGGAAACGGCGATCCGTACCATGCGCCAGGATATCAAGGAACTTAAGGAATGCGTCGGCCTGATGCGCGAAATCCTGGATCGCATGGATACCCGTAATACCCACGACCCCAACGCCCCGCGTCACCGCCGGGCGTCGAACGGTTAGCTTTGCGGGGCGTCCGCGGCGGTGACGTCGCCGGACAGGTCGTATTCATCCGCGCCCGTGATCCGAACCCGGACCATGTCGCCGGGACGTAGGTCTTTCCCGCCCGACACGCGTACGGCGCCGTCGATTTCCGGTGCATCCGCATAGCAGCGCCCCATCGCCGGGCCGCCCGCGTCGCCGGCGTCGTCGATCAGCACGTCCAGATCGCGCCCGACCAAGCGGCCCAGGCGTTTGGCGCTGATCTCCTGCTGAACTTCCATCAGGCGTTCCCAGCGATCCTGCTTTTCGTCCTCGTCCAGATGACCGTCGAGCTCCTGGGCCCGGGCGCCCGCGACGTTTTCGTATTTGAAACAGCCGACGCGGTCGAGTTCGGCTTCCTGCAGCCAGTCGAGCAGGAAGTCGAAATCGTCCTCGGTCTCGCCGGGAAAGCCGACGATGAAGGTCGAGCGCAGGACCAGGTCCGGGCAGTCGCGGCGCCAGCCCTTGATGCGTTCCAGCGTGCGTTCCTGATGGGCCGGCCGGCGCATGGCCTTGAGGACGTTGGGGCTGGCGTGCTGAAACGGAATGTCCAAGTAGGGCAGGATCTTGCCCTGGGCCATCAGCGCGATGGCCTCGTCGACATGGGGATAGGGGTAGACGTAGTGCAGACGGACCCAGATGCCCAGCTCCGACAAGCCTTCGCACAGGTCGAGGAAGCGGGTGCGGTATTCACGGCCGCGCCATTCCTCGCGGGGGAACTTGGTGTCGATGCCGTAGGCGCTGGTGTCCTGGGAAATCACCAGCAGTTCCTTGACCCCGGCTTCGGCCAGGCCCTCGGCTTCCTTCAGGACCTCGCCGATGGGCCGGCTGGCCAGCGGGCCGCGCAGGCTCGGGATGATGCAGAAGGTGCACTTGTTGTTGCAGCCCTCGGAAATCTTCAGATAGGCGTAATGGCGCGGCGTCAGCTTGATGCCCTGGGACGGCACCAAATCCACGTAGGGATCATGGGCCGGGGGCAGGGCCTGATGGACGGCGGTCATCACCGATTCATATTGATGGGGGCCGGTCACGGCGAGCACGCCCGGATGGATTTCCCGGATCAGGTTTTCATGCACGCCCAGGCAGCCGGTCACCACGACCTTGCCGTTTTCGGCCATGGCCTCGCCGATGGCTTCCAGGGACTCGTCCCGGGCCGTTTCCAGGAACGCGCAGGTATTGACGATCACCAGATCGGCGCCGTCGTAGCTGTCGACCAGGTCGTAGCCCTCGGCCCGCAGGCGCGTCATGATGCGCTCGGAATCGACCAGCGCCTTGGGGCAGCCCAGGCTGACCAGTCCGACCTTGGGCGCGGCGGCAGCGGGCGCGTTCCGGCCCGGTTTGGCGGCGGCGTTGCCCAGGGTATTCGAAGGGGAGGTGCTCATGGCGCCTGTCTTATCCCAAAACGCGGTCCCTGTCCGGAAATTTTAAGGCCGTCAGGTCGCCGCCCGGCGCCGGCCCGCGACGGCCAGGGACAAGGCAAAGGCCCCGCATCCGCCCGCCAGCACCGTGGCGCAGATCAGCAGCAGCTTGGCGTATTTATGGACGAGCCCGAACAGGGGTTCGATGAGGGCCACATGGCCGCCCGCTTCCAGCATGTAAAGGGCCCCCCCGGCGATCGCCAAGGCAAAGGCGAAACCATAGGCCCAGGCCTGAATCCGCAGACCGCCCATGACGTTGAACAGCACCACCGGGGCCAGGAACATCGACGCCGTGCCCGATACGGCGACGGCGGCGAACAGGTCCTTGTTGCCGAGGAACAGGAACCCCAGCCCGCCCAACAGGAACCCGGCCATGGCCAGCCGCCCGTTGCGCACGGAAGGCGCCATCACCCGCATGTCGGCGACGACCAGTTTGGAGGCACTGGCGAAGGTTGAATCGAGGGTCGAGAGCGCCGAGACCACCAGCGCCAGGTTGAACACCAGCATGGCCGGCTCGCCCAGCAAGCGGGTCAGGACGGCGACCATGGCCTCGCCGTCGCCTCTGTTCAGGCCCGCGTAAACGCCGATCACGCCGAATACCAGGATGCCGGCGATGGAAATCCAGGCCGCATGCAGGAAGCTTTTGCGGGTCGTCGCCCGGTCGGCCAGGAAGCCGCGGTCCATCATCACCGGGTCGTGCAGCGGATAGCTCCAGATCTGCAGCAAGGCGACGGCCAGCAGGATCCAGCCGGGGCCGCCCGCGTCGGGGCTGGAGCCGACGATGGCGGGCAGGTCGAATTCCGGCCGCGTCACGGTCAGGACCAGCAGGGCCGCCAGCCCGACATAAAGCAGCGCCGTCTGCATCACGTCCGTGCGCAGCGCCGCGCGCAGGCCGCCCATCATGGAATAGCCCAGGGTCAGCACGGCGATGCCGACGATGGCGAGCGTGTAGCCGGTGGTGCCCGCCGCGCCGAAGATGATGCCGATGACCAGAAGATTGGCGAACACTTCGCTCAGCAGCCGCACGCCGACCACCAGGTTATAGGTCCAGCGGCCCATGACGCCGTAATGATCGGTCAGGAACGCCTGTACGCTGGCCGCTCCGTGATGAAAGCGGATGCGGTCGACGATCATGCCGCCGGTCAGGAAGCTCAGGTAATAGGCCGCATAGGCCAGGGCGCCCGCGATTCCGTAATAAAACCCCAGGATCGCCGCGTTCATCAGGGAGCGCGCGAAAATCCAGGTCGTGACCTGAGACAGGATCAGGGTCAGCAAGCCGGGGGCGCTGCCGTCGTCATTGGCGCCGCGGAAGAAACCGTCGGCGGTGCGCACCTTGGGCGATAGAACATAACTGGCGATGGCAACCACGGCGATGGCGCCGATAAGCAAGGACGTCATGGCGGGAGGGGCTCCGGCTGGTCAATGTTTCCCCAACCCATAACCGAAGCGGCGGGACCGGAAAACGCACGTTTTCTTGAGCGCGTCGTGTGCGCCGGGCGGCCCCGGACCGGCCCCCGGGGATGCCGCGGACCCACGTCGTGAAAAAAATATCGGCGTTATCGGGAATTCCCTTTGCCTGTTCTGCGTCTTACAATATTGACATCAGTCAAGGACGGTTGCCCTGAAACCGCCTAAACCTGCGCGGAATCAAAGGCATTCCGGGCCGGATTGCATTCGCCCGCCGGCAAGGCGGTGCGTAGGAGAACGCACAATGAATTATGAAAAGGTATTCCAGGACGCCGTGGACAAGGTGAAGGGCGAGGGCCGTTACCGCGTCTTCGCGCACCTGGAGCGCCAGGCCGGAAACTTCCCTCACGCGACCCGCCACCATCCCGACGGCACGACCTCGGACGTCGTCGTCTGGTGCTCCAACGATTACCTGGGGCAGGGCCAGAACCAGGACGTCCTGGCCGCCTTGTCGGAAGCCGGGGCGCGCATGGGTGTGGGATCGGGCGGTACCCGCAACATCGCCGGCACGACCTATCTGCATGCCGAACTGGAAAAGGAACTGGCCGACCTGCATGGCAAGGAAGCGGCCCTGCTGTTCACCTCCGGCTACGTGTCCAACGACGCGGCGATCTCGACCATCGCCCAGTTGATGCCCGACTGCATCATCGTGTCGGACGAATTGAACCACGCGTCGATGATCGCCGGCATCCGCCATTCGGGCTGTGCCAAGAAGATCTACCGCCACAACGATATGGCGCATCTCGAAGAAATCCTTAAATCCCTGCCCAAGGCGGCCCCCAAGCTGATCGCCTTCGAAAGCGTCTATTCCATGGACGGCGACATTTCGCCCATGAAGCAGATCTGCGATCTGGCCGACAAGTACGGCGCCATGACCTATCTCGACGAAGTCCATGCCGTGGGCCTGTATGGCGAGAACGGCGGCGGCATTTCCGAACGTGAAGGCGTGGCCGACCGCATCACGGTGATCGAAGGCACCCTGGCCAAGGCCTTCGGCCTGATGGGCGGCTATATCGCGGGCTCCGAAGCCATGGTCGATGCCGTGCGCTGCGCCGCCCCCGGCTTCATCTTCACCACCACCCTGCCGCCGCCCCTGGTGGCCGGGGCCATCACCTCGATCCGCCACGTGCGCGCGACCAACGCGCTGCGCGTGCAGCACCAGGAACGGGCCCAGCGCCTGAAGGACCTGCTGACCGCGGCCGGCCTGCCGGTCATGCCCTCGGTCACCCATATCGTGCCGCTGATGGTGGGCGATGCCGTGCGCTGCAAGCAGGCGACGGACATGCTGCTCGACGAATACGGCGTCTATATTCAGCCCATCAACTATCCGACCGTGCCGGTGGGGACGGAGCGCCTGCGCATCACGCCGTCGCCGTTCCACGACGACGACGTGATGGACGAACTGGTCACGGCGCTGAAGGACGTATGGATGCGTCTGCAGTTGCAGAACGCGGCGTAAGGGCGCGGCCATGCGTCTGCAGCTCTCCACCTGGCCCGAGGTCGAAACCTATCTGACCCAATCCAAGGGCGTGATCATCCCCGTCGGCTCGACGGAACAGCACGGCCCCACGGGCTTCATCGGCACGGATGCGCTGTGCCCGGAAATCCTCGCCTACGGTCTGTCGGAACAGCGGCAGGCGGCGGGCAAGCCCGTGATGATCGCGCCGACGCTGTCCATCGGCATGGCGCAGCATCACCTGGGCTTCGCGGGCTCGGTCACGCTGCGTCCCTCGACCATGATGGCCATGGTGCAGGACGTGGTGAACTCGCTGGCCAAGCACGGGTTCGAACGGTTCTTCTTTCTCAACGGCCACGGCGGCAACATCGCGACCCTGAACGCGGCTTTTTCGGAAATCTATGCTGAACACAGCCTGGGCCGGGCCGGGGACAACCGCCCGCCCGTGCGCTGTACCCTGGTCAACTGGTTCGAATGTGACAGCGTCATGCAGATATCGGCCGAGACCTTCGGCGACGACGACGGGGCGCACGCCACCTGCGGCGAGGTCAGCCTGACCTATTTCGGGTTCCAGAAGGACGCCGCCCGCGTGAAGGGGGCCGAGATGACTCCCGGTCGCGCCGGCGACGGCCCGATCTTCGATTGCGACGACTACCGCCGCCGCTTCCCCGACGGGCGCATCGGCTCGGACCCGCGCAAGGCGACTATCGAGGCCGGGGAACTGCTCTATAATGCAGCGATCGAGGAAATCGGCCGGCGCTACGACGCCTTCGTCGCGGCGGGTTGACGCGGTCCGGTCCCTCGGGCTGAACGGACGGGGACGGGTGCCATGAAAAAAGCCATCATCATCTTCTTCACCGGGGGATTCCTCGGCCTTTTCGCCGGGGTTGCCCTCGGCATCTTCGCCTATCCCTATATCTTCCTGGCCGACGTCGTGGCCCAGGAAGCCGCCCCCGCGGATGCGGTCAGCGCCAAGGTCGCCACGGGCACGTTCATCCACGCCAATCCCTCCGACCCCATCCATTACGGAAAAGGCGGGGTCACGGTCTACCGCCGCGCCGTGCGCCTGGAGCCGGATTTCGAAGTCGGCCCCGGCCCCAAGTACCACGTCTACCTGGTGCCCCTCGACACGGTGACGCCGGACACGCAGATCGACAAAACCATGTTCGTGGACTTAGGCAGACTCCGCGCCTTCAAGGGCAGCCAGAACTTCAACATCCCCAAGGGCCTGGACCTCAAAGCCTACGGCCATGTGGTGATCTGGTGCGAACAGTTCGGGGTGCTGATTTCGCCGGCGAAGTTGAGTTTTTAGGGGGTGGGGGGGTGGACGGGATGTCCGCTAGTGACCCGAAGCGGACCTATGCGGCTTGGTAAGACGATTCCTTCACACCTTCGGAGTAGAGAGCATGACCGCGTACTATGGCTATTGCAGATGCTGCACATGGATTCGAGCATAGCGTTGTTGGGTGATGGCAAAATTGACAGCAACAATACTGCGGAGAATCAACGAGAAAACCATTCAGGCTGCAGGCGCACGGTACACGCCGGCTCTAGACGCAGACGCGCCCAATCTTGAAATTCGGTCATTGCAGGATGCTATCCATGCGTTGGCGTTATCCGATGATTACCAACAGGCGATCCGCAATCTCGCTGACGATCTCAGGGAAGCATATTCCTCTTCTCGATACACCGTGTCGAAAATTTTCGCACGCCGAAAACTGACACCAGAAAAATTGGTGCAGCTACTGAAAGACCAGCTTGTGTCGGAATCGGCTGGCAGCTCGCGCGCAACCCTTCGCCGGATTCGGTACGTCACAGACACCATAAATCGCCAAGTGCAGAGACGTGAAAGTGCCCTTTGGAAAGTGAAGACAGGTCTACGGAGCAGCAGCCGGAAAAGCGAGAGCATTGATTCGGAACGTCACAATCTTCGCAAGATGCAGTCAGCCCTCTCTCAAATTACTGCCTTTTGCGGATCGCCAAGTTTCGGGCTGATCGAGCAGAATAGGATGTTCATTCGTGGTGAATGGGGGACTGGAAAAACGCACTTCTTGTGTGATGTCACTCGCCGCCGCGAGCAGGCAGGCTTGCCCACATTGTTTCTCTTGGCTCATCGCCTAGATGGGACCGATCCGTTGAATGCCGTCTGCCGAGCAATCAAGCGCGACTTGAGTGGATCAGACCTGCTTTCTTGCTTGGATGAGTTGGGGAAGAAGTGCGGCGGGCGGTCTTTGATCATCATCGACGGCATTAACGAAGCAGACAGGGAGATGTGGCGGCATGGGCTCGCCAAGGTCGCGCGCCAAGTTAGGCGCTATCCAAATGTCGGTCTCGTCGTGAGTTGCCGCAGTCCGTTTGACCAACTCCTCTTGGATGATGCGTCACGGAAACTGTTTGTTGAAACCATTCACATGGGATTTGACGAGATCGAGTTCGATGCTCAACGAGAGTTCTTCCGCTACTACGACATACCAAACCCGCACGTACCACTGTTGGTGCCCGAGTTCTCGCGACCACTTTTTCTGAAGATGTTGTGCCATTCGTTCTCGGGAAAAACGGCGTCCGCGAAGAGCCGAGATATCAACGCAATCGCATCCGGGCAAAAAGGGATGACGAAAATATTCGAAGATTTCGTTGTCGGCATCGGCAGGGGCATCGAGCAGGATTACAACCTAGCTCACAAGACGTGCTGGCGGTTGTTGAAAGGGGACCGTATTGGACAAAGAGCAGGAAAGATCGGTCTAGCCGTTACCATGGCGGACGGATTGCGGGACTACGTCACTCGCGTTGAATGTCGGTCAGTGTTGGGAGACTGGACGGGGTGGACAGATCAAGAAAAGATCGAAGAACTCCTCAGGCGCTTAGTGACCGACGGTCTGCTCGCTGACGACTTAAGATGGGAAGACGGTAAGCAGACGGAGATCGTGCGCTTTCCATATCAACGGTTTAGTGATCACTTGATCTGTCGACACTTGCTTGAGACGCACTTGAACTGCGACAGCGAGCAGCAGATACGACGGGCTTTCTACAAGAACCGGCCACTCGGAAAGATATTTGAAGTAGATAGATGGGGGCGAACGTATCGGCTACCGGGTCTAGCTTCCGCTATTATGCTTGAGTTTCCGGAGCGGGTGAAACGAGTCCTTCCAGAGGGAGAGCAGGAACTCGTTTTCTATTTGCCGAAAAAACGACGCCTGCTGATGCCGCTGATGGAGACCTTTCTCGAAGGAGTGCTTTGGCGGCCCCAGGACTCGTTCTCTAGGCAAACTGAACACATTATGTTGACGCTGTTGCGCAGAGGGCCGCGATATACTCAGGAACAAACACTTGAGGCACTTGTTGGCCTTGGGTCGCGATTTGGGCATCCATTTGCCGCAGATTGGCTCGTAAAATATCTGCGTAGCTTCTCGCTTCCGGAACGTGATCTTCATTGGAGCGATTACCTGAGAACGGCGGAGGAATCCTCTGTGGTACATCGGTTGCTCGACTGGATCGAGCGTACGGATGGCCGCCGAATGAGTGCTCCAGTGGCGCTAAACGTGACCCGGCTTTGCGCAATGTTCTTGACTACGACACGCCGGCCGTTGAGAGACCGTGCAACGAAATCGCTTGTGGCAATTGGGGAACGTAGTCCGGGTTCTCTATTCAAGACCACAATCGAGATGCTGGCGTTTGACGATCCATATGTAGGGGAACGAATGCTTGCGGCTGCGTACGGAGTAGCTATGCGGTGTTGGGCGTCCGCCTCAAATGCGTTTGTTAAGCAGCTAGAGGAATTCACGCGAAATCTCTACGACGCGATGTTCGCACCGAGGGCGCGTCACGCAACGACCCATATACTTGCGCGTGACTATGCCGTTGGTGTGATTCAGTTGGCCCGAAAGCTCAACCCGCAATGCCTTGGGCGTAGGAAGGTCGATCGATTCATAGAACCATT
>PALN01000002.1 GCA_002706405.1 Rhodospirillaceae bacterium | reverse complement strand
CTTGGAAATCATCAATGCCAGCGACGCCGCCGCCTCGGTCGAGATCAAGGCCCCCTTGGTCAGGCCGATGGCCAGAAACGCCGGAATGCTGAGCGGCCCCGTGGACAACACGATGCCGCTGAGATAGCCGATCAGCCCGCCGATGACCGCCATCTGCCAATAGCGGATGCGGATATCGCGGGCCTGCATCCAGCGCCGCCCGGGAATCATCAGCAGGAAAAACCCGCCGAGCACCACTTCGACCACCGCCGGCGGCAGCACCAGCAGGGTCCGCGCGCCCAACGCCGCCCCCGGCACGCCGAGCACGGCATAGGCCCAGAAGGCCCGCCAATCGACCTCGCGCCACCAGGCCACGGCCTTGCCGATATTGCCCAGCACGGCGGCGATGGCCATGATCGGCACGGCCTGCTGCGGGCCGAACTGATAAACCAGGATCGGCATCAGCACGATGGAGCCGCCCGTGCCGACGACACCGCTGAGCGTTCCCGCGGCGATGCCCGCGAGCAGCAAGAAGATATAGCCGGTCAATCGATGGTCCCCCGCCGTCCCCTGAAGTCGGGCGGGATGGTAGCCGACGATCGACCGTCACGAAAATGCAAAGCGCCGGTCTGGCGCAAAAGCGACCCCCAAAAGGAAAGGGTCACCCCCCTCGCGGAGGATGACCCTGGAACCGTACTTCAACGCAGTTGAAGCTTGGATCTAGTCTGGATCCTTCCGGATCAAGCTTCCTGCAGGTCCACGGCCTTGGGGCCGCGGGCTTCGTTCTGGACTTCGAAGCTCACCTTCTGACCTTCGGCCAGGCCGGACATGCCGGATTGTTCGACGGCGGTGATGTGGACGAACACGTCCTTCGAGCCGTCTTCCGGAGTGATGAAGCCGTAGCCCTTCTGCTGGTTGAAGAATTTAACCGTTCCAGTGGTCATGTACTTAAAGTCCCGTACTAATTGCCGGCGGCATGTGGGATCGCGCGATCCCAACCGGCACGGCATGGTGAAAAACCGGAAAAGCAACCGCGCTTCCCGGGTGATCGACGCTTCCTAGGGTTGGTTGGGGTTTTGGACCCTGAGGGTCCGGTCACCGCCCGCCAAAACCGGCTGGGGCATAATCACGGCCCGATTCGTACTTTTGAATGCCCTGAAATACAAGAATTTTTTTCAGCCCGAAGGCGCGGCAGACAGCCATTTAACGGCGCTTTGGGCCGCCGTGCGGGCGGCATTTTCGTCGTCGAAAACGCGGGCGCTGAAACCCGCCGCCCCGGACCATCCGCGCGGGTCTTCCGGGTCGCGGCGATATTCTTCGAAGCCATGGGTGCCGTCGGCGCGGCGGAACAGATCGACGCAGCGCGTGCCGTCGTCGTTTTCCAAAGACGCCAGGACCAGGGGCCGGGAGGATCGCGGAATCGTCATGGCCGCATTATGCGCGGCTGCCCTTTTTTCGCCAAAGGTTTCGGCGACAAGATATAAGGCCGCGAGATATGGCGGCCCGGTCCGGCGTCGGTTAGACTGCTCTCCGGTTACCGCCTGTCCCCATTGATCCTGAGGTTCGAGACCGCCCGTGACCCCATCCCGTCGCCTTCGCCGTTCCTTCGTTGCCGGACTGTTCTGTGCCGTCACCGCCTTGGCCGTGTCCGCCGGCACCGCAGACGCAAAACCCGATACCAAGGGGCACTTAAGCGCCAATACCTTCATCGGCAATTATCTCGCCGGCCGACAGGCCCAGCGCGAGGGTGATCTGGGGTCGGCCGCGGATTTCTACGGCGCCGCCTTGAAGCAACGCCCGGCCACCCCCGGCCTGCTGCGCCAGACCTTCATCGTGAACCTGGTCGAAGGCCGCGTGGAAACGGCCGTCGCCCTGGCCCGCGATTACCTGAAGGAAGCCCCGGACCAGACCATCGCCCAGTTGACCGTCGCCATCGACCACATGAAGCACAAGCGCTTCAAGGACGCGGAAGCGATGCTGAGGACGCTGCCGGACGAAGGGTTGTCGATCTTCACCAAGCCGCTTTTGATCGCCTGGTGCCTGTACGGCCAGGGCAAGGCCGAGGACGCACTCGCCGCCCTGAAGCCGCTGGAGGACAAGAAGGGGATCGAGAACCTGGTGGAAATCCACGAGGCGCTGATCCTGCAGCTGGTCGGCAAGACCGACGAAGCAGGCAAGCTTCTGACCGGCGTCATCGAGCGGCAGTCGCCGCCGTCGTCCCGGGTGACGCATCTTCTGGGGGCCCTGTTGGAGCGCGCCGGCGACACCGAGCGCGCCAAGGCCATCTATAACCTTTATCTCAGTGAACATCCCGTCTCGCGGCTCATGGATACGGCGATGAAGCGCATCGAGGCCGGCAAGAAGCCGCCGCTGGCGATCAAGAACGCGCGCGATGGCGCGGCCGAGGCGCTGTACGACATCGGCTCGTCCCTGCGCCGCCAGAACGCCCATGAAACGGCGATCGCGCTGATCCAGATGGCCCTTTACCTGAAATCCGATTTCCCCGTTGCGCGGTTCATCTTGGCCGACGTCCTGCAATCGGACGACCGCCTGGAAAAAGCCGTCACGGAATATGACGGCGTCGACGCCGCCTCCGCCTATGGCTGGAGCGCCCAACTTCAGGCCGCGGCCCTGCTGGGCGACCTGGAGCGCACGGACACGGCGGTCAAACGCCTGAACAAGCTGGCCAAGCTGCGCCCCGACCTGCCCGACCCGCACCTCCATCTGGGCGACGTCTACCGGCGCATGGAAAAATATCCGCAGGCGGCCAAAGCCTATTCGGCGGCGATCGAGCGCGTGAAGGAGCCGCAGGGCCATCACTGGAGCCTCTTTTACGCCCGCGGCATCGCCTTCGAGCGGGCCAAGCAGTGGAAGAAATCGGAAAAGGACCTGTTGAAGGCCCTCGACCTGCGCCCGGACCAGCCCTATGTGCTGAACTATCTGGGCTACACCTGGATCGACCAGGGCCAGCAGATCGACCGCGCCACGGACATGATCAAGAAGGCCGTGTCCTTGGCCCCCAACGACGGCTTCATCGCCGACAGCCTGGGCTGGGCTTATTACCGCCAGAATCAGTTCGACAAGGCGGTGGTCGAATTGGAACGCGCCGTGGAATTGCGGCCCCAGGATCCGGTCATCAACGATCATCTGGGCGATGCCTACTGGAAGGTCGGGCGCAAGTTGGAAGCGCAGTTCCAGTGGAAGCGCTCCCTGTCCCTGGACCCGGACAAAGACCTGATCCCCAAGATCAAGGCCAAGCTGGACAAAGGCCTGTAGGTGGCCGACGCCATCGTTACCGTGGCGGCCCCGGCCAAGCTGAACCTGTACCTCCATGTCACGGGGAAGCGGGATGACGGCTATCACCTGCTCGACAGCCTGATCGCCTTCGCCGACGTGGGCGATGCGATCAAGGCCCGGGCGGCGGCCGACGGCTCGTTGACGCTGACCGTGCGCGGCCCCTTCGCCAAGGACCTGGCCGACGAGACCGACAACCTCGTGCTGCGCGCGGCCAGGCGCCTGCGTGATCTGGCCGGAATCGACGCCGGCGCCCATCTGGTCCTGGAAAAGCGCCTGCCCGTGGCGTCGGGCATCGGCGGCGGGTCGGCCGACGCGGCGGCGGCGCTGAAGGCGCTGTGCCGGGTCTGGGGTGTCGAGATGGCGGAAGCGGAGATACGCGCCCTGGCGCTGGAACTGGGCGCCGACGTGCCCGTGTGCTGGGTCGGCCGGGCCGCCTTCATCGGCGGCATCGGCGACGAGATCGAGGCCGCCCCGCCCCTGCCCCCGGCGCCCCTGCTCCTGGTCAACGCCAAGGTGCCGGTCTCGACCCCGGCCGTGTTCAAGGCGCGGACCGGCGGGTTCCAGGCCGCGGACCGGTTCCGGGAAACGCCCATCGACGCGGCCCATCTCGCCTATCTGCTGAAAGCCCGCGGCAACGGCCTGACCGAAGCCGCCTGCGCCTATTGCCCGCCGGTCGCCAAGGTGCTGGCCGCTCTCGAGGCGACGGACGCCCCCCTGCTGACCCGCATGTCCGGATCGGGCGGAACCTGTTTCGCTCTTTATGAGACGGCGGAGGCGGCCCTTGCCGCCGCGGCCCGGCTGTATGACGCGGAACCGGACTGGTGGATTGCCCCCGGCCGCCTGGCGCCGCCCGCCGAACGCCTCACCTGAGCTCCGTCGGAACTCCGGCTTCCGAAGCCAGCATCCCTTGCCCAGGGCCAAGAGATGGTCTAAGAAGTCGGCCCGTCTTTAACGGCGGGCCCACGGCGATTGGGGCGTGGTGAAGTGGCTTAACACACCGGTTTTTGGTACCGGCATTCCCAGGTTCGAATCCTGGCGCCCCAGCCAACTTTCTGACAAGAAATTCAATAGCTTATTGTTGTAGGAAACGACTCTGTTTTTTAAAAACGGGTTGTAAATTTTAAAAACCAGCATCTAGGTTTTAAGAACACCCACCGTTTCTCGCAGAGTCGCACGCAAGTTTCCCTCGGTTTCTGTCAACGATGCGCCTTTGACCTTGTGGCTGCTTGCAACAGTGCGCTGCATCCAGTATCTAATGCGCAAGCGACAATCATACCTCACATAGCCGCGGCCACCCGCGGAGACCAAAGCGCGACAGCAAAGCTAGGCCGCGCTTTTCGTGTTTGTCGTTTGCTCTCCAAAATTCAAATCAATCTGGAGGCAGGAGTCATGCGTAATGACATTGCCAAAGTGATCGTCCAGCGCCCACGCCTGGGCGGTCACGGCGCGCGCAAGGGGCGCGCCTTGCGTGACCTCGAACTGGCGCGGAACGCGGTCGGCATGAAGCGTGCGGCGTCCGAGTCCGGCGTCCGCAAGATGCTCAACGAGAACCTGGCACCGCTTCGGCGCTACTTTGGCCGCCAGGTCGGACGTCCCTGGAACAAGGTGTGGTCGGAGGTCTGCGCTAACCTTCGTGTCACATCGACCGTGCAGCAGCATGTTCGAGATCACATTGCCGACTTTGTCGCGTACGAGGGCGTTTCGAAACGCAACGATCAAGTTTACGTCCTCTTGCGCTGGGGCGGCCCAACACCATTGGAAGAATCGATATTCGAGTTCTGGGTAGATCCAGCATCAGGGATACTTCGCCGCAACAAACAACAGAAAACCCACCGCATGAAGCGGAAGGCCCTCCAAGCGGAATGGCTTGCAGAACTGCGCAAGCGAATGGTTGAACGCGACGCTCGGCATCAGTTCCACCTTTTGGATGACGGAGCTTGGTGGGAAGTCTCCCTGGAACAGGAGTCTTCGGAACTGCCTTTCGTCGATGTTGTCTTGAGCGCAGGGTTGTCATCCCTAGCGCGAGGACGGCTATACGGTCGTTCCGGCGTCTATGCCAACAACAAGCGACAGCTTACAAAGAAAGAGATTAAACGTCTGAAGCTGCCCCGTTGAGGGCTATTGGATCGCCGAACCACCCCATATGGACGACCCTGTATTTCCTCCATGGCTGAAGAAAGAGTTTGGGGGCATCACACGTGACGCGCTAGTTGCGCTCTCAACCCTCTACTTTGCCCACAAGCGCTTCCATTCCTTTAATTTCACACATGGCCGCAGCCTCCAATTGGGCTTCACTCTCGTGAATTGCGAACGAGATTGCCCTCGAATAAGTTGCGCAGTATTTATCGCGCCCATGCATAAATCTCAAGCGCACACCTTATGAATACGGTGAATTCGCAAGAAACCTTCAGCTACACATCAATATATTCATCAATAATTAAAGTCCTATAACGCATACTTTTTCGCGAATTAAATAGTCCACGAGCCCCCGATGCTTCGCATGTCAGATGCACATCATTGGCCGGGTCGCCCTTCCCCTTGCGACGGGGAAACGTTCTCTTCATGGTTCGCTCGTGTCGCTCACGCAAACTTCCTTTCCCCTTCAGACTTGTACGCCGCGGTGCTTCCGGGTGCGCGGCTTTACTCCGTCGACTTGGACCGAAGATCCGATCCCGATCTATTAAATGTACTTTCCAAAAATACCGGCATCCCGGAAGAGCAACTCCTCACCTTATTCCTCACCGAGTTCCAAGGCCGTGTATACGAACGCGACAACCCAAAAGCCCCTCTGACTTGGCTTCCCCATTCAGGAGGAAGCCGGAATTCGTTCGGCCAGCAGGCATGCCCTAGGTGTCTCGCGTCCTCCACCCCTTTCTATCGAAAGGCGTGGCGTCTATCGTTCGCGACGATCTGTCCAAAGCACGGGACGGGCTTGATTGATCGGTGCCACAAATGCGGCTACGCCATCGCGCCACTTCAAACCCCTTCGGAGAGACTATTCTGCCATTGCCATAACTGCGGCGCGGACCTTCGTAGCGCCCACGAGCCCAAAGCAGATCGGATCGATCAAGATGTTCAGGCCTTCCTTGAAGACGTCGTAAAACGCGGGGCTGCCCCACTTGGTCAAAACGGCTACGTGCATTCTCTTTCCTACTTTTGGATCCTTCGGAAGCTTCTCCGCCTTGTCGTATCCGGAGAGTTTTCGTTGCCCATCCAGGAGCACGTATTAAAGGAAACCGGATGGACGCTCGGCAGCCCGTCAATACGCCGCCTCAAAAACGTCGACCGCCTTCCCCCCACGCCGCGCCGTCTTGCCCTTCGGTTTGCCAGCCATCTGGCAAACGATTGGCCGGACAACTTTATCTCGGCATGCCGGGCTGCCAGGCTCACGCAACGACGCCTTCTAAGGGCGGAAGAACATGCACCATTTGCATTCGTCGCAGTTGTCGAGGCACATCTCTGTGAGGGCCCGACAACCGTCGACAACAGGCAATTTGACCGCGCGGTTGATTTCTTGGTGAGACACAACCAGCAGCCAACCCATGCAGCTCTGTCAGATCTTTTGAACAATCGCATACATGCGAAACGCCACTTGGCGGCGGCCGGCCGACAGTGCGCTCCCTATGGGACTCATCGATACTGGAAACTCGACGGCGTGGCGCCGGAAACCCGCGAAGCTGCGAAACGTGCGGCCAAACTGGCCGGCGAGAACGTCGGGCCATGGGTCGACCGCATCATCCAAAAAGCACTTGAGCAAAAACTCTGAACAACATATAGGGGAATAAGAAGGGAAAATATCTACATGCAGTATCTAGCCCCACGAAAACCGGTCAGAACAATTCCTCTGAAATCGCGAAGCGTCAGGGGCTTCTATACGTCCACGCGATGGCCACGCGCCATCGCGCATGAGTCCAACCTCGAACGGGACTTTCTTATCCTTTGTGACTTCGACACGAGCGTACGACAGCTAACCGAACAGCCCTGCAAGATCACCTATTCGTCAGAAGGAGGCAAAGACCGCAATTACACGCCGGATTTCTTTTTGGACGTAGCCGCCGAAGTCGGCCCTCCGCAATTGGTTGAGATCAAATTCAAAAGCGAGTTGGACGAACGAGCGGACGATTATGCAGAGAGATTTAGCGCCGCTCGTGATTATGCAAAGAGCCGAGGCTGGGAATTCAGGGTAAAGACCGAGCGGGATATACGCGGCACCCAATTGGCAAATGCGAAGTTTCTATTACCCTACCGACGTTTGCCCGTCGATCACGGACGTAGCGCCCGTTGGATGCGAGCACTCGCAACAACGGGCCCCTGCAAGGTCGAAGCAGTGCTGCACGACGCCTGGCACAAAGACGATGAGGAACGGCTGCGCGCGCTGACCGAGCTATGGCGATTGGTTGCTATGGGCAGCATTTCGGTGGACTTGGAGACCGACCGTGTAGGCCTTCAGAGCTTAGTGTGGCCCAATGACCGGTAGCGCGACATCGGTTCGTTTTTCCTATGAGCCTGGAACCCGCGTCCAGTGTCGCGGCGAAGAGTGGATCATCCACAGCCAGATCGGCAGCGACCAGCTCATGCTTGAAGGCAAGAGCGGAGAGCGAACAATCGTCGTCAAATCATACGAGGTCACCCCTCCGTCAAACGCAGCAAAAGCTAAGCCCGTCAGCGCAATCCCCGACGACGATTATCAAACGGCGAAAGAAAGATATGAAATCTTGGAGCCTGTTCTTAATGGGGCGCGGAGAGACCGCGGAAAACTCGTGAAGGATGCGGCAAAGTCGTCGAGCAACACAGTTCAAACGATTTACGGCTGGATCAGAAAGTTTGAAACGACCGGCACAATCTCAAGCCTCGCCCCAAGAAGAAAAGGCAGCCAACGTGGTGATCGCAGGATCGATGCCAAGGTCGAGGCAATCATTCATTCGATGATCGAACGGGAGTACCTGAACAAACAAAGAAAATCCGTGAAATCCGTGTACACGCAGATCGAGATGGCCTGCGCCGATGCCGGAATATCAAAACCGCCCTGTTTGGATACGGTTCGAAAAAGAATTCAGGCTTTGCCGCCTCGAGAAGTTACGGCAAAGCGCTTCGGCGAAAAGGCCGCTCGTGACAAGTTCGATGCGGCGGCCGGTAAATTCCCCAATGGCGAACACCCCCTGCAAACCGTTCAAATCGACCACACCGTCCTAGATATCATTCTAGTCAATCGGAAGGACCGGGAACCGACGACTCGCCCCACGCTTACCATCGCAATCGATGTATTCAGTGGGATGGTTGCCGGTCTGCACCTTTCGTTCGAACCACCCAGCGTAACGAGCGTCGGCATGTGTCTCTATCGCAGCGTTACCCATAAGGATAGATATCTTAAAGAGCTGGGCGTGGACGGCGATTGGCCCGTTTGGGGGCTTCCCGTGTCGCTTCATGTAGATAACGCAAAGGAATTCCAATCCAACAGCCTCCGCGAGGGATGCGCAGAGCACGGGATCGATTTGCAACATCGTCCCGTCAGACGACCTGAATTCGGTGGCCACGTAGAGCGCACTTTCCGCAGCATCAACACGCTCATTCACGAATTGCCCGGCACGACCAAATCCAACATTCAAGACAGGGGAGAGTATAAATCCGAAAAGGAAGCGCTGTTGACCATCGACGAGCTGGAGAAGCTGCTGGTCGGTCATATCGTCAACAAGCTCCATACCAACCCCCGGAGGAGCGACGGCGCCTCTCCCTTTGACCGATGGGAAGAAGGAATACGAGCGGTCGGCCAACCGAAGCCAATCCAGGACACGAGAAAGTTTCTTATCGACTTTCTGCCGCAGGAATCGAGGACCGTTCAAACGACCGGCATCCAGTGGGGTTACATCTACTACTTCGACTTAAAAATAAAAAAGTGGATCGGCAGCAAGCGCGATTTCAAGGTCAAGCGAGATCCTAGAGATATCAGCAAAATCTACTTTCTCGACCCGGAGCTCGGTGAGTACTTGGAAATCCATACTGCCGATGGCCGGCTCTTGCCCTTTAGCCTTGCCGAACACAATGCGGCTATCGCCAGGTTGAAGGCGGCAAAGGCCCCACGCACTCAGAGCCGAATTTACGCTGAAGTCCTCCGCCAAAGGGAAACGGAAGAGGCTGCACGCAAACAGAAGCGCTCGAAGAAAGCGCGCCGCAAATCGGATCAGGATGCCCGCAACCGCCGCGAGCTTAACGAGATACACGGTTCAGCCACCTCGGAAAGTTCGACGGAACTGCAAGTGATTGAAGGCGGCTTGGCACGAAACTCGGAGAATTCCGACAAGCGGACAAAACGGACTTTCAAACTGCGTCCCAAGGACGGGCAGAAAAGATATGAGGATTGGTAAGATGATCGACCCATATACGGCAGCAGGAACGTTTGCGGGTACCGTCAAGAGGATGACTCGCTGGCGCAAATCTCCGGGAACGATTGAAGAGCGCAAACAGTTTTTCAAACGAGATTACTGGGTCGACTATCCTCGCGCGACGGAACTGCTGAATAGGTTCGACGATATGTACGCCGCGGAAGGCCAAGTTCGGCCTGAGGGAATGCTCGTAACCGGCCCACCGAACAACGGAAAGACCTCGACCGCGTTCAAATTCATGAGAGACAGATTGGCAGGCTATCAGAAAGTGGACGGTCGGCCGGATGCTCCTCCGATCATAAAAGCGGAAACACCGCCTGGCGCGCCGTCTCCTCGTTCGCTCTACATGGCTCTGCTTCAAGAAGTGGGGGCGCCATACAATCCCAGATCCGCAGAGCAGGTGCTCTATAACCAAGTGATTCAGCTTTTCACGGAATCCGGCGTCCGCATGCTGATCTTGGACGAAATCCATAATGGGCTGGCCGGTGGCCCCAATCAGCAACGGATCATGCTGAACACTCTGAAGTCGTTGAGCAATACACTGCAGATTTCCATTGTCATGATCGGCACCGACGATGCTCGCGTCATGTTTGAGCGGGACGATCAAATCAAAAGCCGGTTTCCAGCTTTCGAAATGCCGGCGTGGGAATTTTCCGAAGAGTACGCCCAACTGGTCGACGATATGTTCGGCGCGATGGAGTTGGGTATCCCGTCACCAGCATCAGACTACGATTTCGTCGACGAACTTCACCAGCTTTCCGGAGGGCTGATGGGAAAGACAAAAAAGTTGGTGGCGGAAGCAGCGTGCGCCAGCATCAACAGTCCCTCAAAAAATCTTGAAAAATCGATCCTGCGACACTGCACTCGGCCCGCTTAATGGATGCACGATAGCGCTTTTCGAGCCATGAAACACATTCAAACATCCATTTAGATGGTCGATATTGTTTCAAAATCGACACGCAGTCAGATGATGGCCAGCGTTCGGAACAAAAATACCAAGCCCGAATTGACGGTGCGCTCGTTTCTTCACGAGCATGGCTTTCGATTCCGCCTCCACCGCAAAGACCTACCTGGGCATCCAGATATCGTTCTTCCGAAATATCGACACGTGATTTTCGTGCATGGGTGCTTTTGGCACCAGCACCCTGGCTGCTCAAAAGCAAAGCGCCCCAACACTAATTGTGAGTTTTGGAACAAAAAGTTGGATGCCAATATCCAACGCGACCGAACAAATTTTCAGGCGCTCATTAAAGCTGGGTGGACCATATCCACCGTATGGGAGTGCGAGCTTGGCAAGCAGCGCTTGAGTGCATTGTTGAAGGAAATCGCATAAAAATAACGATTCATTTATCGAAATCAATTGGTTAGTATGAGCCAGGTGGAGGCGTTTGAGGGACCTGGGCAATATGCGCTGGCCAACTGTTGTGGATTTGTACAGCGGCTGCGGCGGGGTTACGGCTGCGTTGCGGCGCAAGCGTTTTCGTGTCGTTGCAGCGGTCGATAATGACCCGCTCGCAGGCAAAACCTACAAATTAAATAATAAGAGCGCACGTTTATATTCCGACGATATTCGAAATGTTGACCCTGCCGAAATTAGGGACGCAGATCTTTTTGGAAATGATTTGGACCTGTTGGTAGTTTGCTCGCCTTGCCAGCCGTTCAGCAATCAAAACAGGAACCGTAAGAATGACCCCAGGGCGGAACTCATTCTCCAAGCGCCGAGATTTGCGAAGACTCTAAAGCCTAAGATCATTTTTTTTGAGAATGTGCCGGGGCTTGCTAGTGCCGAGCTTTCCAATGTTCTCGGGAAGCTTCGTTCTAGACTTAAAAAAATTGGCTACACTTTGAGCCAACCTACCACCATCGATCTGGCCGACTATGGCGTGCCGCAAAGGCGGTTGCGGTGCGTACTTTTTGCAACCCGCAAAGGATTCCAGATTGAGCTCCCCTCTCCGACAACGCCAAAGGGAAAGAGGAAGTCGGTAAAAGAGGCAATTGGCGCCCTTCCCCCCCTAAAATCTGGACAGAAAGACGAGCGGGACCCCCTTCATTTTGCTCGGACGCACCAACCCATTGCCCTACAACGAATGGCTTACATTAAGAAAAATGGAGGCGACCGCTTCTCTTTACCGCCCGAATTGGAACTCAAGTGCCATAAGGGAAAGAAGGGCTATCCGGACGTTTATGGCCGGATGCACTGGGGAAGAGTCGCCCCGACATTGACGACGGGATGCACTGACATTACTCGAGGGCGCTTTATGCACCCGAGAGACGATCGTGCGATCACCCTTCGAGAGGCAGCTAGGCTTCAAACCTTCCCAGACGATTACGTATTTGCAGGCAGCGCAAGGCAAATTGCAATTCAAGTCGGCAATGCGGTTCCACCAGCATTTATTGAGGCGCTTGCCACGTCTTTACGCAAGGCAGTGGCGCGGACTTAAATCTATCAATGGTTTCCCTTGTGCAACTATAAGGGGCTATTGTCGCGGAGGTTGATACCGGAAGCTCATGGCGAAAATACGAGTTAGAGCACGCGCAGTAGACATGCTCGGGCGGCAACAAATTGCCGGAATCCCTACAGCAATCCATGAGCTTTTCAAGAACGCGCACGACGCCTACGCCAAGCATGCCGAAGTCGACTATTTTCGCGAAGACCAGACATTCGTCCTTCGCGACGATGGGTATGGCATGACCAAGGAGGAGTTTGAGGGGCGATGGCTAACACTCGGGACCGAGAGTAAGGTTGGTGCCAACAGAGAACTTGCACCGGATTACCTTGACGAGGGAACGCCACGACGCGTCGTACTTGGCGAAAAAGGGATCGGCCGATTGGCTATCGCCACCATTGGCCGCCAAGTCTTAATCCTTTCCCGGGCAAAGAAAAAGGATGGCCTTCAGGACCTCGTGGTGAGCTTTGTCCACTGGGGGCTATTCGAGGCTCCGGGAATTGATCTGGATAAAATTGTTATTCCGGTTGAAACACTCCCCGGCGGCACGCTGCCGGGTGAGGTCTTCGTCAAAAAGATAGTCGGTCAAGTTGCTGATAATGTCCGTGATTTGGCGCCAGACATGTCAACGGAGGATGTAACCGGGATCCTGAACGATCTCGATGCGTTTACGATTTACCCGGACCAAGTTGATGAGGCATTGAAAGGCTTATCTCTCCGTAACGACGGGAGAGGAACCCATTTCTACATTATGCCGGCTGACCCCATTTTGGAGCGCGACATCGAAGAGGTTGGTTCGGACGATATCGCCGCGCCATTGCATAAGATGTTATTGGGCTTTTCCAACACGATGATGCCAGATCGGCCACTGCCCGAGTTCTTAACCGCATTTCGAGATCATCGACGGAACGGGGTGGTTGAAGATCTCATTGGCCGTAACGAATTCTTCACTCCAGATGAATTTGAAAGTGCAGACCATCATTTCGAGGGGGAAATTGACGCCTTTGGGCAGTTCAAAGGTGCCATTAGCGTTTACGGCATGGCACCGGATCCATGCACCATTGAATGGCCGGACGGCGACGGCCAACAAACTGCGTGCGGCCCCTTCAGGGTAAAATTTGCATACGTTCAAGGGAACTCACGGGAATCGCTACTGCCTCCGGAAGACTGGGGCCGGATTAGCGCCAAGCTGAACAAGATTGGCGGCCTTTATATTTATCGGGATGGGATTCGAGTTCTTCCTTACGGAAATTCCGATGTGGATTTTCTTAATATCGAGCGCCGAAGAACAAAAAGCGCGAGCGATTGGTTTTTCTCCTATCGTCGGATTTTCGGCGCTATTGAACTAACGTACGAACATAACACGGAACTGAGAGAGAAAGCGGGACGCGAAGGCTTCATCACGAACAAAGCTTATCGCCAGCTTCGTGAGATCATGGAAAATCTGTTCATGGCCCTCGCAAAGCAATTTTTCCGTAAAGATGCTGATCGAGGAGGCGAATTCAATAAGATCAGGGCTGATCTACAGCATCAAAATGATCTTTTGAAGAAACGCGAAAAGCGCGTCAGTGAAAGAAGGCAAAAATTTGAAATTACGCTGCGTGAGTTTTTCAACAAGGTTGAAGAAGGAAAGCCACAGGCCGCCGCGGATAAAATTCGAGCAGAAACGGGGCGCCAGCTTACCGCTATAGAGAAATTGAAAGACAATGACTCGGCCGTTAGCGAGCTATTAAAACTTGAAGGATACGTGCGCCGGGAAATTTCCGACCTTCGGAACGAATATACAATCAAAAAAGGAAGGGGGTTCTCAACGAGCAAAAAAGTTCAGGCACAGTGGTACAGCTACGAGGATACCCGCGCGAAGTTGGAGAAAGACATATTTCAACCTCTCTCAATTTGGACGGACGAGGCGATTTCGGCCGTAGCTGGGCAAAGTACGATTGCCTTGGACCGACGTCGCAGAGCGAAAAAGACATTGGATGATGTTCGTGACAATAGCCTGCGAATTGCAAGAGCCGCCGGTCGCGAAGCACTTAATGAAGCGAAAACGCTTGTCGAAGCCGTGCGTAAGGACTCCCGCGAACGCCTTTCCAAAACCACTGAAAACATCTCGAAAACTTTGGCGGAGTTCGCGGCAACCGAAACGGCATCATTGACCGATGAACAGATAAAGGAAAAGCAAGAAGCTCTTCAGAGGCGCATCTCGGAAGCTGCAGAAGAAGAGATTTTTCGAATGGAAGGCGTAATCAATCAGCTTCATGCCATGGCGGAAGCGATTAACATCGGCGATTCCTTGAGTGATGAAACCGCCGCACTTGAAGCAAGTTATGTCGGCGCAAGAGAACAACTGGATCTGTTTTCCGATCTGGCACAAGTCGGAACAGCTCTGGGAATTGTCCAGCATGAGTTCGGCGCGACGATCCGTTCGGTTAGAGAAAATATCCAAAGGTTAGGTGCGTGGGCTGATCTCGATGAAGAGCTTCAACAAGTTTATTCGGACATCAGAGCCAGCTTTGATCACTTGGATGGATATCTAAGCCTCTTCACACCTCTGAACCGCCGATTGCAGCGGCATCGAATCCCGATTTCCGGAGAAGAGATTCGTCGTTACCTTCAAGAATTGTTCGGCGATCGCCTCGAGCGGCACGACATCCGGATGATCGGTACACGCGATTTTGACCGCAAAGTCATTGAAGGTTACGCGTCCACTTACTACCCCTGCTTTGTTAACCTTGTTGATAATGCAATCTATTGGATTGTAAAAGGTGGGGTCCAGGAACGCCTCATAACATTGGATGCGGATGATGTCGGGTTCACTGTCACTAACACCGGACCAGGGATTTCAATTGACCTAAAAGATTGGATTTTCGGGTTTACAAATACGGAAAAGGACGGCGGCAGAGGTATGGGCCTCTATATCTCGAAGCAAACACTGACCAAGGAAGGGGCTGACATCATCCTGGATAATCCAGGCAAAGAAAACCACCCGACGTTCCGCATCATTGTGCCCGAAGTCACTGATCAAGAAACAGGTGAAGAAGAAAACGGCGAAGATTGAGGCTTGTAAAATTTCTCGGGGAAAAAGATTTTGTACACGGAAAATACTTTTCGACAACGATGCGAGGAAGCAGCAAAGCGGTTCCTCCACTCAGTTGTAGTGATAGACAATGAGGCAAAGTTATACGACGACGAGGCACCTAAAAAAAAAGCAGTCAGCCGAAGATCAAACGTACCTGACGATAAAAGCGCCAGCCTACCGAATGAAGAAAAATCAAAAGCGGCACAAAAAATGAAGTTGCTGCAGCGTCGTCCAGCAAAAGGGTTAACAGACGAGCGGCTTAAGAACATTGAGTTAAAGCCTACTGCCTCGGCAAATGAGCAAGATGGCAATACAGACGCAGCGGAATTTAGTTCCAGCCACGAATTAAAGGCTTGGGCTCTTACGGCTGCCCTAGCAGACCAAGAAATTCTTTGTACTGTCTATCGTCCTGATGATCATCAACAAAATGGCACTGATACTGGTGAAGACAACGTAGTTAAGCGATCCGTACGCATGGCCCGGCTTGCAGATATTATCGTGCTGGATTGGGAACTGGGAGACGAGCCAGGCAAGGGAAACGGCTCTTGGAAGGCACGTGAAATTGTTAAAAAGACCTTAGATGCAGACAAACAGGCGCAAGGACGCCTGCGACTGATCACCATATACACAGCAGAGGGAAAGCTCGGCTCCGTGTTCAACGATATCTGGGATGATTTAAAGGACGAGAATTATATCGGAGGAAAACTCGAAAAAAACACGGACACACTGATTATAGAAAATCAAACGACCAGGTTAGTTTTTTTGAACAAAGAGCATACGACCGCACCAGAAGACAGTCGAAAAGTTATTTCCGAAGACAATTTGCCAATGAAGCTGGTTGAGGAGTTCGCCGCACTAAGCACCGGACTGATTCCGAGCATCACTCTACATTCCATTGCAGCCGTGCGCGAAACCACTCACCATCTTCTTGCAACCTTTAGCGGCCGTCTCGATCCCGCATTGATTTGTCATCGTTCGTTGCTCCCAGCCCCCCAAGATTCAGAAGAATTTGTTCTTGATTTAATTGCTGGCGAGCTTCGATCAACTCTTTCTCTCAATCGGATCGGTGAAAATCATGCAAACGAAGCTGCACACAAAAACTGGATAGGCAGCAAAATACAAGACGGCGCCTCTTTCGCATTGGCGAACGGCCTAAAACTGACACGCGACGAAGCTTTCGCCTTGGTAAGAGGGGGGCAAGACGAGTTCCAGAAAGTGCAGTGTGATGGAACTAAAAGGTGGGCGTCGGAGAAAATGACCGCCGGGGAAGTATTCAAGCTTTCGGCAATTGACAAAGAATTGACGGCAGATGACGTGTCCAAATTAGTCGATACCGACCTCGGTAAGGGGGTGAAACCGAGTTTGGTTTCTCTGCGTCACAGCAATCTAACAGGCCTCTTAATTGAAAACGAGAAACAAGGAAGAGATATAGATAGTGAGTTCGCTCGCCTGACATCCCTGAAACGAGAGCAATATGGAAGCAGGCGCCTTCCGGACGAATGGGCACCCAGGTTAACCCAAGGCACGATAGTTAGCACGGCCGACAATAACGGAAAATTGACTTTTCTTCTCTGCACCCAACCACGTTGCGATAGCGTTCGCCTCACGAAAATCCGGGAATTTCCTTTCTTGGAATTGGAAGTTGGAGGAAGCGGCCCTGAAGGAACAAAACAGTTATTGATTCTTCGCGCCCCAAAAAAAGAAGGAGGCGCACCAGGAGATATAAAAGTTTGGATATCCCCGTTCCCTCACCGGCAGAAGATGATTCGATTTGACCCTAAAAATTCTTCTGGAGGCGTTATTCAAGCAGCGATGGAGAACGGTCGTTGGTTTTTCAAGAGTGAAGATACGAATTACGAATGGATTGCTGACTTAAAAGATTTTCTCGGGCAAAAAATTTGTGATCAAATCTCAGGTCGCCAAGGCGTTGTTGGCCTTGATGAATACGAATGGCTTCGAAGACAGAGTCGCGACTGAGCATCGTCTTTTGTCTTTATTGTTGCGGTGGCTCGCACATTTTTAAAAGCTCCAACCATCCTCAACGTACCTTCTGCGATATAGCCTATCGGTGAAATTTATTAATAAGAAGATATTGGAATTTCTGGGGTTTTTAAAAACTAGAGAATGTATTTCCATAAGATAGAATGCGATCAGAATCGCAGAAATGAACCGATTTTTAAAATTCAGCATCGGTTCCTACATTAGACATCGGAAGCAGCTTATTTTGGCCAATCACAGTTTAGATTGTCTAAATTACAATTTTACTTGGACATTACAAGATTAAAATTTGATTATTTAGAAGATTATATTAAGCACCGGGAAAACGATACTTTTCCATCGATCCTTTTGCTTCCCGATCTTTTCGCGACAATTGAACGGTCAAAAAACTCCAAGTTCATTTCGAACTTGTGCCTGCTTGAAACCGGGTGCTTCACCCAGCATCGAGTGCGCAAATGACCATCATATTTCGCATAGTCGCGGCCAGGCGGTCGCTGTGCGCGCAAGGGGCGCGGCTTGCGTGCCCTCGAACTGGCGCCGAACACAGTCGGCATGAAGTCCGTTGTAGGTCGAATAGTTTCCGTTCTGGCGCACCGTACGATCACCTCCACCGGCATTCGCTTTCGCATGGAGCATATGGGACTGAGGCCCTGGGACTTCGAAGCCCATGACCGGCAAGAGCGCCTATATCTCCGAGGCACTCAATCGCGACCCGCGTATAACGAAAAAAACTGGGCGCCATGACGATCGCGCACGCCAAGCGACTCATCAGGTATTTCGGATCAGATAGATCAAAACAAATCGATTGTTCCGTAGCGTTGCCTAACGGACACTCCATCCTGGGAGACTTAATCAATCTGTAAACACTAGGGGATGGAACGCCCGCGAGGGCAACCTACGAGTGCCCGCCGCTTCCCCAAAACACGTGTCCCAGGGGAAATAGAGGAATGATAATCGGAAATGCCCTCACGGGCGTGGCCCGTTCAATCGACCGTCTGAACGAATTTATCGGCAATACCGTATCCTGGCTGACCTTGGCCGTGGTGCTGATCACCTGCGCGGTAGCGGTCCTGAGATACGGCTTCGGGCTCGGCTGGGTCTGGCTACAGGAATCCTACGTCTGGCTGCACGGTACCATCTTCACCGTATGCGCTGCCTATACTCTGCTGCACGATGGGCATGTCCGCGTCGACATCTTCTATCGCACCGCGTCTGATCGCTATCGTGCCTGGGTCAACCTGCTGGGCGCGGTCTTCCTTCTCCTGCCCATGGTCGGCGTCATCTGGTGGGTAGCTTGGCCCTACGTCACCCTGTCCTGGTCGCGGCTGGAACAGTCGTCGGAAGCTGGCGGCCTGCACGGCTTATTTCTGTTCAAAACGGCAATACTGGTGTTTTGCATCCTTTTGGGCCTGCAGGGGCTGTCCCTGTTGATCCGCAGCGTCCACGTCCTGCGCCGAAAACCCGATCCTGACGTCAGCGAGCACATACAGCGACGGAGGATCTAGCCATGCCGCTGAACGAGATTCTGAGCCTGCTGCTGCTACTTACCATCTGCGGCACCATGATGATGGGGTTTCCCGTCGCTTTCTCCCTGGGCGGCACGGCGGTGCTATTCGCCTTCCTCGGCTGGTCGCTCGACTGTTTCGACATGATTTTCTTCCATGCCATGCCGTCGCGGTACTTCGGGATCATGAGCAACGAGGTGCTGGTTGCGGTGCCCTTGTTCGTCTTCATGGGCGTGATGTTGGAACGGTCGCACATCGCCGAAAGCCTGCTGACAACCATGGGGCAATGCTTCGGCCGGCTTCGCGGCGGCCTTGGGATTTCGGTCATGTTGGTGGGCATGCTGTTGGCGGCCTCGACGGGTATCGTCGGCGCCACGGTCGTCACTATGGGTCTGTTGAGCCTACCGACGATGCTGCGCGCCGGATACGATCCGAAGCTCGCCTGCGGCACCATCTGCGCCTCGGGCACCCTGGGCCAGATCATCCCGCCCTCGATCGCCTTGGTGATCCTCGGCGACTCCCTGGTCGGCGCCTATTCCCAGGCGCAGATGGCCAAGGGCAACTACATGTTCGAGCCGTTCAGCGTGATCGATCTGTTCGCTGGCGCGATTTTGCCCGGCCTGATGCTGGTCGGCCTGTTTATCCTGTGGCTAGTGATTTCCGCCATCTTCCGGCCGAAGGCGTCGCCAGCCTACTACGAAGAAGACGTCCCCATCCGCGAGCTAAGCCTGCGCATTGTCAAAGCACTTCTGCCGCCCATTTTCCTGGTCATTGCGGTACTTGGTTCGATCCTCGGCGGCCTGGCTACGCCGACCGAGGCCGCTTCCTTCGGCGGTGTCGGGGCGATGCTGCTTGCCACGATCAACCGCAAAGTCAACCCGGGCGTCATGCGCGACGTGGTCCGGTCAACGACCCGCATCACTTGCATGGTGTTCGGCATCCTGTTGGGTGCGTCACTGTTCTCTTTGACATTCCGCGGTCTCGGCGGCGACAAATTAGTTCACGAGTTCCTGGTCGGCCTGCCGGGTGGATTCACCGGCGCGATGCTTGTCGTGATGCTGATTATGTTCCTGTTGGGCTTCGTCCTCGACTTCATCGAGATCGTGTTCATCGTCGTGCCTCTGGTGGCGCCCGCCCTGTTCATTGCGGACATCAGCCCCGTATGGTTGGGAGTTATGATGGCCATGAATCTGCAGACCAGCTTTCTGACCCCCCCTTTCGGATGGGCCCTATTCTACATACGTGGAGTGGCGCCGGATGAAATCCGCACGGTCGATATCTACAAAGGCGTGCTTCCCTTCGTCGCCATTCAGCTGATCGCCCTAACCATTCTTTGGACCAATCCCGAATTGGCGGAATGGCTGCCTCGGCTGATCTTCAAGGACTGACCGAGGTTTAGGAACCGCTCTCGACGGACTGCATGCGCCGGGGCTTGCCTTGCGGGCCGGCGATATCGTTCTTGTCAAAGGTGCTCACCTCCTGAGCTAGGTCGGCGATCAACTCGGTCAACGGCAATGATGGAGAAATGGACAACGAGGCAGTGAACTCGACCGGATGCATGGGCGGGGCCGTCGGAATGATCCGTAACTTTCCGGCCGATATTTCTGGCTCGTACTGCGCGATCGGCAACAAGGTGATTCCCAAGCCCGCGGATGCCAGGCAGGCCGCAACGCCGAAACTTTTGCAGGTGAAGATGCGGCGGCAATAGGCGCCGTTGGAGCGGAACCAATCCTCGATCTTGGCGTGATGGATCGAGGTCGGGGATAAGGCGATGATCGGCATGTCCTGAAGATCGCGCGGGCCGAGAATGCCGTCGGGCAGGATCATTTCCGGCCCAGCCATCCAGGCCAGGGCGACCTTGCCCAGAGACCGGGTGATGCAGTCGTGGCCCGGCAGGCGTTCGGCCGCCAGGACCATGTCGAGCTGCCCTAGACTGAGCCGTTCGAACAGGTCGAAGGTCAGCGCCTCGTCCAGATCGAAGGTCACCCTTGGATACCGATCGCGGAGCGCACGGATCAGGTTGGGTAGCCAAGTCACCGAGATTGCCTCGGCGACGCCCAGGCGGACATGTCCGGGTATGTCCGCAGGCGCCGAGACGCGTTCGCGGATTTCCGTGGACAAGGCCAACATCCGTTCCGCCATTTGGGCGAGTTCTCGGCCTTTCGGAGTCACGCGGGCGGTACGCAGGCTGCGATCAAACAATTCAACGCCCAAGTCTCTTTCCAACTCCTGGATCCGCATGGAAACGGTCGATTGCGTTGAATTCAGGCGGCCGGCGGCGGCGATGAAACTGCCCAATTCCACTGCCCAATAGAATGTTTCCAGTTGGCGTAAGTTCATATCTCGTCCTCCCAAGACCGGATTTGACCACGCATCTCAGCGCTTATTGGCATTTATTGAGGTGCATTCCGCACCTTTCATTTGTTCAAAATAACCGATCTTAATGAATTTAAAAATATCGTTTGTTCTGATGTATAACGCCGCCAGATACTTAGCTCGTTACGTTGGCGAGTGCACAGACAAGGTCGGAAAAGGCCGCGCCACCCGCCACAGGGAGCTCAGCCTTATTGCCGAAGCTTTGGGTTGGATTGAGCCTCCTGGTCTCAACCGGGTTCCGGAAACGGAACACCGACACCATGGAGAGAAACATCAATGAAACGTAGAACATTCCTTTCCGCGGCCGCTGCGTCGACCGCGGCCGTGGCGGCGTCCGCTTTTCCGAAGCCGGCACTTTCGCAAAACCGCATGAACTGGCGCATGGTAACGACATGGCCGAAGAACCTGCCTGGCCTAGGTACCGGCGCGCAGGACTTCGCCGACCGGGTGACCAAATGCTCGGGCGGCCGACTGACGGTCACGCTTTATGCTTCCGGTGAAATCGTGCCGGCCTTCGAATCCATCGACGCCGTCGCCAACGGCACGGTCGAACTAGGCCATGGCGCGCCCTACTACTGGAAGGGAAAGGCGCCGGCGACCCAGTTCCTTGCCAATTTTCCCTTCGGCCTGACGGCCCAGGAATACAACGCTTGGTACTACTACGGCGGTGGCATGCAGATCTGCGACGACATCTACCGCTCGCAACTGGGCTGCAAGTTCCTAGCCTGCGGCAACACCGGTGCCCAGCACGGCGGCTGGTCCCGCAAGGAGATCAAATCGGTCGACGACTACAAGGGTCTGAAGGCACGCATCCCGGGCATCCCCGGCGAGGTGCTGAGGAAAATGGGCGTGACCGTAGTCAACCTGCCGGGCTCGGAAGTCGCCTCGGCGCTGGCTTCGGGCGCCATTGACATGGTCGAATGGAACAACCCCTACGGCGAGGCCTCCATGGGGTTCTACCGCAGCGCCAAGTACTACCTGAACCCCGGTTGGCACGAACCGGCGACGGTCCTCGAATGCTTCGTCAACGCCAAGGCTTGGGACGGCCTGCCCGACGACCTGAAGGCTATCGTCGAGCAGTGCGCGGCGGCGACGAACCTGACAATGCTCAGCGAATTCCAGGCCCGCTCGGGCCCGGTGCTGCAGTCGTTCCTGAACGACCACGGCGTCATCATGAACGAACTGTCGGACGACATCCTGACCACGATCGGAAACGTCTGCGGCGAGGTCATTTCCGACCTTATCCAGGCGGACAAGACCAGCGCCAAGGCGTTTGCCAGCATGGCCAAATTCCGAAAAAATCAGATGGTCTACACCGCCACATCGGACGCTGACTTCGTCCGAGCGCGGGCGCTACCGTTCAAGTTCCCCGGCTGACACCGGACCGGTCGACGGCGTTTCCGTGCCGCCGACCGGTTTCTTGCGGCCGAAAATATTAATTCAAAAAATTTGATGTGATTTGTTTATTTTAAATCGTTTTTATTGGACATGTGGCTGGCTCACAATTCGCTGCATCAACGCCTCCGATAAGATGGCAGACCGAACCCCGGGCCCGACCAGATGTCCCGACGCACTACCATGAAAGAGAAGGCCGCCATCGGCGCGGAGAATAACGAACTGTGATGGATGCACCGACCTTGACAGACAGCACGCAATCCGGCGCGATCGACACGACGCCCTCGGCGGGTCCGAAGGCCCCTCTATCCCTGCGCCTGAACGCAGTAACCTACGAGGCTGAGGACATCCTCGGCTTCGAGTTCGTCCACCCCACTGGGGCACCTTTGCCAGCGTACACGGCGGGAGCCCATGTCGACGTGCAGATCGCCGACGGCCTGATCCGGCAATATTCCCTGGCTGGTGATCCAGCGGACCGCGGCCGCTACCTAATCGCCGTGCTGAACGATCCCGCGAGCAGGGGCGGTTCCCGTGCCATGCACGAGACCCTGCGCCCGGGGCAACTGGTCAAGGTTTCCGAGCCACGCAACCTTTTCCCCCTAGCCGCCGACGCGGAACGTCACATGCTGCTGGCCGGCGGTATCGGCGTGACGCCGATGATGGCGATAATTGAAGAACTGGAACGCCGGAGCGCCGATTGGGAACTGCATTACTGCACTCGCGCGCCGGAGAAGACGGCCTTCGCATCCCGCTTGGCGCCTCATGTTGCTGCTGGCCGCGCGCATATCCACCATGACGGCGGCGACCCAGCCAAGGGGCTGGACATCAAGGGGCTGCTGAAATCTCCGGCGCCGGGCACGCATCTTTACTACTGCGGGCCGACGGGATTCATGACCGCCGTCGCCGAGGCCGCCGCCGCCTGGCCCGACGGCACCGTCCATTTCGAATATTTTGCCGCGCCAGTGGGGGACAAACCGGACGCCGGCGACAATCAGGCGTTCCAGATTCAGATCAGACGGACCGGCGAGATCCTGGAAGTGCCGGCCGACAAGACCATTGTCGACGTTCTACGCAACGCTGGCCATTACATCGACACTTCGTGCGAGGACGGCTTTTGCGGCACCTGCCTGACGCCGTTCAGCGGCGGCGAACCGGACCATCGCGACACCGTTCTCGATGACGCCGACCGAAAACGCTACGTCCTAATTTGCTGTTCGCGGGCAAAAACCTCGCCCTTGATTTTGGACCTGTGACGGGGCGCAACCCGTCCCGGAGACCTACCCATGGCGGCCCCTATCTCAGTAGAGAAGGAGAGTGAGATGAAAAGGAGAATGAGATGAACCAGATCAACCCATACGGATATGTCCGCAACTGCTGGTACGTAGCTGGCCTGTCAAAGGAATTCGAAAAGGAGAAGCTGACCGGCCAGAAGATCGCCGGTCGGCGCATGGTCATCTGGCGCGACAAAGACGGCGAGATGACCGCCCTAGACGACCGCTGCGCGCACAAGCGGTTCCCCCTGTCGCAAGGTCGTCTGATGCCCGACGGCAGCCTGGAATGCGCCTATCACGGCATCTGCTACAACACCGCCGGAAAATGCACGAAGATCCCGGCCCAGGAAGACCTCGCCATCCCGCCGCAGGCCCGGGTGCACCATTTTCCGGTGATTGAACAGGATGGCTTGGTCTGGGTCTGGCCCGGCGATGCTGAGCGTTGCAACGACCGCAAGCCACCGCGCGCACCAGAAATCGTCGACGACGCATGGGAAACCATCGATTCCGGCGCCATGGTCGTGCCGGCCAACTCGCTACTACTGATCGAGAATCTGCTCGACATCACGCATTTCTATCCGCTGCATGACGGCAACATCGGCGACTACGAGAACAGCCGCCTGCCGGTCGAACTAGAGGAAGGCGAGATCGACGGCAACATGTACCTTAAAAACATCCGCATGGCGGAAAACTACAAACAGCCGCCCTACCTTGTGGATTGGTTTGAACATGAAATCGTCGACCGCCTGCATACCCACTGCCTGATCGGCCCGGCCTTCACCCGGGTGGAGATGCACAACGCCCCTCCGGGCCAACTCGGCACGGACGCCGAGCGCGGCTACGTCCTGATGCACACCCATACGCCGATCGACGAGCGCAGCCATGTCTGGTATTGGATCGTTAACTGCAAGGCCGACCACATGTCCAAGGGCGACCCGACCATGAGCACCTGCAAGCGCGTCGCCTCCATGTTCCCCGACGTGGTGGCTGAGGATCGCTGGGCTCTGGAAAAACAGCAAGAAATGCTCGAAATTCCGGACGAAGGTTATTCGGAACTGTTCCTGCGCACGGACAAAGCATTGCGCCGCGCCCGGCATATCTTCGTCACCATGATGCGCGAGGAAATGAAAGCGGCCGCCGCCGAATAAAGCACGACTAAGAATCTCCCTTGGTGAGGCATGGCCTGCGGGCCATGCCTCTTTCTTTGTGCGCCCGTGATCGGGCGTCAGAACGGGCGGGCGCCACCGGCCTCGTCACAGGTGATCCGTTCGAATAGGACGCGGAACCCGGCTTCCATATTCTCGTTGAAAAGGGGGTCAGCGTCCCTTGCGAAGGCCTGATCGACCTCAGACCAGTCGTCGTCGGCCAGCCCCTTGCGGGCGAGCGGCAGCAACTCGCTTTCCTCCAGGTCCATGTGCCGACGTTGGAAGACCGCGTAGTCGTCCACCACGCGCCGCAGGGTTGTCAAATCCTCGCGCGTCCGGTCATAGGCCTTGACCGCCAGGTCCAGGCGGGCGATCTGGCGCTTGCCCTCGGCATGCTGACTTTTCAATTCCCGGATCAGGTCGTCCGCCCCCTCGTCGCGACGAGCCAAGACCTTGAACAGATAACGTTCCTCCTTCGGGTGATGGCAGCGTTCAGGATAAAGCCGGATGTAGTAGACGATGGAGGCTAGAAGCCCCAGGCTCCGTTCGACGCCGTCGGCGCGGCCCAACCCCTCGGCGACCCGGTTCATCACAGACAACACCCTTTCCATGTTCATATGGTCGCGGTGGATGATGTCGATGGTGTCGATCATTGTCGGTTTTCCCGTCGGTTTCGATCTCCGATCCAACGTCCCGAANGGCGTTGTTGCCGACGGGCGCCGAGCCTTAGTCGGACTCTAGAACGGATGCCGCACGAATTCTTTGAGCTAGATCAAGACAAAAGACATTTTTCCTTTAAAACAGCATATTACAGTGAAATTCATCACACTTTTTTCGCGCATCAAGTTCAATAAACATGAACTTAAATGGCTTGTTTTTATCGTTTGAATTGAGGGGTTATGTCTGGGACTCTGCCCGCAACGGCACGGAGAGAACCATCTGCCAGCGGGCTCCGAAACAGTGCCCGGTCCGGTCTCCGCACGGCCGATCAGGAAACGCCAAGCTTGGGAAATATCAGATATGCAAACCCGTGCCGCCGTCGCCCTAGAGGCCGGCTCCCCCCTTTCCATCGAAACCGTCGAATTGGACGGCCCCAAGGAGGGCGAGTGCCTGATCGAAATCAAGGCCACGGGCATCTGCCACACGGACGAATTCACNCTGTCGGGCGCCGATCCGGAAGGCATCTTTCCCGCCATNCTGGGNCANGANGGTGCNGGCGTGGTGGTCGANGTCGGCCCCGGCGTCACNTCCNTGAAGAAGGGNGANCANGTCATNCCCCTNTACACNCCNGAATGNCGGCANTGCGAATACTGTCTGAACCCCAAGACCAATCTGTGCCAGGCGATTCGTGAAACCCAGGGCCAAGGCGTCATGCCCGACGGCACCTCGCGGTTCAAGCTGAACGGCGAGNNNGTNTTCCACTACATGGGCACCTCGACNTTTTCCAACTTCACCGTGGTGCCGGAAATCGCCTTGGCCAAGATCCGCGAAGACGCCCCCTTCGACAAGGTCTGCTACATCGGCTGCGGCGTGACCACGGGCATCGGCGCCGTCATCAACACGGCCCAGGTGGAGCCGGGATCGAACGTCGTCGTGTTCGGCCTGGGCGGCATCGGGTTGAACGTGCTGCAGGGCGCCAAACTGGTCGGTGCCGATATGATCGTCGGCGTCGATCTGAACCCGGCGCGCGAGGAACTGGCNCGCAAGTTCGGCATGACCCATTTCGTCAATCCCACGGACCATGGCGACGATCTGGTCGCCCATCTGGTGGAACTGACCAAGGGCGGGGCGGATTATTCCTTTGAATGCATCGGCAACACCAATGTCATGCGTCAGGCCCTGGAATGCTGCCACAAGGGCTGGGGCGAAAGCATCATCATCGGCGTTGCCGGCGCCGGCCAGGAAATCTCGACCCGGCCGTTCCAATTGGTCACCGGCCGGTCGTGGCGCGGCACCGCCTTCGGCGGGGCGCGCGGGCGCACGGACGTTCCGAAAATCGTCGACTGGTACATGGACGGCAAGATCAACATCGACGACCTGATCACCCATGTCATGCCGCTGGAAGACATCAACAAGGGCTTCGACCTCATGCACGAAGGCAAGAGCATCCGAAGCGTTGTCGAGTTTTAACCACAAGGCCGTTCGGCCAAACCGAATGCCCCGCGACGACTGGCATTTCATCAGACGACAATTTATGAAAGGGAGCAAACGATGACGCATAAACATTCAGGCGGCTGTGACCATATCCATACGCATTCGGATGCCGACCCCATCGACAATCACACCTGTCACTGCTCGGTATGCAGGCGCGTGACCGGCCAGGACTCGACCCATGTCATGTTCTTCAAACATGGCGACGTGACCGTCGACAACGTTGATGCGCTCAACCGCCAGCCGTTCAACGACCAAAACCCCGACGGGCCGCTGGAGCTTTGCACCTGCGTCACCTGTGGGACGCCGATCATGCTGGACGACAAGGAAAAGCGAATTCGCGTGATCGTGCCGAACCTGATGGGATATGACGCGGACGCCCTGCCGGCGACCTACCACGCCTTCTACGATCCAGCGACCGGCGCGCCGAAGCCGAACGACGGGCGACCAGTGTTTGAAGGGCTTCGCCCCGATTTCGTTTGGCCGAAATCTTCATAAATCAAGAGCCGGCAATTCGGTTGTTTCCCCGGCGAACATATGCCCGCCGATGGGCCGGGACCAAGGCAGGCAAATTCATTAAAAAATAGCTTCCTGATTCCTGGCCCCTTTAAATAATAGGCCTCTGCTTTTTAAAGGGCAGATAGCGGACGAACTGCCCAAAACAGATCGATCCTTAAAATCTAGTGTTGGTTCCTACAATTGTCGGAAACAGTTTAGTTTGTCCCATCACAGCTTAGATTGTCCAAATGACAACTAAGGCTGACCGATTTTTCTCCAAAGATTTCAATTTTACAGAAATTTATAAGAAGTCTGCGCTTCGGAGGGAGCGCCCGTGCCAAACTCAATTCAGTATGTGTGGTGATCTTAAATCCGGCAGCGTCACGAAGATCCGCCTGAGGCCATCGTCTACAAGAGATTGAGAAACGTCGTCATCCAGATGGTGTGCGCCAGCCACCGCCGTATTTACGGCAAAAGCCATTGGTGAAAGCGGCAATCCACCATCACTTCTATTCGCCTGATGCCGAGCCCGCCAAAGGATGGCTCCGTCCTTGATCGCACGCAATTCAAGATCAATTCGGAAGCTCTGCTGCGACCAGAAGACGGCATAAGATTGATCGTTTCGAGCACCCCGGACCTCTATGGCAAAACCACAATCGCAGACATCCGCAAACCGACGGCGGTCTACAGAATCCCGCAAATCCAATGCATGGGCGCGCGCAGCCGCATCCCTGTCCTTTGGCCCGATTACGCGCTTAACCTTCGCGGACAAATGACGGGCGATGGCGACCTCCAACGCGCTGGCCTGGCCGCCCGTCGCAGGCCAGATCACGACGCAGTCCGGCGCACGTTCGTAGAACGCATTGGCCAGACGAAAGCGGACTTCCCGCCCGAACAGGCCGTCTTGGGGCCCGCTTGGTTCCGATGCTTCTGGGGTCAAGGGGCGGTACTGCGTTTCCGTACAGGCCGACATGCCACAGAGGATAATCAACGAGACCACGCTCTGTTTCAGCATTGTCCGGCTCCGATCAGGTCAATACGACCGTCCAACGACTGTCCATCAACACGCAGGTCGCCGACCCATGCCTGCCCGTCCTTTAGATGGTAGGCGGCGGTGATATGACGGGCCTGCAAATAGTCCCGACCAACCAGCGCGTAAAGACGGCCCAGCATCCGCGCGTCAACCTCCCTTGGGAACAAGCGCACCAACTCGCCGTGGCTGCCGATACTGCCATGAAGCACTCGGATTCTGGCCACGATTTTCGTTTCTCCCTTTGTCCTCACACCGGCGGCCGCGCGAACAAACCCACTGAATAAATCCAAATTCGGCTGCCATGCCGCGCCCGGCGGGCCGTCCACCGCCAACAACCGTCCACTCGCCGTCATCAAGGCGGACCTCATCCCGTGACAGCGTTGAAGAATTTGAAACAGTCGTTCCCTGTCTTGACCACTGTTCGGCCAAGCGATCTCCACCGAAGGCCCGCTTCCGCTTTCCAACACCTTGAGCAACGAGCGTCCACGTAGCGTTTCATCGGCGCGGTCCTGAGAGGTACTGGTCGGCGCCGGCGCCGTACCGGCGAGCGAGGGCACTGGGGAGTTCGGTTGAATTGACGCGGGCGTCAGCGGTATCAGGGCCGGCGTCTCGCTGATCGTCTGCCGGCTTGTCTGCAGGACGGTCGCGGACCTGAGGGAAAGAGCCCGCTCCGGCGGCGGGGGAAGGGTTACCGCCGCCGGAGCCGTGAGTTCAGGCAAGGAGGCCTCAGGAGCAACAGGTAAAACTTCGTTCGGCGAAGGACCGACAGGTCTCTCTATCCTTGTCAGGAGCAGGGTCGCGAAAAGCACGGTCATTCCAACAGACGGCAAGATGCTTCGGCGCAAATGGAGATTTCCGAACACCTTTCGCCGCCTGTCCTATGCCGCCTGATCGACGACCGGAAACAAAGGGCGCAACCGGAACAGGTCAAAGATCCGCTGGATCTCGCCGGAAACGCGGGAAAGCTGGAACTCCACACCCAGGCACCGGGCCAGGTGAAGGGCCTCGACCAGACAAGCCAGGATGCTGGTATCGCGCGCATCGGCGCCGCCGCAATCGACGATCAGCCGGCGCGTGCGGCGAACGTTATCCAGAAGATGCCTGCGGAGTTCACCACCATTCGTGCGGGCAACCTCGTCACGCAGAACGAAGATGATTTCGTTTTCGTCCGCAGAGCGGATAAGCGTGGTCTGATTGTGCATGTCGGCCTCCATTCGCCCAATTTGTAACGATGGCTATGGAGGACCCAGAGAGTGTTTTTATAAGAGCGAAATCGAGGTTATTTCGCGACGAACAGGAAATCACCCCCATCGTGCCCAGCCCCCTGAATATCCGCATATTCCGGCGTCTGCTTTGCCGCGGTCATGACCGGTCTGCGGATCCGGGCGAATAACTGTGTGCCGTCCAACACGCCCCTGTTTTCGGCCAATGCCTGAATGAACGCCTTGGCAAAGGGCGAATGGCCGCCCCCGCCGTTGTCGGCGACGGGTTCAAGCCCACCCGAAACCAAGGCCACCCGTGCCTGCTTGCCGGCGATGCGCGCATAATAGTCACGCGGAGATCCGGATTGCAGACGCACCGTAGCCCCCCGGGTCAACTTGCCGGAGAAGCAGCTGTCGGCAACGACCATGATGTGTTTGGCGCGGATCAGGCGCAGGCTGTCCGTCACCGTGGCATTTGAAATCCAGCTGAGCCGCCGGTTCGGTTGTGCATCGACGGGCAGCCAGTATCCTCGGTCGGCGTTCTTGCTCAGCCAGCCGTGCCCGGCATAGTAAATCAGCAGATTGTCCGTCTTATTCAGCCGTTCGGCATACTCATCCAAGGCGTTGACCACATCGGCGCGGGTTGCATCGATCAGCAACCGCACCTTGAAGCCGTAATGATCCTGCAGAACCCGCGCAACTTGGCGAGCATCGTTCACCGCAGTTCGCAGCTTGGACAAATGGCGATACCCGTTGTTGCCAATGACCAGGGCGTGATAGGCGCCGAACCGTACTGACTTCTTCAAATAAGCAAGGTCGTCCGCCCCCAGCGCCAGACTCCCGTTTTGGTCACCGCTTAGCCCCTCCAGTCGGATCCGGGCGATTTCGGCAAACGCACTGTTAGGAAACTGTTGAATGAACCAAGCCATCGCCTTGGGGTCATTGCTGTCCTTGACCTTGCTCCAGGCAGCATAGTCAGCTGGATATCCAGAAGAGGCGTCCGGCACCTCCGTCCCCGCAGGCGGTGTCGACGCCTGCGGATAGGACGACGGCGGTGCATAAGCCAGAGCGCCGTAAGAATCGGTCGGTTGCAGAGTATTGGCGGAACCGTTGGGGAATTTGACCTTCCGCAACGTGTAGTTTCCGTCACTCACATCGCCAAACTCCCGAGGGTCGCCCGAAACCCAGGTCCGCTTCGCCTTCACGATGATCCCCGCTGGGGCATGAAACCACAACGTGTCGACGATATGCTGTGCCGTCAGTTCGGCCGCATAACCAAACCCCGAATTCGACGCCAACGCTTTTGCAACTGACGTCCGCTTAATGACGAATGTCTCGTAGGTTTCCTGGGTGGATTTGGCGCGCAGGTAAGCTTTTCCTGTCACCTCTATCTTAACCTGCCAGGTTCGAAAAAACGTACTGCCAATACCTGTACTCGATGGAATGAGATTGTCCGCGACCTCGTATTGGATCTGCTTGCCTACCTCCAACGGGAACAAACCGCGGATCGCGGCCGCGCCGCTATTTCTGACCTTGGACGAAAATTCGCTTGTGTCGGGTCCCGCAGGTGTTTTTGTCAACGCGTTGGAACCGAAACGTTGGAGGCCTCCGTACTCACGGTAATACGTAACGTCGTGAGCACTTTGTTCCCATCCCTTGTTGATCGTTACAAATCCATCCTGCTCAATCACCTCGAACGCCCAATTGTCATAGGTGACGACCGTGCCGGCCGGCAACGGGCGATAGGGAACCGGTTCCGAAGCCGAGACTTCCGTAGCAAAGACAGAAATAGCCAGAATGAGAGCGATAAATAAGCGTGTCATTTCTCTACAATCGGTTCCTTCGAGATGCCGGATTATCCAGGAATTCCGACGCTGGATCAAACACCTGACTTGGCATTCCATCTGTTGGAACAACTGTCGGCACTCACTGTCTAGCGGGCCAAACGATCAACGAACACTCGCTCCATATCCTCTGCCAAATGCACCAATTCGCGGCGGCGTTCATGAGGCGACATGAATGCCGGTGCCCCGGTGGTCTGCAGGCCACTTAATACGTCCGGCGGGTTGAGGGCATCGCGGGACTCCGCCGCTTGTTCTGTTGTCGGAACCGCAGCGCCGGCCGGTTTGACGGTCCCCATTTCAGTCACGGGTGGCGGCACGTTTTGCACGATCTCTTTGTCCGCCGGGTAGCCTGGGGGCTGCACTTCGACCGCCGCTTTGCCGGTTTCTCGAGCGACGTCCATCAGACCTTCATTTCCGGTGAGCAGAAAGTACAGGGCGCAAAGAACCGCCGCGTTGAAGATCAGAAACTTCATTTTCCATCTCCGTCATTCATAGCAGTCATATGTTGGGCTGAAATACGGACAAGTGCTTGCGCGGCCGCGGAAAGCGGCAGGCCGACGACAGTCGTCATGAAGGCCATGCTGAAATCGCGGGTCAAATTCTGGATCACTGTCTGTACCGTTTCCGGCGTCAGCGGCTGACCGGATAAGCCGGCGATACCGAGGCTGATCCCCAATAAGGTGTAGGTCAGTGCTAAAGTCGCGATTCCGCCCGCCGCGTGCAGGCCCGCCTCGGTCCAAGTCATCCGCTCGCCCGGTGTTAGATGTTCTTCCCGCAAGCGCACCCAGCAGAACAGGACAGCCAGAACCAGGCAGACAAGCAACACCAGAAACGTCAAACCAAAGACCGTCGCGACTCGATCCGTGATTTCCATCGCCGAGTGCCCGCTCTGCCAGACAACGGCAGCCAGCGCCAGCACCCCCAACCCCAAACCATAGGCCAGAGCGCGATTGCCGGCATCCAACAAGCCCCGCATGCGGATCATCTCAGTACCTCCGCCCAATGCGGGCCGAAGTCAGTGCCGCCGTCGTCATCCCGATCTGTTCAAGCCAGGTATCGAGGGCCGTGCGTCTGTGTTCAGCGCTGGCATGGGCCAGGAACGTCAGATCGTAATTGGCAAACGCCTTGCGCACGGCCGGGGTGTTACGTCCTTTCAGACTGTCATCACGCAATACCATGCGTTCCAGGTCGATCAGCCGGGGCATGGTGCTTTCGATACGTGACTGCCGTTCTGCCAGGCTAAGACCCGCATCACGGAAGACCTCGATCAGCAAGGCGCGTTCCCTTTCAAGGTTTTCCAGTGTCCCCGCCTGCACTGCGGGGACAGTCAGGGCGATCAAGGCAGCGGCAAATACGGTCGACTTCATGGCTTGCATTCCTTCTTTCCAGTGCAATGGTTCAGTTTCCAAGGAACATGCTCACTGCCTTGGCAGCACTCACGTCCCCAGGAAGGTTGCTGTCGGCCAGATCCGCGTCCAAAGCCTGTTCCGACAAAGCCAGAGCGTCCAGCGCCACAAGCTTGGCCATGTAGCCAAGGACCGTGTCTTCCTGATCAAGGAGCGACAGTTCGGCCTGTGCTTCGAGCATCAGGTGCCGCAGATGCTCTTCGCGGCTGATCGGGGTGCCGTCATCTCCGACCGCGGCCTGGTTTGCTGAATGGGCGGAAATCCGACCCATCAATTTCTCTATTGCCTGCAGGTTTTCGGCATACTGGGCTGCATACCTTGATTCCGGCGCTTGCCCTGTTTCGAACACCCGCATATCGACCTGCACCGCCGATTTCGCAAACCGTCGGTGCGCGGCATCTTGTTTTTCAATCAATGCCGCCACATCAGGGCTCTGCCTTCCGTTCTTTTCTCCGGCGACGCGAATCATGTTTTCGAACAGTTTCAGTTTCGTCGTGGCACGTTGGCGTTTCATATCGTTCTTTCGGCTCATCAGGTCGATGAAGGCACGCTTCTCGGCCAGGAGCTGATGGCGTAGCTCCATCTTTAGGTCGTCGCCCCGTGCCTGGCCGATGGCCGCCTTAAGATCGGAAAGCGTTTTCCCTTTCAATTCGATGTTGGTTTCCGTCTCGGTAAGCGCGCGGCCCAATTGTGAATCAATAAAGTCCTGATCGAGGTTTTTCTTCAGATAGGCAGCGGGCAGCTTGACCAACGTCTCGGATGCCTTGGGCGACCAGCTCGGCGCCTCGGCGCTGGGCGAACTGGCAACGGCCGGTGCCGTGATCAGCAATGCGGCGGCGCACGCGGTTGCGCGCATCAGGAACATGGGGTGCGAAATCATTCTGCGTCCTCCCTCAATGACGTTGCCAATAGCGGACACGCCGCAACTCGACTTTCATAGGACCCGGTATGTTCGCAAGGGCGAACGGCTCAATCCCATCCTGGCCACGTATGCCGAGCAGTACTTCCATGCTCGCGATGAATGACCCGCCGTCCGCCAGATAAAGGTCCTGGTCGGGGAACCCCCGCTTCAGTTTCTCCAAATCCGACCGGGCGCTCACCACATCCCCGCCCTTAAGGCGGTTCTGTACGGCCACAGCAAAAGCGCGCAGGCGTTCATCGCGGGCGGCCTGGGCGCCATCCGGCCCCAGATCCGCTTCGCATTTCACAAGGAGACGGGCGCTCGCCAAGTACTTGGACGCATCGCCGTTTTCCTGGGCCTGGCGGTCAAGCGCCAACGCATCATCCCGGCATGCTCGCCACGCCTGGATTGCAGCAATTTCGGCGAAGCGTGCTTCGCGGTATCCGATGCTTTCGGCACCAGGAACGGTGCCGAACGTCTGACAGGCCGTCAGGCCCGCCGAAAGGGCGATCGCAGCGCTGGCCGCGCGAAAGAATTTTGTAGGGATAAACATGGCTCCATACCTCGGTGCTTGGTTGTCCTGACCTGGGTATGGAGGGCGGAGAGAAGGAAATTCCCAACTGCTCGATAATTTTCAGCCGTCAGCGGCCACCCAAATTGACGAACGTCACGCGGCGGTTCCGTTGCCGGCCCGCTTCGGATTCGTTCTCTGAAATGGGCTGAGTCTCGCCTCTCCCGGTTGGGATCAGACGGGTTTCCGAGATCTTCATGGAAATCAGGGTTGCGCGAACCGCACGGGCCCGGCGCAGGGACAGATCCAGATTGTAGCCGGCATCATCGCGGCTGTCCGTATGGCCTTCGATCAGAATGCGGCTGCCTTTCAGATTTTCCGAGCGGAGGGCGCGGGCAATTTCCGTCAATTGCGCCCGCGCCTGCGGTGTCAGCCGGGCGCTGTCGAACTCGAACAAGATCGCAACATTGATATGCGGCCGCTCATGATAAACTAGGGTGACGCCACGCGATGGCTTCGGCGGTTCCGTCAATCCTCGGGTTACCGTCTCGGCCGAGACCAGACCTGCCGGCGGCACTTGTTGGCCCAGGCTTTCCAGTTTCCTTCGATAGATCTCCTCATACACGGCCAGACCAAGGGGATCGCCTTTCGCGATCTCGTCCTTGAGCAATTCGAGAAACTTTCGATACGCCGCCCCGGCCTTCTCTTTTTCGCCCTGTTTGACGAATACGTCGCCAAGACCGGCATAAGGCGCTGCACCACCACCGTGAGCAATCGACCGTTCATAAAGTGCTTTGGCTTCGGCCAGCCGGCCCTGGTTTTCCCGCACGACGGCAAGATTGTTGAGCGCCAGGGAATGAGAAGGACAGGCCTTTAGGACGCGGGCCAAGATGTCCTCGTCCGCACCAGTGGCATCCGCCTGAAACAGACCGTGCGCGGCGGCGCATGTGTCAGACGCGCCGGCAACGGGCGCATGCCACGTCATGAACAATAACGCGACGGCAGCCCACGTCGCCCACCGACCGGTCGAACCCCAATGCGTTTTCCCCATCGTCACTCCGCTTCAACCTCCACCACGAACGACGATCCATTGAACACCACGGAACCGGTGACGCCCAGCCTTTCAACCGCCGCCCGAAGGGCCCGTTCCAGATGCTCCGCTCCCGCGCTGCTTTCATACCAGTATTCGCGCTGGCCAAGCCCGGTGGAAACCATGCGATGATGTTCATAGCCGGACAGGTTTTCGATCGCATCTTCCAGCGCCGCCCCTTTGGTCGCGTCCAATCCTCGGAAGACGAGGACATAGGCGGCGGAAGCCCCGGCGGGCCGTACAGATACTGCACCTGATGTTTCCGCTTCGGTGACGGAAGATACGGGAGCTGTGTTCTGGGCAACACCAACCGCAGGTTCCCTCAGCCTCGCCGCCAGGACAGCACCAAGATCGGCCGCCAGCAGGTTCGCCTGGCGAGCGATGCCGCCGTACCGGCAGTTTCGATCACAGTTCAAGGGAAGAGTTTCCGCACCCGGCGTGACGGCATCATGGCTCGCCAGGATTCGACCGCTGGCAACATCGATCATCCGGGCGGAGACCCCCATCCGGAACTTGCGCGCGTAGGGCACGGTTTCGCTAACTCCGTGGATTGAAAATATCACCGCGATGTCGATCGGTGGCCGGGTCGCCCTCCGGACCAAATCGATGATGTCGGCCTGAGTAAGGGAAAACTGATCCGTTAAATTGGCCGGCAGAACCATGGTCTCATCAAAGACCCGGAACCCCTGGCGAACCAACGCGTCGGAAATTCCATTCACCGCGCCTTTATATACTTGGTCATCGCGGGGTAATCCGCCCGCCCGGCCGGTCTCACCCAACACCGTGATATTCGGCCCTGCGGCAGGCGGGACATGTGCCGCACAGCCACCGAGCAGGGTCATCACGGTCAGGAAAATTGCCAGATGCTTCATAGGTCGTCTCCGTTCGTATCGCCAACGGGCATAAGTGCTGAACGGGATATGGCGGTCATAGAGGGGCGTTTTGCGATAACCAAGAACCTTGAAATGAAAACGGCGGGGACCGTGTCCCCGCCGTATCCGGATCGGAAGCTTCAGCGCTGCTTGTTGGGGGAAATATTCTCGACGACGAACGTGCTACCCGAAAAGGTCACTCGCCCTGTCAGCCCCATGTGATCGATCATGCGGCGCAGGTTCCGGTTAAGGCGCGCTGTGTCGCTGTCGGTCTCGTACCAGTATTCGTTGGTCCGCAGGGACGACTTGACCGGACGATGGTGGCGGTAGCCTTTGAAGGCGACCATGTATTCCTCGATGCGGGAAATGTCGTCGGCCGTGAAGCCTTTGAAGGTCAGGGAAAAGGCTGTGCTCAGTCCGGCCTGTATCTCGGTTTTTTCCTCGGCCTCGCGCTCCTTGGCAGGGATCAGCCAGGCCAGCTTCTGGGCCAAGACCACTCCTAAGTCCAAGGCCAGACTCTTGGCGTTGCTGCCAACCGTTTCCAGGATGCATTCCCGATTGCAGTTGGGCGACACGTTGTCGGACCGGGGAAGGTCGACTTCGAAGTTACCCAGGCGCTTACCGCTGCGCACGTTCAGCAGGCGCCCCGTGACGCGCGTGCGGATCTTGGTCGTGTAGTTGGTCTTCGAGGTGCTGGCGAAGATCGAAAAGATGACCGCCACGTCAATCGGCGGGCGTTTGACCGATCGTGCGATGTCGATCAACTCGGCATCCGTCCGACGAACCCGGTTCTGCCGGAAATCGTCAAGGGACACGGCGATCTCGTCATAGACCGCGAAACCTTCGCGGTTCAGTTCTTCGGACAGCGCGTCCAGAACCTGTTTGAACACGCGGGTCGACCGGGGAACGGATGCGGGGTTCCAGTCATCTCCCATGACCAGGATATTCGGCTCTTCCCCGGCACGGGCCGACTGAACCGGGCCCAGGGCACAGAAAACCAAGGCGGCGGCAATGCTCAAAATCAAGCGTTTCATCTTCGTCTCCAAGTAAACCGAATTGGGGTTCGGTTGAAATTGTTTCCTGCACTTGGTGATGGAGGCCACAGAGTGTGGTTTTGACGCGAAACGGATAAAATGACCCGAAACAGTCACCGCGACACGGTTACGGCAAGGCTTTGCTCGGAAATGGTGGTGTCAGGCAAGGCCCTGAAAATACTTGAGAGGTTAGCGATCGCGCCCTTCGGCAAGGGTGACAATGACCGGCCGCGCAAATGGGCGGGTAAATTATCCGTCACGTCCCTGGAGGTTGCGAAGCATTTGATCAGTTCGGTGCCGACGGGTTCCGTCATTACGAAGTCGAACGGAAAAGTCGCCTCGCCAGGCACCCTGTGAAGGACACCGGCGGCAAGCAGCGGTTCTGTCAAATTCTTCCAGAAATGCGGATTGGGCAACAGCTGGATCGCGGTGCCGTCAGCCTGCAGATAAAAGCAATAAACCCAAGCCGGTCGGCCGACCCGAATCAGAAGGTTCATTTTCTCGCCCAGCCGATAGGCCGGATCACGGCCCCGGTCGCTGAGCAGGTGAAACGCCAGCGGTCCGCCGTCTTCGTCCCGCAAGGGAGCCAGGTTGGATGCGGGCCGAATGGGGGTCGTCCCTGCGTCTCGCCGGTCGATCCGCCCGACCCAGGGTATCGTCCTGCCGGAAACATCGCGCAGGGCGACCCGGATTTCGATTTCGTCGCCGATATCCCAATAGGTGCCGCTCAACAGGTACGACCCCGGCTTGCCGCCCAACTTGTGATCGGCCAACTCCTTCCCTGTTACGCTGACACCACGTGCAATCGGCGCCCGCAGGTTGGTGACCTTCAAAGTTTGACCAGTCACGACGTCATTGGACAACCCCGCGATCTCCGACGCTAGAAGTTCCAGGAACCGCCGCCCGAAGGCCGGCTGCGCACCGCTGTCCTGAAAACGGATACCGCCAAGCCGCAATTCGTTGAGATCCGGCGCACCATCCGCCAATGCGCGGGCGGCCTCCTTGACCGCACGCACCAGGGTGACGCTTTTTCTTTCGATGGCGCCCGTTTGAACGATCCGAGGCGAAGTTGCCGCAATGACGCGACCATCCACGTTGACCGCCTTATAGGTCAGGCTGACCTTGCCATCCTTGAGCCGCAGTCGGCCACGGATCAGGACATCGATCTTCCGCGCGTTTTCCATCAAAGCAGCCAGGGGGTTTTCAGCAGCCTCGTCCAACGCCCCGGTCTGTTCCATGTCATCGATCAGAGCTGTCAATTCGCTGCGCACGACAAAATCAAAACGCCCGGCGTTTTCTGTCAGCAACGCCGCGTACAGACCTTCGTTAAAATCCTCGGCGGCTTCGGACGACATGGGCACGTCGGCGCCGTTGAACGGCCAGACCGCCACCCGGACACGCTTATTGCGGACGTAGTCGTATGCCTTTTGAAGATAAAGCAACGCCTGATCAATTTTGTCGGACCCGGTCGCAGGCTGCTCCATCTGTTTGATGCCGGCGATCAGTTCCACCGCCATGGCCCGGTAGATGTCGCCGTTGTCGGAACCTGCCCGCGCGGACGAACCAGCCCCCACCGCTCCGCAGATCACCAACGCCGCAATGCCCCCCAAAAAAAACCCTTTGCGGATCATGGCAGCACCTCGTGATTGCGGGTCGAAACCCGGTGGCCCTCGCTGTCCAATATTGCCGCTTCGAGTCTCAGAGGTTCAGCCATGCGATCAGGTAGCGGCAGGGTCCAAGATATATTCTTGTCCAACCTCGCGCTGCGGACAGGTGAGGACTGATCAAGATACTTACCCGACAGTACGGCGAGGCGCGCCGTCACCGCAGCACGGGACGAGCTTGTTCGAAATTCAAAGCGCAACGCGCAGATTCCGCTCAACGTGCTCTGCCCCTTATGACCTTGAGTCCAGGGCACCGCCATTTCCGTCGGTTCAACACCGGCGAAATGAACATCAATGCAGGATTTTCCCGCCGGCGCCCGAAGCTCGAACAACGCGATCCCCGTTCCGGCCGCGGATAAGGCCGGCTCCACGGCCACCGATTGCGACCGGCCAGGATCGACGGCGGCCTGCTCTATCGGCGCCAGATAACCCACCATCGCCACCCCGGTGACAAGGGCAACCGTACCGGCCGCCGCAATCCAAAGTCTTCTTCGACTCGCCCCCTCAGACCGGGGTGGTGCCTGTGCGGGCGGCGCCGCTGGAACGGCATCGCCAGTCAAATCAGCGACATATTTTGCCGCGTCGACCATGGTGGTCACGTTAATCGGGCCACACTTGCCCGCCGTGCTGTCGTCGCTCGGCACACAAACTTGAACGGCTTTCCCCGCCGCGACCAACTCATTGATCAGCGGTTCGGCCGCGGCCAGCTTTTCAGGGATATGACCGACCGAGCCGATCCTGAAATCCGTATCCACCTGGCCGGTCAGGACCAATGCCTGGTCAAACGGGTCGCCCATTCCGGCCAAGGCGCCCCACTTGGCCAGTCCATGCGCCGTGAAAACCGCGAACTCCCAACTGTTTCCCGCCGCAACGGCGCCGGATACGTCCAACCGGAAAGCCGGTGTTTCAAATGGACCGAACGCCCGATGAACGGGCCCGCCCACGGAAACGAAATCATCGTAATCACTGCTGACGGGCTCAAGCGGTTTGTAGCCACGCCCAAGGAAGATATTCGACTGGGGCGTCATTTCCCCGATGATACGTTCAATCCGAACCGGTCCGGAAGACGTTGCGATGAAAACGGCAATGCTCATATCGGATATCAGCGCCCGGTCAACGCAAATAGATCGCGGATTTTGGATCGCGCAACATGTCCGGGACGCCGCTGGCTTGGGTGACGGCAAGCTGGATTGTTCCGCGCCGGGGGGCGGGCAGGACAATCTGTTCGAACTGCTCCTCGCGGTCGCAGACAATCAACACTGTCGGGGCCTCATATCCCTCGGCCACTTCGAAAATAAGATAGAATTGCGACGGCTCCGCCTGTGACCGCTGGACCCGCAGCACACCCTGATCGACACGGCGTTCCGGGAATTCGTCGCTTGCCGCGGCGGCGACCTCCGGCAAGTATGCGACGGAGACCTCTGCCAGCATGGCCTTCAACACCGTGCGCATCTGCGGAAACCGCAAGAGCCCCTGCTTTACCGTCCCCGCATGGCGTTGATCGCCGGTGGCAAAGGCATAAAGGTCTCCGGCCGTGGCGCGGCGTGGGACCTCAGCGCCATCACCATCACCCTGGACCAGTTGGTCCACAGAGGCGAGTTCCGCATAGGCTTGCTGAACCATATCCATGTCCTTCCCTTCGGGGATGCGATACCGGGTCATTGCGCATCTCCGTAAATGGCCGCGAATTGCATGCTGAAGGCCGACTTGTCGTCGCTGAATAAGCTTTGGAGGCTGTCGGATTTCGCCCCAAGATCATCAGCAGCATCCAGCATCGATTGCAGCACATGCGCGATGGTTACGAGAGGAGCAGCCGCACGGCGGAATGCCTCACCTCTATGATCTCCGGGATCGGTGATTTCCTCAAATCCCTTGCGGACCAACTTGCGGAAAGCTTCACGGGCCTCCTCCGCAACGGGGTTCATGTCCGGTAGGCCTTCGTCCTCGGCCAAGGTCAGGCCTCGTGCACCGTGCAACGGGACCGTGGCCGTATCGCGTGTTTCGACAAGCGCGTGCAGTACGGCTTTCTCCAGGTTTCTGACATGGGACAGCAAAGCCGCGTATTGGTTCCGTTTCTGGTCATAGGTCTCGGCATCGGTGCAGGCGATGCGGCGGGACACGGAGTCACGCCCACGTTTGACCTGAAGATCGTTGGTGATGCCCGATTGGATCGGCGCAAACGATTCCAGGCGCAAAAAGGCCCGTGGCAATCGCACAGCATCGGGTCCGTATGTCATCAGGGCTTCCATGGGTTTACGCTCGCTAGATCCCTTGAAAAATTTTATATCCTGCAGATCTTCGTCGTCGATCGCATCCAAGGGCGAAGCCCAATCGCCCAATGTTTCGAGATCGAATGCCTCGTCCGCGAGATCGACCTCACCCGCTTCGACATCGGTGCCCATCACGGATGCCTGTTCAGCCGACTGTGACCGGTCGCCCAATCTCAGGGCGCGCTGGAATGTAACGAATGCGTCGAACACGGTCTTGTATCCTCGAAACTCCTTTCCCTGGGAATGGAGGCGCCAGAAGTCGAAAATCGCTTCGTCGTCGATAATAAAATGTCCGTCATCGGCATGGTCTTTGAGAAACCCAAGCACGGCATCGAACTTCTCGTCATTTGCCGCCCACTCCATATGTTCGCGCCGGTAGACGCGCAGACGGCTTGCGATTCGATTGGCCGCATCCTTAACCGCGCGTGTCGATACGGGACCTCCCGAAGCGGTCATGCCATTCAGGATCTCGCCGAGGTCTTCGTAAAAGGAAAAACCTTCCATGGCGGTCAGGAACTCGTAAAGCGCCACGAGAAACGGCATGCGGCCGAAGGTCACCCTGAAGGGACTGTCGGGGTAGTCGATCACCACCCCCTTACCGTCAACCGAAACCGGCCCGTCGACGGGGGCAATTGTCAAAGAGACAAGGTGGGTTCTGATGGTCCTCGGAACGGCGCGATCAAGTCCCAGAAAGAACAGTTGGCGGCTTTCGCCTTCATTTCCCGTCAGGATGTCGATCGCGTGAACCAAATGGCATAACTCGACCAGCGGGCTGTCCTTGTTGGGTCCTCCCCCCATACCAACGACAAAGCGGGCAAGCCATTTCAGGACCGGATGGGCGGGAAACCGGCCGGCATCGGCGAGTGCCCGGAACTCCTCCAGCAGCACGCCATCAGCGCCGGCACGAAAGAAGGGCCCTTCAATTTCCGACACGTCCACCCCCCTCTGAAACGTTTTGATCGAACAGCCGCCGCAGAGTTTATACGGCTAGGCGGGAAAGGGAATAGCCGCCCCGCCCGGCCGCTTTCAGCCTTCGTACCAGCGGATTTTGGCGCGCTCCGCAAAGTCGTCGAGGCCCCTTCGCGCACGACGGATTCGGTCCTGAATACCATCCGCCACGGACAAGCCCTCACTTTTTTGTTCGTGATCGGGAATTTCCGTGACGGTGATTCGCCACGGCACCGCCACGTCGCTTTCCGGATCGCGGGCCGGCTTGGTCCGCGCCGCCCTCCAGCCGTCCGCAGGCTCGCCCGCATCGGCGACCTGCCAGACGCGCGCCTGATCGCCATACCGCGCCTGCCACGTCAACACATTGGCAACATACTTCCGGGTATAGCTGTGCGGTTCCGCGAAGACACCGCGGCCTCCTTTTAAGGTGCCGCCGTTGTAATGGCTGAGCGCCAGATCCCAGCGGCCGCCATATTGATCGTACAGACGTTCCAGGTAATCGATACCCAACTGGATATTGAGCCGCGCATTCCACAGTTCGTCTTGACCGACACCGAACTCGTCCCGTGCGGTCTTGGGCATGATCTGCATCACCCCCCGGGCGCCAGCGGTTGACAGGGCACGGTCCTGGAAATCCGATTCCACCTTGGCCACGGCCAAGGCAAGAGCCGGTGGCACGCGGCTGTTCATTGCCTCCTCGATAATCATGCGTTTGACCTCGGTTCGGGTCGCAGCGGCGGCGTCGACGGCCCCCATCATGGCTGCGGCCAGGATCAGCCCCGCAGTGAGGACAGGGGTGCGATTACGGTTTGTCATGGTTCAACTCCTTCAGGGCTTGAGCCCATTTTCCATCCAAGGGAACAACGGTGACATCGGCTGCGGCGACTTTCAGCCGGGCATCGGCGGCATCGGCAAAAGCCAGATCGGCCGCAACGGCAAGAAACACCCGCACCTTTCCTTGAGCGAACGTGGCGGGATCGGCCTGGGTCAGTTCGGCATCCAGGAACCTCCCGCCGTGAAAGATCAGGAGAGCATCCGGCGGGATCGCCTGGGCGGTCACCTCAGCTTCAGCCGGCACCTCCGATTGGTTCGCTGGCCGGTCCGTCGGCATTCCCGCCACGGGCACGCCGTTGGCGGTAAGCACGCTAACCGCACCTACGCCCTTTGATGCGAACCCCGCTCCCATGGAAATAAAGGCCAGGACCATCAGGGCAAAGAACGCCATGGCCAGAGCCAGGGCGATTTCCACCATCGCGTTGATCTGTGTCCCCTCAGTCATGGTCAGGGTCTCCGCAACCCGTTGTTTCGGTACTGACAGAGTTATGGAGGACACAGGCGCGGTTTTCCCTGATTGGGACAAACGTACGGCGGCGGGAACATCTCCCCGCCGCCGCAGTATCGGCCCTGATTGCAAAAATGCTTAGGACGTCACAAAGTCATCGTTGTCCAGATTGGCGATGTCGACATTCTGGAGTTCGATCTCCATATCTGCCTGCGTGTCGCCATCGGCGTCGATTTCCAGTATCTTGGTCTGGTTATTGAAGCGCGCTTCCGTATTGCCGCTGCCTGAGAACGTTTCCGTTTCTGCACCGAGAAAATCAAACATCCCGGTTGCAAGGCTTGAGATATCCAACCGGTCTACGGCTGTGTTCCCCGTGCCGGCTTCGAAGTCCCAGATGACGTCGCGGATGAATTGGCCGACGCTTGACTCCTCAGAGGACCGGAAGATGAAAACATCCGATCCGGCCCCGCCCAATAGCTGGTCGGAATGATTGCCACCGATGAGCACATCATCTCCATCCTGACCATTCAAGAAGTCGGAGCCATCGCCGCCGGAAAGGTGATCATTGCCGCCTTCCCCAAGCAACGTGTCATGCCCGCCCCGACCGTCGAGGACATCATCGCCGCCGCCGGCTTGCAGGATGTTCCGGTGGACATCACCAAACAACTGGTCGTCGCCATTGCCAGATCGGATGTTCTCGATGCCGATCAAGGTATCGTTCCCACCAAACCCGTCCTGGATCACTGCCGCCGTCGTTTGGTTGTCGGGCCCTAAATCTGCGATCACGTCGCCTGTTGCGCTCGAATATCGCGCCTGGTCAATCCCGCCGCCGCCGTCAATGACGTCATCGCCACCGCGCATGCGGAATTGTTCGTCATTGGCGGATCCGATCACCGTATCTCCATAATCTGACCCGCGAAGCTGGCTGGCGCCTGAGAACGTGTCCGTACCAACCCCGTCTCCCGTCGCAATCCCGTTAATGAAGTCGACCGTCACACCGCCGGGACCCGCATCCAGGTACCCTAATCTGGTTATCTCGTTGCCGATGATCAGGTCATCACCGCCACCGCCCTGGATTTCATTATAGGCACCGCCGGTGAACTGACTGCCGGACCAACTGCCATCCACGGTGAAGACGTCATCGAAATCCGATCCGAAGATGCGGTCCACCACACCAAGCGTGTCGGTACCGACACTGTCATCACCTGTTACCGCACCCAATGGGCCCGATAGGACAGCAGAAATCGCCGCAGTGGCACCGCTGTAGCTCGCAGTATTGAGATCGTTGCTGCCGGCTTGGGCTCCGCCGGTGATGAAGTCGTTTCCGGCACCGCCGACAGCAATGTCGTTGCCGTCGCCCAGATCGATGAAATCATCCCCATCGCCGCCATCGATGAAATCGTTTCCGGTGCCGCCGAACAAAGTGTCCTGACCGGCAAGGCCGAATACTTGATCATTGCCGGCCAGCGCGTCGATGGTGTCATTGTCGGCCGTTCCGATCAAAACATCGTCACCTGGCGTCGGCAGATCCGGAACATCGTTGACGGTGACCGATACGGTAGCGGTGGACTGCACACCGCTACCGTCGAGAATGCTGTAATCGAACGTCGCTTCGCCGGCGAAACCCGGCGTCGGCGTGAAGACCACGTTTCCATCTGCGTTCAGGAAAACAAATCCATTGACCGGGTTGCCGACAGACTGGATCGTCAGAACGTCGTTGGCATCCGCGTCGGTGTCGTTGGCAAGAAGGTCCGACGCGAGGATGAGCAGTTGTTGATTTTCATCGGTTGCCGTCTGGTCCGCGACAGCGACCGGCCCATCGTTCGTCCCGGTGACAATGATCTGCACCGTCGCGACGTCCGTATCGCCGTCTACGTCAGTCACCCGGTAGGTGAAGCTTTCAACAGCGGTTTCTCCAACACCCAATTCGTCAAAAGCATCGCCTGGATCGAATGTGAATGTTCCGTCGTTATTAAACTGAAGGGCGCCTCGCGCAGGCCCTTCGACAAGTTCCAATGCCGCCACCAGATCAGGAATCTGATCGTTGTCCAGAACAGAGCCGGAAACAGCTGCATCTTCTGCCAAGGTCGTGACTTCGTCATCAATGGCAACGGCCGGCTCGTCGGCCGGATCAAGTTCGATGCCATCGACAACGATCTTGAGGTTCTCGAAATGCCGCACTTCAAGGCCAAATGCGTCGAACTGGAATTTGCGGCCGTTCACCTGGCCGAAAGGGTTGGTGTTGTCGGCGATGAATTGAAGGAAGCTCCGGATATCCGACTGGACTTCCGGTCGGCGCCATTCCTCGCCGGTAAGTTCCAACAGAAGCGTATCCATGCCGGGACCGCCGTCAAAACGGTCATAACCATCCTGATTCTCCGCCGCCACGTAGACAACGGTATCGTCACCGCGGCCGCCCCTGACACGGTCATCACCGCCTCCCGCGTCAATGACATCGTCACCGCGACGCCCGAAGATCCGGTCATTTCCGGACCCGCCGGACAAATCGTCGTCTTTTCTCGTTCCAAATAACATATGGGCGCGTGAATGCGCCCCCTGAGCATGGGAATTCTTGGACATGATTTTCGCCCTCCATTGGCGCAGATAAGTGATCGATCACTAGTCAAGGGATCCAGACAGAACCCCTTGCCGGGTATGGAGGGCGCAGACCAAGATTTCTGAATCAGGGGACAGTTCTTCTCTGACGCCGCATAGAATTCGAGAAAACCACGGGTTTCATGTACTGAACTTTTTGCCGCAGAACCCTGCGCACGGGCGTTGTCGTGATCAAATACTCGCCGTTTAAAATTGTCCAACCCTGGGCAAAGGCTGCCGCCCATGTTTGCGGCTTAACCGCATTAGACAGTATCGAGCCATTCCGGCCGCGACCGGTCTGTAACGAAACGTTCTCTTCATGGTTCTAGTGCTTGGCTTGGGCCAACGGCTTGGAACCAGGAGAACTCTGCCACGTTGCCTTGCCGCCTGACGGTCAATTGCGCCGACACGACCTGGATAGGGCGGCAGATGACCTCCTTGCCGAAATGGAAGAACTCGTTGGCCAGGGCGAGAGCCACCAATTCCAGGACAATCGAAACCAGACGGCTTGAAGTTATTGAAAATTTAGCGCGAGAACGGTCATTTTAAGGCGTTATTTATCCGGCTTTGGACAAATCAAAGCATGATTTTGGACGGCCTCAACTGTCACAAACTGGGCCCTTTAACCCCGATTTTGGACAATTCAAAATGTTTCCGACATTAATTGTCGGAAACATTTTAGTTTGTTCAATCACAGCTTCGATTGTCCTCGTCACCAGTCAGCATGACGGCAATCGACCTTCCTGAAAATGCCGTCGTCGCGGCGAGACGACATGGCGGCCGCGGAAACGCAAAAGCTCCAAAGCCGCTAGCGATGCTCGGCTTCGGCGATCTCCGCCAGGAACCGGCCAATCCCATCATTCACCTCCCTGGCCTGTCCTTCCAGGTCCGCGCCTTCGTAGGCAATGGACCAGGACAGGGTCCCTTTGGAAACGACCGCGATAAGGCAAATCGATTGGCTGATGCTACTCCGTCGTTGCGCCCCCTGAGATGGGTCCAAGATGTTGTGAACACCAATGACAGGGAACGTCGCGCTCTTACGGAATGTATCGTCTATGTTTCCTCGGTATTGGAAATAGATGCCGGGCTGCTGGAGGCCCTCCATCTCGATCCGTGCGGGGTCCGACTTGGGTCTGGAATGTAATAGCCCATAGCCAACACCCGCATTGGGCACCGTCAGCAATGACTGCCGCGCAGCTTCGTAATCTGCGAGGGGCCCGTTTTCGGGATGTGTCGTGATACGCACAGGAAACTGCGAGACAAACCACCCAACGGCGCGCTGCGGATCGGTCCCCACGAAGCGATGGCGGCCGTTGTTTTCGACGAGAATCAGCGGTGAGGAAGTATCACGGAAATCCATTACCGCCCTCGAAAGAGCTGCAAGGAACAGCGCCTGCCGTTCTATCGGCGCGGGGAATCTTTCCAGTAGAATGCGGTTCTGTACTGCCGAGGGCCTTCCCGCCGGCAGCATTCGGTGTTCGCCGCCAGTTCTCCCCGAAAGGTCCGCGATCGCATCCGTCGCCGGGCCACAAACCTGCTTCCAATAGTCCAATTCGTCGCTGACGCCTTCCGATTCTCCATGGCGCTCCAATGCGGCAAGCCAGGGGCCGAAAAGCGCCTTTGACGGCTTTTGGAACAGCACCAGGTTCGCCTGGGCCCTGGCATACGTTTCCTGTAGCTGCGTTGCCCAAATCGACAGGGAAAGCGCATCGACGACCAAGTGATGAAAAGCGACGATCAGCAGACCTTGCTCTCCCGGTCCGCGGTCCAGCAGTCTTGCTGAGACGAGCGGACCATCTGTGATCGATATCGAAGACTTAAGTTCCGCGACGGTCCCGTCACGCAAAGCGGAAACATCCAGACCTTCTCCGGATCGGACCTCGATGCGCCGAAACCCTGAACCCGCAGGGGGCGCCTCGTTTCGGCAAGTCCATGCACCGTCGCGCTTTTCGAAGCGCAATGAGAACGCATCATGATGGTCGTTCAGCGCACTGACCGCCGCTTCCAATGCTGCCGCATCCAATCCCTTGGGCGTGCGAAAGTACATGATTTCGAGAAACCCGTCGGCGCCTTTCGTTTCGTCCTCCAGGAACGCGCGCTGCATGGGAGTCACGGTGAAAGGCCCCTTCATGGCCTCTTCGGTCCCGGCATTCGCCCCCGATGGCTTCAGTCGCCCCGCCACCGGGGCGAGGCTGCGGACCAGACTTTCCAACGTCTCCACAGTCAAACGCCGGTCGGTCCAATCAGCAGGCAAGGAGACCCCGAGATCCTGTTCAATCAGCAGCCCCAGTTCGACGTGCTTCAATGAATCCAGCCCCAGCAATGCGAGCTCCGTATCGCCGGTGACGAACGCCTCGGGCGTCGAGGTTAATTCGACCACCCGCCAGTTCAGATATTTGGACAGCTGCGCCATCTTTTCGTCCCTGTCGGCCGATAGAAAAGTGAAGCCGCTCGATGTCGTATGTCCTATCAAGGAGGCAGCGTTGTCCGCTGCCCGCGCGATCACCGCCCAGTCGTTGTTGGAATAGGCGGTCCGGCAGGCGGTGCGGCGGACCTTGCCGCTGGTCGTCCGCGGCAAGGCGCCCGGCATCAACAGAACGATATCCGAAGGTGCCACGCCGGACTGTTCCGTCACCTTGTGGTGGATGGCGGCAAAGACCTCGGCCCAGTCAGTGTCACGGCGGTATTCACGCCGGATCTCGCAGGCGACGACAAGAACCTCATCCTGCCCCGTGTCCAAGGAAAACGCTGCCGCGCCATGGGGCGAGACCGCCGGATGGCTGGTCGCCGCTGCATCCTCGATGTCGTTCGGGAAGTGGTTCCGACCGTTGAAGATCATCATGTCTTTGATGCGGCCCGTAACGAACAGTCCACCTTCGTGCCAGAAGCCAAGATCACCAGTTAGAAAGGGCGTCTGTCCGGGCCCCGCGGTTGGAGCATGGTCCATTTCAGCCGCATCGCTGTGATCGCCGTGATAGCCCCCGAAGACACCGGGCCCGGAAATGCGGATTTCACCGATGATCCCGTCTTCCAGCGGGTCGCCGGTCGCCGGTTCGACGATCTCGACGGCCGTATCCGCGCAGGGGGTGCCGCAGGACACCAACATGCGCAGGTCATCGTGGTTTCCTGCCCCGTCATCCGCCGGCATCGCCCGCCCCTGTTCAAGCCCGGAGATCCGGAATGGCACAACTACCGGCCGTGCCGCGCCCGGATCAGGGCCCGTCGCCATCAGCGTGGCTTCGGCAAGCCCGTAACAGGGATAGAAGGCGCCGCGCCGAAATCCAAAGGGAGCAAAGGCATCGGCAAAGCGGTCAATGGATGCGGCACGTACCGGCTCGGCCCCGCTATAGGCAAGCCGCCAGCGGGACAAATCAAATGCCGGGCCATCGGCCCTGGCCAGGGCGTTGACGCAAAGATCATAGGCGAAATTGGCGCCGCCGCTGACATCCGCCTTGAAGTGGTCGATCGCCTGCAGCCACCGCAACGGCCGGGCGACGAAATGTTTCGGATCCATCAGGACCACGTGATAGCCGGTCCAGATGGCTTCCAGTATGCCGCCGACCAGCCCCATGTCGTGGTACGGCGGCAACCAGTTGACGACCACGCTGTCGCGCGTCAGTCCGAACTTTCCGGCGATCGCGGCAAGGTTGGCCGCAAGGTTTCCATGATCAATTCGCACGCCTTTCGGATCGCCGGTCGAGCCGGAGGTATATTGGATGAGCGCCAAGGTAGCGGATGTAATCTCGGCACCAGGAGGCGGCACCTCCTTGATTTCGCAGGCGTCCGTGGAGATGCAGACCCGTTCATTGGGCCCGCCGTCCAGCGTCATCGCGCGGGCCAACCGCGGCAGATGCGTGGAATGGGTCAGCACGATCTCTGGCGCCGCATCCTGGACCAGCCTTTGAAACCGCTGCGCGGACGTGCGCTCGACCCGTGCCGTTGGCAGCGGCGTCGGGATCGCCGCAATACCAGCGATGAAGCACGCGCACAGGCTGACGACGTAATCCAACCCAGGTGCCTGAAGAATGATGGCGCGCCCGGCCCCGGGCCGACGCTCATTGATCTGCCGTGCGACGGCGCAGGCCCGCTGGTAAAGCGCGCCGAAACCAAGGCTCACAGTCTCCTGCTCGCCATCAACCAGATAAGTAATCGCCGTTTTCCCAGGATGGTCAGCGGCATGGGCCGCCAAGGCCCCGGCGAGGGTCGCCGCGGCATCCAGTCGTCTGTCGGGATCGACGGCACGCACGATCATTTCTACTCGGCACGTGCCGTGGCGAGGGTACGAAGCATCCGGTCGAATCGTTCGCCGGCGATGGACACGTTATCCAGCAACCGCTCGTCCAATTCGTCTTCCATCACATCATCGCTGCGCAGGCTACCAACCTGCCCATATCCGAATCGCCGGACCGTACCGCGCAGGCGGTCTGCCAAAAAGAAACACAGTGCCTTGTACAGCCGCTTGCCGAATGCCGGGTCATCCTCCATCCGGGACTCCAGCGCGGCATGAGACAGTTCCAAAACACTACATTCACCATCCGCGATAACGCTGGCCGACGGCGGCGCGTCATCGACAAACGACATTTCCCCGACGATTTCACCTGTTCCCAAGGTAGCGATGGTGCCGATTTTGGAATCCTCGATTCGAAGATTTCCTTCGAGAAGAACGAACAGACTGTCGCCTCTAACGCCTTCTTCGATGATCGTATCACCGCCGCCGAACGCCCGTTTGATCCCCGTACGGGCCATCCATTCGACGTCGGAATCCTGCAATTGCCCCAATATCACCAGCACTTTGCGCATGATGAGCTTCCCTCTCTGCCTGCCTAAATCAATTGCCGCCGCGCCATTTCGGCGAACGGCCCTTCGGACGATATCAATTCGTCATATGATCCTTCCTGAACGACGCGGCCTTGATCCAATACGATGATCCGGTCGGCTGCGCGAACGGTCGAAAGCCGGTGTGCGATGACCAGCCTTGTCGCATTTAGATATGCGATGGATTCCATGACCCTCGCCTGGGTGCTGTTGTCCAACGCACTGGTCGGCTCATCGAGCAACAGAATGCGCGGCCGTTGGACCAGAGCCCGGGCGATCATCAGGCGCTGGCGCTGGCCGCCGGAGAGCGTATTTACACCTTCCATCAGAACCGTATGCATGCCCATTGGCATGGCTTCGATGTCGGCCGCCAATCCGGCCTGCCGTGCGGCGGACCAAGCATCGTCCAGGGAACGCGCCGACGCCCCGAGAATGTTCGACAAAATACTTCCCGTCGCCAGCTGGCCGTTCTGCATGACCACGCGCACCTGCTGACGCAGTGAGGCCAGGTCCAGACTGCTGATCGGGGTCTGATCGAAGTAGATATCGCCGGCGGAACAACTCTCGAACCCGAGAAGCAGCCGAACGAGAGTCGATTTACCGCTACCGGACGCCCCGACGATCGCGACGAATTCATTTTCGTTGATGGATAGCGACAGATCGTCCAGCACCAACGGACCCAACGGATCATAGCGGAAAGACACATGACTAAGTTCTATGTTCCCGCGCAAGACTTCGGCGACCTTGTCGTCGTCCGACACCTCGGGCGCGGCCTCGACGACCGGTCTCAGGCGTTCGAACAGGGGAACGACCGTCAAGCTTCTGGTCAGCGCCGTTGCCAGTCCGGTCATCGCCGCCAGGAACTGGCCGAATGCGGTATTGAAAGCGACGAAATCTCCCGTCGACATCGGCGGACGGGCGCCATCCTCGCCCGCCTTGACCAAGGCTTCCAGTTGGAGGTCGGTCGCCTCCATCTCAAGCAGCATTGACGCGGCAACGAAGATGATCCCCGTGGCCAATGCCGGATACGCCGTATGAAAGATGTCCTGCCAATTCGCATAGGACTGGGAGGTCACAAAGCGCTGTTTCTGCTTCGTGAAGTATCCGGCCCATTTCGCATAAGCCCGGCCTTCGGCGGCGGAGATGCGCAGTTTCGCAAGACCGGTGAGAAACTGTAGGATGAATCCTTCGGCCTCGCCCTGGTGTGCGATCCGGTGGCGTTCTTCGCGAAGCTGCCGGCGCCCGAGAAGAATCGTGACCAGGATCGCGAAAGCCACCAGCGACAATGCGACGATCGACAGCCGCCAATTGAAATAGACGAGCAGCGCCAGGCTGAAGCTGGCGAAGGTCACCCCCAGCAAACTTTGTATCGTCGTCCCGCTGAGGGTCTGGCGGATGGTCTGGATGCCGAGCACTCGGTCGGTCAGATCCCCCGCCGTGAACCGCCGACAGAACCCGGCTGGCAGACGCAGCAAACGATCGAATATAGAGGCTTGCAGGTGCAGGTCTGCGCGCCCTTCGACCCGCAGCAGCGCGAAGGCTTTCACGACTTCGAAACTGGCGCCGCCGAAGGCCGCGGCCACAAGCCCGAGAATGATATGGATATGCTGCTCCACATCGGCGCGCGGAAGAACCTGTTCGATCATCACCGACGACATCATCGGCGTAAACGCGGCAAGCAGGCCGCCGGCGAGCCCCATCTGGGCAACACGCGCGAGATCGTTGCGCAGTCCGGGAAGGATGTATCCGACCAGCCCCTTCAAGGTCCTCAGACTGCCGGGGAGCGGCCGATAAAGCATGACCGCCTCATGCTTCAGCGTTTCCGACACCTCGCGCGTGCATGTCCGGGGAATGCCGTCATTGGGATCGATTATGGCGAATGCGCCGGCTCCTCCCGGGACAACCGCGACGGGAGCGCCGCCCTCTTCAAGGAAGGCCAACAGCGGCCCGACCTCGCGGCGCCACCAGTCCCCCCTTAGCATAACTTTCCGGGTTCGAATCCTGTAAGCCTGCGCCAAGTCCTCAACGGATGGCGCCTGCCCCTGCAGCCGCGGGCGTTTCTCTTCCGTCGCGGCCTCGATCCCCATTGCCTGCGCCACCATCAGAAATGCCGCATGCAGCGGCTCGATGTCTGCGATCAACGGGACCCGCCCGTCGTCGGTCGGGCGCACCGTCTGCACCATCTCGTTGATGGCCGTGGCGAGCACATTTTTCTCTGCAGATTGCCGGGCCTGTTGGCGCCGCGCGGCATCGCTTTCGAAGGCCGCCAGGCGTTCCGTCATGCAATCCCCGAAGACACGGACAAAAGCCGCCAAGGCCCGCCGCCAGTCATTGGATTGAACAAGCTCGGCCGACGACAGAGCCGTCACCGGCGTCGTGTCCGGCGCCACCAGCCAGAGTGTTGACGAGATCGGCAACACGGGGGACGGCAATCCCGGATCTCCGAAACAATGTAATTCAGCGCGGTCTCCGGCGCTCACCCAGGTCGGCTGCCGGCCGGTCCCGAACACCGGCATGTTACGGTAAATTTCAGGCCGGGAAGTGCGGTCAAGAACGATCGCCTCACCGGTCGGCCGCTCGGGGGCAAGGCCCTTCGACATGCCGATGACGAACCGGTCCAGGATCGCCCCAAGATGGTCTGGTGCGAACCGGTCCGCCAGCGATCCATCGGTGCATAGTACGACACGCGTCCCATCGACGCCGACGGCGAGGTACCTGTGAGCCGCATCCAGATCGGGGCCGAAGATCATTTCTCCAGCCGCCGCGCGGTAAAGCGAATGGCGGTGGCCGCTGTTGCCGTCTGCATCGGAACGAACCGCGAATATATCGACAAATCCCGACAGCACCAGAATGGACATTTCCGGGCGCTCCAGCAGGATAGGTTTGTTCGCGGCGACGGATTGCGCCTGCCCGCGAAGAGAGTCGACGTCGATCTTCGTCAGAAGCGCTTCAAGGGTGCGACGCTGCATCTTGCCCCCCTTCCGTCCCGATCAAACGCGGATACTCTTCGCCGTGCGCCATCAGATGCTCATGCGTCCCCCGTTCGGCGATCTTCCCCTTTCGCAGAACGATGATCTCGTCACAGTCGCGGATCGTCGAAAGCCGGTGCGCGATGATGATGCAGGTACAGCCCCGACGCCGCAGGTTGTCGTCGATGTTCTTTTCGGTCACCGGGTCGAGCGCCGCCGTTGCTTCGTCCAACACCAGCACCCGGGGCTGGCCGACAAGGGCACGCGCAAGTTCAAGCCGTTGGCGCTGACCGCCCGAGAAGTTGATCCCCCCCTCTTCGACCAGGCTTTCGGTGCGCCCGGTCCGTGCCATCACGTCATCATGAATTGCCGCATCCTTAAGCGCCTGGGTCAGCACATGGTCCGGGATCTGGCTGTCCCACAAGGTCAGGTTTTCATGGATGGTTCCGGAGAATAGAAAAATGTCCTGGTCGACATAGGCGACAGTATCGGCGAACACCTGCCGGGGAACCTCCGCAAGCGGGTGGCCGTCGATCAGCACGTCCCCATCCCACGGTTTCAACACACCCGCGATCAACCGGCCAAGCGTGGACTTTCCGCTGCCCGACGCCCCGACGATGGCAACCCGTGATCCGGTTTCGACCGAAATGGAGATATCGTCGATCATCGGCGGGTCCAGCGGACTGA
>PALN01000001.1 GCA_002706405.1 Rhodospirillaceae bacterium | reverse complement strand
CAATCGCCGTCACAGTCACCTAGGTGGTATCAGTCCCGAGGCCTTTGAACAGGTCGCGGCGTGAGGCTGAGATGTGTCGTAAATTCCTGGGCAGTCCAAACTTCCAGATAGAGTTTGAGATGCAGAGGGAGATGCAAGCCACGGTTGAGGCCTTTGGAGATCCCCAGCTTCATGAACTGTACGAACTTTGGGTACTTACAAATGATCGGCGAGAGCAGGAAATGATAAATCGCGTAGCGGCATTTGCGAGTCATAACTCCTTCAAGAGGGGAGTTCTACTGATAGGCGCAGCACATCGACCATCGCTCTTTGAGAAATTGCAGTGTCCCCATAGCGTGGGTGCTGGCATAGTAACTTGGGACTTTGCGTGGCAACATGAGGTAGCCAGTTTAGACAGCGAAGCGAAACCGGACGATGATCAAATTGGGCTGAAATCACGTTAAGCTATGGCACCATGGCTCATTGTCCGATAGCTGCGAACAGGACACGACTGAGGCTAGCGAAGCGCTTTTTTGTATCTCAAGTATGCAGTTACTCGCCAGGCTCGTAACGTGCACGACGAAATAAGGCTAACGTGAAACCCATATCTAGGCATTCATCATTAAAACGGCGCTAATGGCGCATTCGTACTGCGCTACTTCACGAATAATGTAATGCAATCATTTGACGGTATTTGTCGTTCGCTTCCGGCCGAAAGCAGCCATTCCCAAACCTCAACCTCTCCAGTCAATAACACGTCACACTCTCCCAGCGACCCGCTTATGTGTGGCAAGTTAAACACACCCCAATCGCGCCCGTTCGAAGCGCGGTGCGCTTCTTACTATTCATGCCATGAAAGGTGCAATGGCAACGATAGAATTTACGCCCGAAGGTCATATTCTGGGCGCTAGCCCGGTTTTTTGTCAGCTAACTGGTTACGCTGAATCTGAATTAATTGGCTGGCATCACCGCATGTTTTGCCCTGAAGCCAATCACAGAAGCCAAAATTACACCGATTTCCGGCTCGGCCTGACCCAAGGCAAAGGGCAGAGCGACCGGTTCTTGCGCCTGAGGTTGGTTCATAATATCGGGCTATGAATGTGGATCTGTTTTTAGCGTTGAATGCAGGCACTGACCCCAACCCTGTGGTGCTTGCGCTGGCCCTGTTTTTCAGCAAGTATGCGCCATATCTTGTAATGGGGTATTGCGTTGTCGGCCTTATATTTGGAGCCCCCAGGCTGCGCAAAACGCTGCTGTTTACTGTCACTGCGGCATTGGTTGCCGCAGTGATAAGTTGGGTGATTGGAAAGTATCTCTATATGCCGCGCCCGTTCGTGGAATCGGTTGGCAGCACGTTGCTCGCCCACAAGGACAATGCGTCGTTCCCAAGTAACCACGCAATGTTCATGACGATTTTCGCCACTGTTTTTTTGCTGGCCAGGCAAATAAAGGTCGGGTTGTTTTTTGGTTTTTTGGCCTTGTGTATTGGGTGGTCGAGAGTGTTTCTGGGTGTTCACTATCCAGTGGATATTGCGGGTGGGATATTACTGGGTGTCGTTGTGTCGGTATGTGTATGGCGAGGAATCAGATTTTTTATTACGTTTTGCATAGCGCGCGCAGGTCACTGACGGTATTTATTTTTTCGTTCCCGATTCGGCTTGAGCCGAGCGCAGCAGGTTTTCTATGTGCTTGAAGCCGCGTTGCTGCGCATGTTGTAGTGGTGTCACGCCATCGCGGTCGGCCAGGTAGGGGTCGGCGCCAGCTGTAAGCAGGATCTCTACAATTTGTTGATGCCGCTTACCGCCATTGCCCAGAATAATGGCCTCAAGCAGTGCCGTCCAACCCAGGTTGTTAACATGGTCGATATCGACACCGGCATCGATCAGCGTTTGCACTGTTTCAACATGGCCGCGCTCGGCCGCCGGAATCAAGGCCGTTCCGCCATAGCGGTTCGTGCTTGAAAGGTCGGCACCGTGCGCCAGGGTCATTTTCAATATTTCAAGATGGCCCCGGGCGCCCGAATACAGGTAGGCGCTGTCCTGGATATTGTCTTTGGCATTGACGTCGGCGCCGGCGTCTATCAGTACTTTGGCTGCGTCGATGGCGTTTGCATGGGTGGCAACCAGCAAAGCGGTTGCGCCAGACGCATTACGCGCATCAAGCTTGCTGCCCGACGAAAGCAACTGCCTGATGTCTTCGACATGATTTTCCTGTGCGGCGGTGTGTAATGGGTACTGATCCATATTTTCTCCCAACGAGACACCGGGGGCCAGCATGAACGCCAGGCCCGCGATGGCCGCCAAAACCTTGAAGCGGCGCAGGCGGCGTTTCAAGCGAGCGGCAAGTGTGCCATAGGTGAATGTGTGGCCCATGCAGGCCGATATTGCAGTTTCCGGCATGAGGTTGCCTTATTAGTTCGGGAAGGTATGGGACAATGTGAATTGCATGCTCTAAACTTAACTAATTATCCAATAATCGCAAGGTAATTGTTAACAAAGTAGATTGAATGACCCAATTATTTACCGTTCATCCACAGAATCCTCAGCCGCGCCTGTTAAAGCAGGCGTGTGAACTTATCAATCAGGGCGGGTTGGTGGCGATTCCCACTGACTCCAGTTATGCGGTTGTTGCGCATCTCGATGACAAGGCCGCGGCCGATTCACTGCGCCGGATCCGGGGTTTGGATGCGCGTCACCATTTAACGGTGCTATGCCGCGATCTGTCCGAGATCGGGCATTTCGCACGTGTGGATAATCGGCAATATCGTTTCCTGAAAATGGCAACGCCCGGCCCCTGGACCTTTATTCTGGAAGCCACCCGCGAGGTGCCGCGCCGTGTGTCTCACCCGTCGCGCAAAACCATTGGTATTCGTATTCCCAATAATCAGGTTGCGCTCGACATTCTGGAAACCATGGGCTCGCCGCTGATTTCCACAACGCTCATTCCCGAAGGCGAAGAGCACCCGCTTAATGATGCCGATGAAATTGCGCAACGCTATGCCCACCAACTGGCTGCCGTGATCGACGGCGGGCCTTGTCCTTTCGAACCCACCACAGTAATTGACCTGACTGGAAGCGAACCCGAAATTGTCCGTCGCGGACAGGGGGATCTGGCCGCGCTGGGTCTGGATTGATCCCCACGGAATTGTTTTCTAAGAAGCAGGTTAAGCATGGAATCCATCATTCAAACCATCACGGTTTACGCCTTGCCGGTCTTGTTCGGCATTACTTTGCACGAGGCGGCGCACGGGTATGTTGCGCGCATGTTCGGTGATCCCACCGCCTATCAAATGGGGCGTGTCAGCCTGAATCCGATACGTCATGTTGACCCGGTCGGCACGATTGTGGTGCCGCTGGTCTTGTTGTTAAGCACCAAGCTAATGGGTGGCGCGGGCCTGTTGTTTGGCTGGGCCAAGCCGGTGCCGGTTGATTGGTCGCGTTTGCGTAATCCGAAAAAAGATATGCTTTGGGTGGCGCTGGCCGGTCCGGGTTCGAATATGGTCATGGCCATCATGTGGGCCTTGTCGTTGCGCTTTCTTATGGAGTTTGGCGCAACCCCCACTGATTTCTGGGTGCGTATGGCCATTGCCGGTATTCAGGTCAACCTGATTCTGATGGCGCTGAATCTGTTACCCCTGCCGCCGCTGGATGGCGGGCGGATTGTCTTCAGTTTGTTGCCCGGCAAGGCGGCGTACCAATATTCCCGCCTTGAACCCTATGGCCTGATGATTATTATCGTTTTAATGCTAACGGGTGTGCTTTGGACGATCTTGCAGCCTTTGCTGATGCTGGGCCAGGGCATTGTCAGGTGGTTTTTGTAATAGAACCTGTTGTAACGATTAACGGTTTTGCCCTATATCCGTTAAACTTGCGAGTTAGTATTAATTAGGGCCTTCTCACCCCCTTTGGTGAGTTCTCGGAGAATTACCCCATCATGATAAGTACCGATTCTGTGATGCCTGAGTTCCAGGGAAGCATGGTGGCGTTGGTTACGCCAATGCTGCCCGATGGCGCACTCGATTTCGAAGCCTATCGCAAACTGATTGATTGGCATGTCCAGGAAGGCACCGATGCGCTTGTTGTGGTGGGAACCTCCGGCGAATCGCCTACCGTCAGCATGGACGAGCATGCCGAACTCATTCGCGTGGCCGTCGAGCACGCCGCCGGACGCATCCCGATTATTGCCGGGGTTGGCGGTAACTCCACCAGTGAAGCCATTGAGTTGTCGGAGTACGCATTCAAGGCCGGGGCCAAGGCAGGGTTGTCGGTTGCCCCTTACTACAACAAGCCGTCGCAAGAGGGCATGTACCAGCATTTTCGTACCATTGCAGAAAAAGTCGAGTTGCCGACGCTTCTTTACAATGTACCCGGTAGAACCGTGGCCGACATGTCGAACGACACCGTGTTACGTCTGGCGCAAATTCCCGGCATCATTGGTTTGAAGGATGCCACCGGCGATATCGGCCGCGGCGCGTGGTTGCTGCATTACAAGCCCGATAATTTCCAGGTGTTCAGCGGCGACGACGCAACGGCGGCGGCGCTGATTCTCATGGGGGGCAAGGGCAACGTTTCGGTTACCGCCAATGTCGCTCCCAAGCTCATGCATCAGTTGTGCGCCGCTGCCCTCAGCGGCGACGTACCCGCGGTGCGTCGTTTGAATGGCCAGTTGGCTCAGTTGAACAAAATTCTGTTTATCGAAGCGAACCCCATACCCGTGAAGTGGTCCATGGCTGAAATGGGCCTGTGCCAGGCAGGTTACCGTTTGCCTTTAACTCCCTTGAACGAGCAGTATCACAATGTGGTGCGCCTCTCCTTGAAAGAAGCAGGTCTTATTTAAATGACAAATATTCGCCTCTCCAAACGTTATACCGGTCTGGCCGTTGGGCTGGGCTTTTTGGTTTTGTCCGGCTGCTCGCAATTGAATCAGTACATGGGTTCTGAAGACGCCGTTGATTACAAGAGTTCCGTTGCGGGTGATCCGCTTAGCATTCCGCCCGATCTGACCCAGGCCAACCGAGATGCGCGTTACCGCGCGCCTGAAGGCACGGCAACGTTCAGCCAGTATGCCGAGTCGCAGCAACAGCAGGCGGCTTCGGGCGGGCGCGATACGGTTCTGCCCACAGTCGAAGACGTTGAAATTCGTCGTGACGGCGATTTGCGCTGGCTGGTGGTTGATCGTCCGGCGCAGCAGGTGTACCCCGACGTCGTTGATTTTTGGGGTAACGAAGGGTTTACCATTCAAACTCAAGATCCGCAGGCCGGTCTCATTGAAACCGATTGGGCGGAAAACCGTGCCAAGTTGCCTCAAGGCTTGATTCAGGGCGCCTTCAGCTTTATTTTCGAGCAGGTTGCCGACAGCGGCGAACGTGAGCGTTTCCGTACGCGTCTGGAACGGGTCAACGGCAAGACCGAGGTCTACATTAGTCACCAGAAAATGGTGGAAACCGGTACCGTCGATAACACGGGCTGGAAATGGATTGAGGGCAAGGAAGACCCCAACTTGAATGCCGCGATGCTGGCGCGCCTGATGGTCTTCCTGGGCACCGATATGGAAGAGGCACGACGCAAGTTGCAAGAGGCCGAAGAAGTTAGCCTTACGCCCGTGGTAGATCAATCAGCCGCAGGCGGTACCGCGCAACTGACCATTAACGAGTCGTTCGATCGCGCATGGCGTCGTGTAGGCGTGGCCATCGATTCGGCCGGTTTCTATGTTGAAGATCGCGACCGTTCGGCCGGCGATTATTACATTCGCTACCTCGATACCGATACCGGCGCGAAAATCGAGCAGCCCGGCTTCTTTGGCCGCTTGTTTGGCAGCAAAGGCACCGCAGAAGCCGCGCAGTATCGCGTTAACGTGCGGGGCGAAGGTGCCAATTCGGTCGTTCGTGTGCTAACGGCGGAAGGCCAGCCCGATAATTCCGATACCGCCAAACGGATTATCACGGTACTGGCCGAGGAAATGTAGAACGTTAGTTAGGGTTTACGGCTGGTAATGAAGCCAGCCGTCTTCCAGCCAGGCTTGTAATGAGTCCCGTGTATCGGGGCTCATTTTTTTTAGCGCTGCGCAATCAAGGTAACGTTGATCGGCCAGCATTTTTATGGGTGCCGAGGCTTTTACTGGTGCAACTTCGCCGTTGATGAAAACCTGCGAGCCCCGATAAAGCAGGCGGGTGCATCGATCCAGCACAAGGGTCCCGCTTGCGGGCGGTTCGTCGAATAAATCGATATCACCTTCCAGGTTGCTTTCAAAGACGGCCGCCCGCGACGGTTCGCTGAGCCATTGACCCAGGAAGCGCCCGGCCAGGGTTTCATTGAATTTGATTTTTGCCACTGCGGCCAGGGTTTCCTGAACGAGTGCATCGGGAATGTAGGCGGGGCTGGCCGTTGCGGGCGCCCCTTTGTCTTTGAATGTTTTGTTCAGTTTGGGCCCGGGTAGGGGCGGGTCACCATACAGGCCGCTGGTATCGCCCAACTGGGCCATGATCTGGTCGCTTGCCGCCTCCAGCAAACCACAGGCCAGCGCGGCCTGTGTCGGCGCCCTGAAGCCAATCGACATTGTCATGCAGTTGCCCACGGCCACGCCATCGTGGGCAACATGGGGCGGCAAATAAAGCATGTCGCCCGGCTCCAGTTCCCAGGTTTGTTCCGGCTCGAATTGCGACAATATCTTCAGCGGCAAATCGGGCTCCAGGCTTAAGTTCTTTTGCTGGCTGATTTGCCAGCGTCGCTTGCCAACACCTTGCAGCAGAAAGACGTCGTAGCTGTCGAAATGCGGCCCCACGCCGCCGCCGTCGCCGGCAATGCTGATCATGACGTCATCCAGCCGTGCGTCGGGAATGAAGCGAAACTGATGCATTAAAGCGGCCACCGCGTCGTCGTGGGCATCCACGTTCTGGGCCAGAACGGTCCAGTCATGTCGCTTTTGCGAGGGCAGGCGATGAAGCGGCCCTTGTTTCATCTGCCAGCCGTGCTGGTCTTTCCAGATCAGTCGCGACTCCACCTCTTCGCGGCGCACGAGTTGGCGAATGTCGTTGATGGTGAGTGTTGGGCGGAAATTGGGCAAAGCCTGCCGGATGAGCAGTGGCTTTCGTTGCCAGTAGTCGCGCATGAATTCGTGTGGCGTCAGGCCGCCCAGCAGCGCGCAGGAAGTATGGATATCAATCATGTGTTTTTCAGGAAAGGTCTTTTCTGAGCCGATAAAGCGTTTCCAACGCCTCTTTGGGCGTCAGGTTGTCGGGGTCGATGCCGCTGAGGTTCTCATACAGCGTCAAGGCGGCATCGATCGATGGGTCGGCGGGTTCGGGTTCGGGGTTGGCGGCCGGGGCACTGAACAGATCCAGTTGGGGCGTGTGGCTGCTGCTTTGTTCCAACTGGGCCAGCGTTTTCCCGGCGTGGCGAATCACGGCGGGCGGAATGCCGGCGCGCTGGGCAACCTGGATACCGTAACTGCGGCTTGCCGGCCCGGGTCGGACCTCGTGCAGGAAGACGATGCCCGTGCCGGATTCGGCGGCAGCCAGGTGGACATTATGCGCTGCAGGCAACGTGTCGGCCAGCCGCGTCATTTCGAAGTAGTGTGTGGCAAACAGCGTAAGCGCGTGGTTGTGGGTTAACAAGCGGTGGGCTATCGCCCAAGCCAGCGCCAGCCCGTCGTACGTTGAGGTACCCCTGCCGATTTCATCCATCAGCACCAGGCTGGCCGGCGTACTTGCCGCCAGAATGGCGGCTGCCTCGGTCATTTCCATCATGAAGGTGGAGCGCCCGCCAGCCAGGTCGTCTGCGGCGCCGATGCGGGTGAAGATCCTGTCGATTTGTCCGATACGGGCTGACCCGGCCGGCACGAAACTGCCGGTTCGTGCCAACAGGGCAATCAGCGCGATCTGACGCATGTAGGTCGACTTACCCCCCATGTTGGGGCCCGTAATCATCAGCATGCTTTGGTCGCTGTTCAACGTGCAATCGTTGGGTGTGAACTGCTCGATGCTGCGTTCCACCACAGGGTGGCGGCCTTGTTCAATGATGATTTCGTGATCGTCGGTGAGTATCGGGGCAACCCAGTCATTGTTGCGGGCGTGTTCGGCCAACGCCGCTAACGCGTCGATTTGCGCCAGTGTGGAAGCGCACAAAGACAGGGCCTTCGTGCTGCCGGCCAATTCGTCCAGCAGTGCTTCGAATAATTGCTTTTCACGCGCCAGGCTGCGGTCTTTGGCCGACAACACTTTATCTTCCCAGGTTTTCAATTCGGGCGTGATATAGCGTTCGGCATTCTTCAGGGTTTGGCGGCGGCGGTAATCGGCGGGGACCTTGTCCGTTTGCCCTTTGCTGACTTCAATAAAAAAGCCGTGCACGCGGTTGTATTCCACTTTCAAGTTGGCAATGCCGGTGCGCTCGCGCTCTCGCGCTTCAAGCTGCATTAAATAGTCGCCGCTGTCTGTGGCCAGCGTGCGCAGTGTGTCCAGCTCTTCATCGTAGCCATTGGCCAATACACCACCATCCCTCACTAGCAGCGCCGGTTCCTGCGCGATGGCGTTGTGCAGCAGGTTGGGCAGGGCGCCGGGCAGCGTGAGGGCCTGTGCGTGCATTTCAATGGCAGGGTCCGGGTTGAATCGCGTGGTAAGCAGTTCAACAAGGCCCGGCAAGGTATCCAGTGCGTCTCGCAGGCTGGCCAGTTCGCGTGGCCGTACCGAGCGCAGTGCAATGCGCGTGGCAATGCGTTCAATGTCGGGCAGCGCGTTCAGTTGTTGGCGCAATGCGTCCAGCGCCGGTGATGCATTCCAGGGGTCTTCATTTTCATTTGGTAATAAAAAACACTGCACGAGGCGCTGGCGCTGGGCGACCTCGCTGTTGTCGCGCAACGGGTGGTGCAGCCAATGGCGCAGCAGGCGGCTGCCCATGGGCGTCTGGCAGTGGTCAAGAATCGAGAACAGGGTGGGCGACGCTTCCCCGGAAAGCGTTTGTGTAATTTCCAGGTTTTTCCGGGTAACGGGATCCAGAACCACGTATTGGCTTGAGCGATCGGTGCGCAAGGTTTGAATGTGCGGCAGGGCCTGGCTTTGGGTACGTTGAACGTAGTACAGCAGGGCCCCGGCGGCGCAGGTTCCGGCCGGCCAGTCCGACAGGTCGAAACTGTTCAAGGAGTCGATATCGAAGTGATTCTGCAGTGTGTTGCGTGCGTTGTCGCTGTCGAAATGCCAGTCGGGCAGGGTGCTCACTGCAACCCCTTCCAGTAAGTTGATTCGCTGGCTTTCCGGGCAAACCAGTTCGGCCGGGGCGATACGATGCAGCTCGGTATCCAGCATGCCGGGTTCGCACTGGGTTACGCAAAAATTGCCGTTGGCCAGGTTCATCCAGGCAATACCCGCGGTTTCCGTGCGGCGCTGTCGCAATACCCAGGCGGCGGCAATCAACCGGTCGCTCTTGGCCGGCAACAGGGCTTCATCGGTGAGTGTGCCGGGCGTCACGATACGCACGATTTTGCGTTCAACCGGCCCTTTGCTTGCGGCCGGGTCACCGATTTGTTCGCAAATAGCCACCGACTCGCCCAGGGCGACCAAACGTGCCAGATAGCCTTCCATTGAATGGAAAGGCACGCCTGCCATGGGAATGGGGGCGCCGTTCGAGGTGCCGCGCTTGGTCAGGGTCAGGTTCAGCAGACGCGCTGCGCGCTCGGCATCTTCATAGAACATTTCATAGAAGTCGCCCATGCGATAGAACAGCAGGTGCTGGCCGGCCTCTTCTTTCAGGCGCAGGTACTGCTGCATCATGGGGGTGTGCGAAGCGTGCTCAATATTGTTCATTCAATATCGCTGTGTGTTGTGTTCAATGGGATCGACTTGATTGCGTTTCGCGCAAGCAGCCATTCTAAGCCACCCTGTCAATTATCGATGGGGTCGATTGATTTTTAATCGAAAACTTCATTTTTATTCATGAGGTGCCGACGGTAAACTGTTCTCACAATAAGCGCAGCCAGGTTGCTTGCGCCAGAAAGCATTATTCATCAACGGAGACAGTTATGACATCACGGGAATTTAGCATTACGCAAGATGTCCTCGACAGAATGCACCCGGAAAACGAGCGGTTTGGCGAAGTCATGGTGTCGCTGATTCGTCATTTGCATGATTTTATCCGCGATGTCCAACTGACCGAACAAGAGTGGATGGCCGCCATCCAGTTCCTGACCAAGACCGGGCAAATCACAACCGACCAGCGCCAGGAATTCATCCTGTTGTCGGATACGCTGGGTGTTTCCATTCTGGTTGATGCAATCAACCACCGCCTGCCCAAGGGGGCTACCGAACAAACCGTGCTGGGGCCGTATTATTGGGAAGGCGCGCCGAGCCTGCCAATGGGCAGCGACATCGCGAAAGGCATCAAGGGGGAGCCTTGTTTCTTTTCCGGTCAGGTCACGTCGTTGAATGGCTCGCCCATAGAAGGGGTTGAGCTTGATGTCTGGTCGGGCGACGGCGAAGGAAACTACGACATGCAACTGGGCAGTGACGAAATGCGTTGTCGTGCCACATTCACAACCGGTCGCGACGGAAAGTATTGGTTCAAGTCGATCAAGCCGTTTTATTACCCCGTTCCCAACGATGGCCCGGTGGGCGATATGTTGCGCGCAATGGGGCGCCATCCCAACCGCCCTGGGCATACGCATTTCATCGTGCGGGCGCCGGGGCATAAAACCATTGTCACGCACCTGTTCCCGTCGGATTCGCCTTATCTTGATTCCGATACGGTGTTTGGCGTGAAAGAGGGGTTAATTGTTGATTTCATCCGGCACGAACCGGGTGTTGCGCCTACGGGTGAAAAGGTCGACGTGCCTTTTTATACCTGTGAATACCCCTTCCAGCTTGCGCCGCTTGAGGCGATAAAAGCTTAGTTCTTAATACCCCGGACACCTTCACATCAGGCTCGCTCATGAAAATTGGTAAGGAAACCACACCACGCACCGCCATTTGTACGTCTAACCCAGACACAATCGTGGTGCGAGGCAAGAATCTCACACAAGACCTGGTTGGCCAGGTTTCGTTTGGCGATTATTTCCATTTGCTGGTGACCGGGAAAATGCCGGATGCCACGCAATCGGCCGTGCTGAACGCAACACTGGTGGCCATTGCCGAACATGGCCTGGTGCCCAGTGTGCAGGCCAGCCGCATGACATACGCCGCGGCACCCGATGCACTTCAGGGCGCCGTGGCTGCGGGCATTCTGGGATGTGGCTCGGTTATTTTGGGGGCGTCTGAAAATTGCGGCTATTTTCTGGAAGAAATCCGGCAACGTGCCGACGGCAGTACCGATTACACCGAGGCCGCCCGGCAGGTGGTTGGCGAGTATCGCCAGGCACGGCGGCCGTTGCCGGGGTATGGGCATCCGCTTCACAAGAAGCGCGACCCGCGCGTGGTTGCCCTGTTCCGGGTGGCGGACCAAGCCGGTGCCGACACCACTTATATCAAAATTGCCGAAGCCGCCGAAAAAGTGATCCCCGACATTGTCGGTAAACCCCTCATGCTGAATGTGTCGGCGGCGATACCGGCCGTGTTGCTGGGCATTGGCTTTCCACTGGTTGCATTGAAAGGCGTGCCCATTCTTGCTCGTACGGCAGGCCTGATTGGTCATTTGGTCGAGGAGGCAGAAAAGCCCATTGGTTTCGCGCTTTCTTATCAAGCGACGCGCGAGGTGGTGTACGAAGGGGAGGCACCCGCGGGCTTTGTTCCGTCGGAGTAATTCGTACCTATTTCCCCATGTATTGCATTTAACAACGTATGGCCCTGTTTGGTCGGCCAGGGGCTTCTTTTATCTGGAGCTATCAAAAATGAAGAAAGTTTTGGAAGGCATTCGTGTCCTGGATCAGGGCACGTTCATTACCGGCCCGGCCGCAGGCATGTTATTGGCCGACATGGGCGCCGAGGTCATCAAGGTTGAGCAACCCGGCAATGGCGATCCGTTCAGGGCGTTCAAGGGCGGTTTGTATAGCCCTCATTTCCAGACTTATAACCGCAATAAGAAAAGCATTACGCTCAATACCAAAGCGCCTGAGGATCTGGCGGTACTGGATGAGCTGGTGCGTAGTGCCGACGTTTATATCCAGAATTTCCGACCCGGGGCGGCAGACCGGCTGAATGTGGATGAGGCCCGTTTGCGTGAGATCAATCCCAGGCTGGTTTATTGTGCCATTAGCGGCTTTGGCCAAACCGGCCCGGCGGCCAACCGACCTGCTTACGATTCGGTTGCGCAGGCGGCCAGTGCCTTTCTGGGCTTATTAATCAACCCAGAGAACCCCCGTGTTGTGGGGCCGGCGATTGCCGATGCGGTTACCGGCTTCTACGCGGCCATGGGCATCATGGGCGCGCTGTTCGACCGCGGTCGAACGGGTGAGGGCGCGCTGGTTGAGGTTTCGATGCTCGAGGCCATGTGTCATTTCAATCTTGATGCGTTTACGCATTACTACGCCGAAGGCGAGGTCATGGGGCCCTATAGCCGCCCCAGTGTGTCGCAGTCTTATGTGATGAAATGCCGCGATGGCAAATGGATTGCCTTGCATATGTCATCGCCTGAGAAGTTCTGGCAGGGTCTGGCGCGCGCCATTCAGCGTGAAAATCTGTTCGATGACCCGCGCTTTTGCGACCGAAACGCGCGTATTGAAAACCAGGAAGCGCTTATCCAGGTGTTATCGGATATTTTTGCACAGGGTGACCGCCCCGAGTGGTGCCGCCGGCTGGAAGCGCAAGACGTTCCCCATGCGCCCATGTACGATACCAGCGAGGCGCTGAACGACCCTCAGGCGCAGCACTTGGGTATCCTTGTGGAAGGGCAGCATCCGAAAATGGGTACGTTCAAAACGGTACGCACACCGCTGACATTCAATGGCCAGCGGGAAAGTACGGTTGCACCGCCGCCGGTACTGGGCGAACATAATGCGCAAATTGTGGCGCCACTGCGCGAGCAGTTGGCCGGCGGCAGGCCCAAAGGCGTATAGCAGCGGCCGGGTTCGGCCGCTTTACCCCCCTTTATACCCTTTACCCGCTTTACTTTAGCTGGCCCCCAGCATTGCGCGCTTCAGGTCGTCATGGTCGATGGTGCCGGCGTTTTCGTAGTGGCGCGTGATACGGCCATGGGCCAGGGCGTATGCCCTGGAGGCAACGCTAATCGCCTGGAAAAAGCTTTGTTCGGCCATGAGAATGGTCAGGTTGGTTTCTTGTTGCAGCGTTTTGATTGTTTCAATGACCTGCCCGACAATAATGGGCGCCAAGCCAACAGAGGGCTCGTCAATCACAATGATTTTGGGCGAGGTCATTAGGCAGCGGGCAATGGCCAGAATTTGTTGCTGGCCTCCGCTCATGCTTCCCGCCAACTGTCGGTGTCGCTCTTTCAAGACGGGAAAGGTTGAATAACAGAAGTTCAGGTTCTCTTCGATGCGGCGGCGAACCTGCGGGTTGCTGCCAGCCAGCTTCAAATTGTCTTCCACAGTAAGGTTGGGAACCAGGCGCCGCCCTTCAGGCACAATCGACAAGCCATGGCGCACGATCTGGAACGGCGCCAGCTCGGTTAGCGCCTTTGTTTTGCCATCCCATTCAAGCAGGATCCGGCCTTTCGTGGGTTTGACAAAACCCATGATGCAATTGAGCAAGGTACTTTTCCCGTTGCCGTTGGTACCCAGCAATGCAACCAGTTCCGCCTCGTTAACTTCAAGGGAAACATCGTGCAGGACCGGCACGGCGCCGTACCCGGCGTGCAAGTTTTCAATGATGAGTCTGTTCACCGAAATACACCTTTTGAACGAGTTCGTTGTTGGCAATGTCGTTGGCGGTTCCTGCGGCAATCAATTGCCCGGTATCGAAACACACCACGCGTTGAGAAAACCGCATGACGGCGTGCATGATGTGTTCAATCATCACGATGGCAACGCCAGATCGATTCAGCCTCATCAAAATGGCCAGCACCTCATCGATTTCCGCATCCGACAGGCCCGCCATGGCTTCGTCGGCGATCAGGACCTTGGGGTCGCTGGCCAGCGCCCGTGCCAGTTCCAGTTTTCTGAGTTCAAGTTGCGACAGCGAACCCGATGGATCGTGTGCGCGGTTTTCCAGGCCAACCGATTGCAGCAATTCCAGTGCACGCTGTTCCTTGTTGTGTACGTTATGTTTGTAATCAAGCGGAACAAGCAGGTTTTCCAGTACCGACATGCCAATGAAGGGGCGCGGGATCTGAAAGCTGCGGGCAATGCCCAATCGTGCCCGCTCATGGGGTAAAAGGTGGCTGATGTCGTTGCCCATGAAATGAACGGTTCCGTTGTCGGGCCTGAGTACGCCGGTTATGCAATTGATTAATGTTGTCTTGCCGGCGCCGTTCGGGCCGATAATGCCCAGCCGTTCGTTCGGGTTGAGATCCAGGTCAACCGGCCCGAGCGCCTTGAACACGCCAAATGATTTTTCGATGTTTCGAAGTGATAATGCCGCAGTCATTTTGATGCCCCTGCTGATTTTCGTTTGGCCAGACCAAGCAATCCGTTCGGCGCCAATGCCACGAATGCAATCAGTACCACGCCCACGAACAGAATGTTCAGTTCGGAAGAAATCGTGACGGTTGCGATTTGTTGTGCAGATGCGAGAACAATTGCGCCGATAATGGGACCCGCCCAGCTTCGCGTGCCGCCGATCAGCGGCATGGCAATGGCGTTCAGGCCGATCAGCAGGCTGAATGCGGTAACGGGTTCAATAAAGTTTGTGTAGAAGGGGTACGGGGCGCCGGCCGCCGCAAGCATGGCGCCGCTGATGCTGCATGCAACCAGCTTGAGCTTGAGCGTGGGCACACCGGAACATTCGGCGGCGTCTTCGCTGGCACGAACCGCCCGCAGGCCCCTGCCGATCCAGGAGTGCTCAATCCAGCGTGCCAGTGCAACGCAGGCAACAGCAATAATCAGTATGACGAAGAAAACGTACTGCACCGGCCCGCCCGACCATGCCGGGGGGGCCGGCCCATAAACGGCCATGCCGCGCGCACCGCCCAGGCCGGGCAGGTTATGAACAATGGTTTCAAGCACAATTACCAGGCCCAGCGTGGCAATGGCAAAGTAAACGCCTTGAATCTGCAGTGTGAGGTAGCCCATGGCCAGCCCCAGAAGCGCACCCAGGGCCGCCGCCGCGATAATGCCGATCCAAAGCGGGACGCCAAACGTGTTGAACAGAAAGGCCGACAGATAAACGCCGCTGCCGAAAAATGCCGCCGCCCCGAAGTTGATGTAGCCGGCGTAGCCACCCAATACATTCCAGCCCGTGGCAATGACAATGTACTGGACAACGACATAACCGGCGAAAAAGTAGAACGGGTTGGTGACGATCGACGGGGCAAAAAAGCCGGCAAGCAGAACCAGGAATGCGCCCAGCGTGAAAATGACGTTGTTGCGTTTCATCGGGTAGCTCCAAAAAGCCCCTGCGGACGCAGACCCAGCGCCAGAAGCAGAATGGCAAAAGCAACCCCCGGTGACCACGAGGGTGTTAAATAAGCGGAAACGAAAGATTCGGCAATGCCGATCATGATGGCGACAACCAATGTGCCGGGAATGGAGCCCATGCCGGCCAGCACCACAATGGCGAACACGCGCCCGATCTGGAAGCGGCCTGCAAAGGGTTCAACCGGCCCCATGATAATCAGCGCGGCACCGCCCACAACGGCCGTGGCTGTGGCGATACCGAATGCATGGCGTTTGATCCAGGTTGGGTTGATGCCTGATATTGACAATGCCCGATCGTCGTGAGCCACGGCGCGAATTGCGGTGCCAGAGTGCGTGCGGTGCAGATACAGCCACAATGCGCCAATCATGATGGGCGCGAACAGCGCGGGCACCAGTAGCCGGTAGGGCATTGTGATCGGCCCCAATACAAGGCTTGACCCCACATAGCTTGCATCCACCGATTTCAATTCGGAGCCGAACAGCAGGGCGATGATAATTTCAATGACCAGCGAAAGGCCGAAGAAAAGCGTCAGGCTTTGCAGCACATTGGCTTGCCCTTGTCGCTCGAATGTGCGTGAATAAAAACTGTAAAGCGCCATGCCCAGCAGGTAGAAAACCGGCAACCCGACAAGGGCCGCGGCAATGGCGCCAACGCCCCATTGCCCCATGAAGAAAACGAAATAGGCGCCCACAATAACCAGCGCCGGGTGAGCGACGTTGGGTATGTGCAGAATGCCAAACGTAATGGCCAGCCCCAGGGCGATGGAGGCATAGATGCTCCCCAGCACGATGCCGGTGGAAATTGCATTCAGAAAGATATCCAGGGATGAGGTCATACCGCGCTACCTGGCCGGGCCGATCGCAGAAGCGAACAGCCCGGCCCAAAGGTTAGATTCAGAAAAAGAGAAAAACTACGAGGCTTTACGCGCAGCGTTGTATGGCGTAATGAGATTGCCTGATTTCAGTTCTTCTGGAGAGAGAATGACTTGCTTGCCGGGCTCACGGAACTGGTTGATGTCGTTGCCTTTGACATTCTGGACCTGAATCATGAGCGTGCGCCGTTTTGTCCAGTCGCCGATGTCATTGAAGGCCACTTTGCCCACGATGGTGTCAATGGCATGACTGTGAAGATATTGCGCCATTTTCGCGGTGTCGACCGATTGGGATCCTTTAATGCCGGCTTCAATGATTTGACCGGCGACATAGTAGAAGGGGGGAATGTAGAAACCAAGGGGGTCGAGTTTTTCTTTAATGGCAATGGGCGTGTAGCGTTCGAAAAAGCGCTCGATGCCGGGCGACTCCAGAGTGGGTGCCGGAACGAAAGTGGTGATATTGACCAGGCCGTTGAGGTCTTCGCCCAATGATCCCAGCAACGAGCCATATTGTGGCCCGATCATTGAGCCGCCGAATATCTGCACGCTGTCGTTGATGCCGATTTCCTTGACGCCCCGGATAATGGCTGCGCTGTCGGCGGGATACGAGCAGACAAAGACGGCGTCGGGAGCCACATTGTTGATGTTGCGCAAAATGGCCGAGAAGTCGCTTGTATTGGGCGGGTAGCTTTGATTCATGACCACTTCCATGCCGTACTCTTTGGCAATCTGGTTGCCGCCCTGGGCAGCGCTGGAAGAAAACTCAAGGTCGGAGTTGATAATGGCGATGCGCTTTGCGTTAATGGATTTCGCGATGTCAAAGAAGCCGCGCGGCCAGCCCAGCATTGAGTCCGGCCCCCAGGGGCAGGCGTGAAAATACTTGTCGGAACGGGCGCGGTCGTTGCCTGCCAGCGCAAACATACCCACCATGAACAGGTTGCGTTGCTTGATGAAGGGCATGAGTGGCGCCGAAAGGTTGGCGCCATAGGGGGAAATGAGCACGTCGACTTTGTCGACGTCGACAAGCTTTGAATAAATGGCCGGGACGTTCGATGCACTGCTTTGATCGTCGTAAATGACGAATTCGACTTTACGACCCAGCAGACCGCCTGCCGCGTTCACGTCGTCGCGCCAGAGCTCGTAGCCGATTTCACCGGCGCGGGTGCTGGCCAGCGGGCCGGTAAGCGAGACACTCGCACCGATTTTAATTGGCTTGTCGGCGGCGAACGCCTTGCTGGAAAGAATAGTGGGGGCTGCCAGGCCCAATGTGCCCAAGGTGGCCAGTTTGTTGAATTGGCGTCGTGTGGTCATGGTGTCTCCTCCGGAATGCGTTTGATTTATTGATGTGCCGTTGTTCGGCATTGTCATTACTGCATTTGACCTTCGTTCGAAAGTTTTAAAACGCGGTTGCCTGGTGTGCGTTGTCTCCTGTCAGCGGTTCTTCTGGCGTGTATGTCGGGCGACTTAAATTGTTTTGTTGAACCTTTGTGCGTTTGAAACAAGTTTACTTTCGGTGTTACATGAATAAAAATGAAGTTTTCCATTCAATAACCATCGATATGGTCGATGGTTTTATGTGTTGCGCCTTTGTTGCGTGATGCCTATCAGGGGGATCAATGGAATTGAGACATTTACGCTATTTCGTTGCTTTGGCCGAGCAGTTGAGCTTTACGCAGGCAGCGGAAAAAGTGCATGTGACTCAGTCAACACTGTCTCATCAAATCAAGCAGCTTGAAGACGAACTGTCGTGCAAGCTCTTTGAAAGGGTGGGAAAGCGCGTGATCATGACGGAACGCGGCGAGGCCTTTCTGGAGTATGCCCAGCGCGCCTTGCAGGAAGTTGAGGACGGCGTCAAGAACCTGCGCGACACCTCGGGCGAGTTGGGCGGGGAAGTTCGCGTAGGCGCAACGCATACTTTCAATATGCGCATTTTGCCGCAAAGCCTGGCCTTGTTTCTGGAGCGACACCCTTCCGTTTGTGTCAAAGTCATGGAGTTTTCGGGTGACCAGGTGGCGGCCGAGTTACAGGCGGGTCGTCTTGATTTTGGCATTACCTACCGGCCCGAGAAAATGAGCGGCTTGTTGTTCGAACCGCTATACAACGAGGAAATGCGGCTGGTGGTGGGCAAGTCGCATTTGTTCGCCAACCGCCGTTTTGTTCGGATGGCCGAACTGCACGGCCAACGTGTCGTGCTGGTGCCGTCGTCGTATGCCACGCGCGCTTTGCTGGAAGATTGTTTCTCAATGGCCAACGCGCAGCCGATTGTAGTTGCTGAAATGAATGCGATTGCGCCAATGCTTGAATTCGTGAACATGAGTAATGCGGCGGCAATCGTATCGGAGTATGCCGTTGGCCTGGATGATGCCCGGGTGATTCCGTTGCAAAGCCCCACGCCTGTTCGTACACCGGGCCTGATTTGGTTGCGCGGGCACTTGCGCACGCCGGCAATGCGGACGCTGGCCGGCATTATCCGTGACAGAGTCAGTGAATTGAATTTGCGTCGTCTTCGCGGGAAATGACGGCATCGGGCCAGGGCATCGAAACTCTGCTTTTGATACGCTTATCAAGTACCATTCTCAATTAACTTTCGCTATTTGGTATTCACACTCATGAGCCACGCTTTATCCGACGCGCATCTTGCCCAGCTTTACGCCCAACCCGGCCACCTTTTGCGACGCGCCCATCAGATATCCGCCTCCATTTTTCACGATGAACTGGGGGAAATGGTTACGCCCGTTCAGTATGCGATTTTGCGCACGTTGAAAGCGTTTCCGGGGATCGACCAGGTATCGCTGGCAGGGCTGGTTGCTATGGATACGTCAACCGCCGCCAGTGTTGCCGGCCGTCTGGCCGAGAAAAAGTTGCTGACCCGTGATCTGGATCCCAACAATCGCCGCCAGCGCAAATTGTTCCTGACGGAGCATGGGGAGGCTTTGTTGCAGCGAACGGTGAGCGGAATCGACCGTTTGCATAATCGCCTGTTCGACGGTTTCACACAGCAGGAAGAAACGCAGTTTATGGCACTGTTGCAAAAGCTGGTTCATATTAATAATTCGCAAAGCCGGGCACCCTTTGTGCCGGCCAAAGCGGTTTCTGCGGGTCAGCGGGTTGAAAAAGGGGTTGAAAAACTAGGGTAAACCCTTGTTGCTTGCGTGGTGCCACAGAGTAAAATAATCCTAGATTCAGTGTACTGAACGTTAAAAAACGAACTCAGACGCTTTGTTATTTTTTATTCAGCGAGGCTGGTATGTTTATCAAAAATGCATGGTACGTTGCCTGTACGCCTAACGAAATCGATGGCAAGCCCCTGGGTCGCCAGGTTTGTGGCGAGCGAATTGCCTTTTATCGTGGCGCTGAAGGGAAGGTCGCGGCGGTTGAGGATTTCTGCCCGCATCGCGGTGCGGCGCTTTCGCTTGGGTTTGTCGAGAACGGCAACCTGGTTTGCGGCTATCACGGCCTGACCATGGGGTGTGATGGGAAACCGGTGTCGATGCCCATGCAGCGTGTGGGCGGCTTTCCGTGTGTAAAAAGTTACCCCGTCATCGAGAAATACGGCTTTATTTGGGTATGGCCGGGCAATCCCGACAAAGCCGATGAAGCGCTTCTCCCGCACCTCGAATGGGCGGTCAGCGACGAATGGGCATACGGTGGCGACATGTTCCATGTGAATTGTGATTACCGCCTCATGATCGACAATCTAATGGATCTCACCCACGAGGCCTACGTTCATGCCGATAGCATCGGGCAAGATGAAATTGACGAGTCGCCGGTGGAAACCAGTGTCGAGGGCGAAACGGTCATTACCAGTCGCCACATGCCCGGGATTACCGCACCGCCTTTCTGGAAAGCCGCCATGCGCGCCAATGGCCTGGATGATTCCCAGGTGGTTGATCGCTGGCAGATTTCCCGCTTTTCCCCGCCCAGCCATGTTCTTATCGATGTGGGTGTCGCCGTTGCAGGCAAGGGCGGAATCGATGCCGACCCGAAATACCGGTCGCGTGCCGTTGTGGTTGACTTCATCACGCCGGAAACCGAGAACAGCCATTGGTATTTCTGGGGCATGGCTCGCAACTTCAAGGCCGACGATGCCGAACTCACAGAACGCACCAAAATTCGCCAGGGCGAGATATTCACACAAGACCTTAGCGTTCTTGAGGCGCAGCAGCGAAATCTCGACGATCATCCCGAGCGCCGCTTGCTGATGCTCAATATCGATGCAGGTGGCGTACAATCTAGGCGTGTCATTGACCGTTTGGTCAAGGCAGAGCAGGAAGAAAACGCTACGGCTTCAGCCTGATGGTCACCCATGGTGCGGGCTGGAGGTTTTTCCACGCCCGCATCCAGTGGGTCAAACCAACTTAATAGATGATTGAATGAGTCAACTTTCCGTTAAAGTCGTCAACAAAACCCAGGAAGCTGAAGACATTGTCAGCCTTGAGTTAGCCAGTACCGATGGTAAAACCTTGCCTTCGTTCAGTGCCGGCGCTCACATCGACGTCAATGTTCCAGGCGGCCTGACCCGTCAATACTCGTTGCTGAATGATTCCGGTGAACAGCACCGCTATGTGATCGGTGTATTGCGCGACCCCGAGTCCCGCGGCGGTTCTACTGCGATTCACGATAAAGTGAATGTGGGCGATGTGCTGCAAATCAGCGAGCCCAAGAACCATTTTCCGCTCGTGAAATCCCAGCGTTCCGTCTTGTTTGCGGGCGGTATCGGCGTGACACCCATTTTGTGTATGGCAAGGCGGCTCAGTGCTGCCAACGCCGACTTTCAAATGCATTATTGCGCCCGCACGCCCGAGCGTATGGCGTTCAAGGGCGATATCGAGTCGTCTGCATTTGCCGGTCGGGTGCAATTTCACTTCGATAATGGCGATGATGCGCAAAAGCTCAAGCTGGAAGAGGTGCTTGCCGAGCCTCAATCTGGCACGCATATTTATATATGCGGCCCTACGGGCTTTATCGATTACGTTGTTAATACGGCCAAGGCACAAGGCTGGCCAACCGAGCAGGTACACCTTGAGTACTTTGGTGGTGTCGAAGTCGATACAAGCGATGACGAGTCCTTCGAGGTGAAAATCGCAAGTACCGGGCAAACCTTTACGGTTCCGGCCGACAAGTCCATTACCCAAGTGCTCGACGAGAATGACGTCTTCATTCCTGTGTCGTGCGAGGAAGGGGTATGTGGTACCTGCCTGGTTCGTGTGCTTGAAGGCGAGCCTGAACATCGCGACCTTTACTTAACTGATTCCGAGCATGCGGCAAATGACCAAATGACGCCATGTTGCTCGCGGTCGAAATCTTCGGTCCTGGTATTGGATTTATAAGGTGTTCCTTAGCTTTTACAGAAAAACGCCGCTGATGCGGCGTTTTTTTGGAACAATGCTGGGGCGGTGTCATTTTTTGAAATAAAGTTTAGTGGTTTAAAACAAAAACGGAGACAACAATGTCCTGGAAATTATCAATTTGCGGCTTTGTGTCGTGCACAAAACACCGGAGGCCGCGATGCTGGGTAATTTAATCGGCGTGGTGTTCGACGGCGTTGCGTTCGGGGCGCTGTTGTTTCTGATCAGTGTGGGTTTGTCGGTCACGATGGGGCTGATGAACTTCGTGAACCTGGCTCATGGTGCATTTGCCATGCTGGGCGGCTATGTGAGTGTCGAGCTCATGACGCGCCTGGGTGTGCCTTTCCTGGCCACGCTGCCCATTGCGTTCCTGGCGGCTGCCCTGGCGGGGTTTATTCTTGAACGCACGCTTTATCAGCGACTTTATGAGGCCGATCCGCTTGACCAGGTTTTGTTCTCAATTGGCCTGGTTTTCATGGTGATTGCCACCTTCACCTTTTTCTGGGGCCCAACGCTTCAGCCGGTGAATCTGCCCGAGTGGCTGCGTGGGCAGTTCAGGGTGTTCGACATTGGCTTTGGTGTTTATCGCCTGTTCCTGATCGGCGTGGTGATTCTGATCACGATTGCCCTGGGCCTGCTGATCGAGCGTACGCGTTTTGGTGCCCAAATACGCGCCTCGGTCGACAATCAACAAGCCTCGAAAGGCCTGGGTATAAATGTGAACCGGGTGTTCAGCCTGACCTTTGCGCTGGGCTCCGGCCTGGCCGGCCTGGGCGGTGTGCTGGGCATTGATGTGCTGGGCCTGGATCCCACCTTCCCGCTTAAATGGATGGTTTATTTCCTGATTGTGGTGGCGGTTGGTGGTGCGGGCACGATTCGCGGGCCGCTGGTTGCTGCGATTTTGCTGGGTATTTTCGATGTGGCGGGCAAATACTATGTGCCGGAAATCGGGGCGTTCGTTATCTATGTCCTGATGGTTGTGTTGCTGCTGTTTTTCCCTAACGGTCTGATCACGAGGCGCGCATGAATATGCAATCACTTTCTATCGTCGATCGTCTGCCCGCCCCGCGCGTGCCTAATGATCGCTGGCACAAACTGGAATACCTTTTCTGGATTCTGCCGTTTGTCGCTTATTTCCTGTTCCCCACCAACCTGGTGCTCATCAGCCAGATGATGATTCTGGCGCTGTTCGCCTTGTCGCTTGACCTGATCCTGGGCTATGCCGGCATCGTGTCGTTGGGACATGCGGCCTTTTTCGGGGTGGGGGCTTATACCTCGGGCCTGTTGTCGACGCATGGCTGGGGCGAGCCGTTCAGTGCCTTACTCATGGCGGCGGTTCTGGCCGCCATCCTGGGCTATATCACCAGCTTCCTGGTGGTTCGCGGCCATGAGCTGACGCAACTGATGGTCACCCTGGGGATTGGTTTGATGCTGTACGAAATTGCCAACAAGGCAACCGACTTCACCGGCGGCGCCGACGGCTTATGGGGTATTTCCACATGGCCGCTGTTTGGTATTTTTGAAATCGACCTCTACGGTAAAACAGGCTATTTTTATAGCTTGGCGGTGCTGTTCATCATGTTTCTTTTCGCGCGCCGTCTGGTGAGCTCCACGTTTGGGTTAAGCCTTATCGGCATTCGTGAGGGTGCCAAGCGCATGCCGGCCATCGGGGCCAATGTCGACAAGCGGCTGGTGGCCATTTACACCATCAGCGCGGGCATGGCCGGTGTGGCAGGTGCTTTGCTGGCGCAAACCACACAGTTTGTGGGGCTCGATTCCCTGGGCTTCATCCGTTCGGCCGATTTGCTGATTATTCTGGTGCTGGGCGGCGCAGGGCGTTTATATGGCGCCATGCTGGGTGCGGTGGTCTTCATGTTCGCCCACCATTATATTTCCGACATTAATCCGGTTTATTGGCAATTCTGGATTGGCTTGTTGCTGATCGTGATTGTGATGATGGGCAGCGGCGGTATCCTGGGTTCGGTAGAGCGGATTCTTGAACGTCGGCGCAACCGGGCGGCTGAAAAGGGGGCCTCATGAGCCAGGATACAACCTTACGTACCGAAGGCCTGACCAAAATCTGGGGTGCCTTCCAGGCCAATAGCGATGTCACATTGTCGTTCAGGCCAGGTGCCCGCCATGCCCTGATCGGGCCAAACGGTGCCGGTAAAACCACCTACATCAATATGCTCACCGGCGCGTTGCCACCCACGCGGGGCAAGGTGTTTCTGGGCGATCGCGATATCACTCACTTGCCCCAGCATGAGCGGGTGAAGCTGGGTATGACGCGTACTTTCCAGATCAATACGCTGTTCGCCGGTTTAACCGTGCTGGAGTCTATTGTGCTGGCAATGAGCGAACGTGATGGGTTGCACAAGCAGTGGTACAAAACGGTGGAAAAGCAAAAGGGCCTGGTGGATGAGGCCGTTGCACTGTTGGAAACGCTGCGTCTGGCAACTGAAATGAACACACGTACGCGCAACTTGCCCTATGGCAAGCAGCGGTTGGTGGAAATTGCGCTGGCGCTGGCCACACGCCCGAAGGTGCTGCTTCTTGACGAGCCCGCCGCGGGTATCCCGCAGGCGGAAAGCCAGGAATTGTTCGAGGTGATTTCCCAGCTTCCACGCGATGTCACCATTTTGTTTATTGAGCATGACATGAGCCTGGTGTTCCGATTTGCCGAGCGCATTACCGTAATGGTGGGCGGCAAAGTGTTAACAGAGGGCAGCCCCGACGAAATCGCGGCGGATCATCGCGTGAAGGAAGTGTATTTGGGGGAGGCCGAACATGAGTAATACGTCGCAAAACATCCTGACGGTTGATCGTGTTTTCGCCGGATACGGAGAGGCGGTTGTCCTGGAAGACATTTCGTTTTCGTTGAAAGAGGGCGACAGCCTGGCGTTGCTGGGTCGAAACGGGGTGGGCAAGTCGACCTTGTTGCTCACCTTGCTTGGCTTAACGCAATTGCACAGTGGTGCCATTCACTGGGACGGGCATGATGTCTCGCGCGTACCTACACATCAACGGGCTGCCAACGGTATGGGCTGGGTGCCTCAGGAGCGCCATATGTACCCATCATTAACCGTTGAAGAACACTTGACGGTGGTGGCGCGATCGGGCCACTGGGACGTTGCCAAGGTATATCAGTTGTTTCCAAGGCTGGAGGAGCGACGCGCCAATATGGGTAATCAGTTATCCGGGGGCGAGCAACAGATGCTGGCGATTGCGCGTGCCCTGATGGTGAACCCGCGCCTGCTGCTGCTTGATGAGCCCATGGAAGGGCTGGCGCCCATTATCGTGCAGGAATTACTGGGTGTTATTCGGCGGCTTGTGCATGAAACCGGCCTGACCGTGATTGTCGTGGAGCAGCATGCGAGGCTGGCCCTGGGTTTGACTGATCAGGCCATTGTGCTGGATCGTGGGCAAATTGTGCACCAGTCAACCAGCCAGTCATTGCTCGATGAACCGGAAACATTGGATCGACTGGTGGCGGTGGCCTGATTACCGTAACGCTTCAATGATGAGCCCGATACAGCAAAGTGTTTGTATCGGGCTCTTGTTTTTGGCGATCTGGAAGGTATATTTTCAACTTAGGTTAATTTGTGCACGCTGTTTACAGAGCGTTGTTCTGTAATGGGTATTTTGTGTAATTAAATAGTTTTCCATCGTGTTGTCCACAGTTTCGGTGGATAAGTTCGATAAAATCGGTCGACACGTTTTTGGCTTGATTAACAATTAAACGCAAAGGAATTTATGAGCGACATACAAACGTTAATTGATTGGGTTGCCGCCGGTTTTACGGCAATGGCATTCGATTTGGTCATTGCCCTGGTGATTCTGGTTATCGGTTGGCTGGTTTCCAGTTGGATTGGAAATGTCGTTCGGCGCGTCGCGACCCGCTCTACGCGTATCGATCCAACCATTGTGCCAATTGCCTATACCGTTACCATCTGGGCAATTCGCGTCGTCGTGCTGGTTGCGGTGCTGGCCCGCCTGGGTGTCCAGACAGCAAGCATTATCGCGGTGCTGGGTGCGGCAGGCTTGGCTATTGCGCTGTCTTTACAGGGAACATTGCAGAACATCGCGGCCGGCATCATGTTATTGGCATTGCGTCCGTTTCGCGCGGGTGACTTCGTGTCGGTTGTTGGAACGGTTGATGGCATGGTGGATGAAGTCGGCCTGTTCATGACGCGCTTCAAGCAGTACGACGGTACCTTTATCATGGTGCCCAACAGCAATATCTGGGGTAGTGCAATCCTGAACCTCAGTCGTCATCAAACGCGGCGCGCTCAGGCGTCAGTTTTCATTCCTTACGGCGAGGACGTCAACCGTGCGATGGACGAGTTGTTAACCATGGCCAAGCAACATGCCTTGACGCTTGATGATCCCGCGCCCATGGTTATGGTAACGGAGTATCGGGATCACGCCATGGTGGTCACCGTGCGTGCCTGGGCGCAAGCAGGTAACTGGTTCGATCTGCAGAACGACATGAACAAGCGTGCGCAGGAAGTGTTGCGTGACGCGGGTGTTGAGCTTCCGCCTTCACGCCCGATTAAATAAATCACCCGCTTCGATCGAGCCGCCCCACGCCAATGGTTCAGTCTTTTCGCAGCTGGCCGTTGGCGGCCTTGACCATGGCCGTACAAACGCCGCGCATCATATCGACTTCGTCGTTGGTCATTTGATTTCGACCGAAAAGATGATGCATGCGCGGGATCAGTTTCTTGGGATAGGCCGGATTCAGAAACTGAATCTGGATCAGTGCTTCCTGCCAGTGTTTCAGAAAGGCATTGATTTTTACTTGCGAGGCCAGCGCTTCGCCCGCATCGGAGTTGGCTTGGTCGTTGCCGCGACCTTCGGCCTGAACAGGGTGCGTGGTATCCGATGCATCGTTTGGTTCGGCGCCGGGGAGCTGGCTGTTGAGCGCATAACGTAACTCCCACGCGGCCAATTGCAGCGCTTGCGCAACATTCAGCGAGCTGTAGGCCGGATTCGCGGGAATGTGGCAGATGCGCTGGCATTGCGTGATGTGTTCGTTGGTCAGGCCCGACCGCTCGGTGCCCACGACAATGCCGACTCGACCTTCTGCGTAGGCACAGACATGCTGCCTGCTAAGGTTCGCGGCTTCGCGAATATCGCATACGGGCGGGCCCAGTACCCGCTCGCGGGCGGTCATGGCGAATGCCATGGTAAGCGGGGCCAAGGCGTCATCCAGGGTTGGTACCAGGCTGGCGTTTTCAAGTACGTCGACGGCCCCGCTGGCCAGTGCGATGGCATCAGGGTGATGGGTTACGTTCTCTTGTACAGGATTAACCAGGCACAGGTCGCCAAAACCCATGGTTTTAATCGCACGGGCGGCTGCGCCGACATTTCCAGGGTGACTGGGTTGCACCATAATGAAACGAATGCGGGAAAACAAGTTGCTCATTTCGATGATAAAAGCGAAGTCATTTAAAATAGCCAGCTAAAATGCGCTTGTAGCCAACACAGATTTGTTATTAAAAACGGAATTTTATGCACCCCATGCTTAACACCGCCATTAAGGCGGCACGCCGCGCCGGCGCCATCATTAACCGGGCCAGTCTCGACCTCGAGCGTGTGCACGTGGCACGTAAGGGGCCTAAAGATTATGTCACGGAAGTAGACAAGAACGTTGAAGAGGCCGTAATCGACATGCTGCGCACAGCCTATCCTGAACATGGATTCCTGTGTGAAGAGTCGGGTTTGCACGAGGCCGGGCAAACAGTCGACGGCGTACCCGAATACCAGTGGATTATCGACCCTCTCGACGGCACAAGCAATTTTATCCACGGCTATCCTGTATACGCCGTTTCCATTGCGTTGGCACACCGTGGGCAGGTCGTTCAAGCTGTTGTTTACGATCCGAGCCGGAATGAATTGTTTACCGCCAGTCGCGGCGGCGGTGCCTTTTTGAACGACCGCCGAATCCGGGTGTCGGGCCTGACGCGCTACCACGATGCGATGCTCAGTGCTTATGTTCCTGATTCCGGTGGTGGCGTGTCTCCCGATTCGCGTTGGGCCAACCTGCTGTCCGGTTGCGCCAGTGTCCGTCGCATGGGTGCCTCTGTTCTGGATCTTGCCTACGTGGCCAGCGGTCGTATCGACGGTTTTTGCGGCAAGAACCTGAAGCGCTGGGATCTTGCCGCAGGCGGGCTCATGATTCTGGAGGCGGGCGGCCTGATCGGCGACTTTGAAGGTGAGCAAACCTGGTATGAAACCGGCAGCGTTATTGCCGGCAGCCCAAAGATTTTCACGCAAATGCTGGCACATTTGAATGCAAAATAAATTGACGCGGGGGCGCAACTAATGGAAACATTTGCTTTCGATTGGATGGGCGATCCCGCAGCCTGGGTCGGGTTGGCAACGCTGATTATCCTGGAAGTGGTTCTGGGTATCGATAACCTGATCTTCATCGCCATTCTGGTCGACAAGCTTCCGCCTCATCAGCAAGATCGCGCCCGCATCATGGGCCTTTCTCTGGCACTGGTCATGCGCCTGGCCCTGCTGACTCTCATGTCATGGATGATCAAGCTGACCCAGCCGCTTTTTTCGCTGGGGCCGGTCGATTTTTCCGGTCGTGATCTCATCCTGATCCTGGGTGGTTTTTTCCTGCTTTTCAAAGGCACCCTGGAATTGCATGAGCGTATTGAAGGCCGGGCCCAACATGCCTCCGGCGCGCGCTTGCATGCAAGCTTTGGGCTGATCGTGACCCAGATCATTATTCTGGATGCGGTTTTCTCGATCGACGCGGTGATTACCGCTGTCGGCATGGTTGAACACCTGTCAGTGATGATGCTGGCCGTTGTGTTTGCCATGGGCGTCATGCTGTTTGCCTCCAAGCCGCTTACCCGGTTTGTGAACGCACATCCCACCGTGGTGGTGTTGTGTCTTGGCTTTTTGCTTATGATCGGCTTTTCCCTGGTTATCGAGGGTTTCGGCTTTCACGTCCCGAAAGGGTACCTGTATGCGGCAATCGGGTTTTCGGTACTCATAGAAGCCCTGAATCAGGTGGCACGTCGGAATCTGAAAAAAGAAGAGCAGCACCGGCCCATGCGGGAGCGGACTGCCGAAGGGATTATGCGCATGCTTGGGCGCAAGCCCCTGGTTGGCCCCGAGCAACCTCAGACAGACAAGTCCGCCAGTTCGGCCGCCCAGGTTTTTGGCGAAGAGGAGCGCAATATGGTCAGCGGGGTTTTAACGCTGGCCGATCGCAACATCCATTCCATCATGACGCCGCGCAACGATGTTTCGTGGGTCAACCTGGATGATCCTCCCGACGATATCCGCCAGCAGATCATCAAAACGCCGCATAGCTTTTTTCCTGTGTGTCGCGGCTCTCTTGACGAGGTGATCGGTATTGGTCGCGCCAAAGAGTTATTGGCCGATATTCTGACTTCAGGGCATGTGAAACTGTCGCGTTTGCGTGATCCGTTGATTGTGCATGAGTCTATCGGGGCATTGCGTTTGATGGAAACGTTAAAACGCTCACGCGGGCAACTGGTTCTGGTCACCGACGAGTTCGGCACGATTGAAGGCGTGGTAACGCCTATTGATGTTTTCGAAGCCATTGCCGGCGAGTTCCCGGATGAAGACGAGTCGCCCGATATCATCCAGGAAGACGCAAACCGCTGGAAAGTTGACGGCGCGGCGGATATTCACCATCTGGAGCAAGTTCTGGGTACCGATGGCCTGGTTAATGAAGAAGAAGGCTACTCGACACTGGCCGGGTATCTGTTGGGGCGTTTCGGCCATTTGCCGGCGCCGGGTGACACCTGCGAGCTCGAGCGCCCGCATGCCAGATTCATTTTCAAAGTATTGCGTCTTGAAGGGCGCAGGATTGCGACCGTTCTGGTTGAGCGATCTGCCGTCATGCCCGATGGCGACAGCGTCTCCGACGGATCGTAACGCAGTGAGGAAATATAGGTTGTACATATGACAGAAAGTACCTGGTTTTTGCTTAAGGCCTTGATCCTGGGCTTGGTGGAAGGGTTCACGGAATTCATACCGGTCTCGAGCACGGCGCATTTATTATTGATTGGCCAATGGATTGGCTTTGATTCGGGCGATGCGAAAGTTTTCGAGGTGGTCATCCAGTTCGGTTCGATCCTGGCGGTGGTGTGGATCTTCCGACATCGTCTGTGGCAGCTGATTTGGGGTACTTACCGGCGTGAACGCACTGAAGTGGCGTTTACGCGGAATTTGATCATTGCATTTTTGCCGGCTGCGGTCATTGGGTCGCTGGCGATTCAATACATCAAGATGCTGTTTCACCATCCGGCTATTTTTGTCGTTACCCTGATACTGGGCGGGCTCATTATGTTGTGGGTCGAGCGCAAGCCGCAGTTTTCCAAATTTCCTGATTCTGCGTCTTCGCCTGAGCAACCTAAAGGCAGTGCAGGCCCGCCCACCCAGGCGCTGGAAGATATTTCCTGGAAGCAGGCGCTGGCGGTTGGCTGCGCACAATGTATTGCGATGATCCCGGGTACGTCGCGTTCCGGTGCGACGATTATTGGCGGGATGATGGCCGGTATCGAGCGTAAAACCGCAACCGAGTTTTCATTCTTCCTGGCAATTCCAACGATGCTGGCGGCAACCGTTTACGATTTGTACCGCCATGGTTCGGCATTATCCGGTGAGCAAACCAGCGCAATCGTCGTTGGATTTGTGGCCGCATTTTTCAGCGCGCTGGTATTGGTTAAGGCGCTGCTTCGCTTTATTGCCAGGCATACTTATCGCCCGTTCGCGTGGTACCGCATTGCGTTGGGTATTGTGGTGCTGATCTGGTTAAGCCTGGGCAGCTAAGGTTCAGGGGCGCTCAAAGATCGGAAAGTCGTGGTCGGTTGTACTGACAAGCTGCAGTGTGTCGGCCGCAATGTGCAGCCAGCCTCCCCGGGGGCTCTCGCTATGGTCGTAGTCCCAGTCGGGTAAGACCACATGCCGCAGGACACCGCTTTGGCCCAGGTCGAATACGCGAATGGCAGGACGGTGGGTGTGGCCGTGCACCAGGGTCTTGATCTCGTAGTTCATGAACATATCCTTCACCGCCCCGGCATTCACGTTCATGATTTCAGCACGCTTTGTCTTGTTTGCCTGCATGCTGCGCCGGCGCGCCATGCGTGCTATGCGCTCACGCAGGTCGGTACCGAGCGAGAAGAAGAGTTTTTGCACAACCGGGTTGCGCACGATGCTTCTAAAGCGCTGATAAGCCCGGTCGTCGGTGCACAACTCATCACCATGGGTGAAAAGTATCGTCCCATAATCAGTATGAATGAGTGCCGGCTCGGGCAGTAGCGTTGCGTGAATGCGGTGACACAGTTTTTCGCCAATGAGGAAATCGCGGTTGCCGCGTGCCACATACAACTGTGTTTTTTTGCCTGTGTCGGCCAGTTGGGCCAAAGCCTGGGCCAGCCATTCAGGTGGCGCCTTGAGCGCAACGTCGTCGCCCACCCAGGCATCAAACAAATCGCCACCGATAATCAAGGCGTCTGCTTCTTCACCGGCGCGCTGAAGAAAAGCCGAAAATTGAGCCCAGGTTCGGGGTGTGTCGGGCCCCAGATGAATATCCGAGGCCAGCCAGACAGTACCGGCCAGTTGCAGTTTATTCGACAACAACAGCTTTTTCGATGATGACATCTTCGACAGGCACGTCTTGATGGAAGCCTTTGTTACCGGTGCTGACGTTCTTGATCTTTTCAACGACTTCGGTACCCTCGATGACTTCGCCGAACACTGCATAGCCCCAGCCGTTGCTGGTGGGTGCAGTGAAGTTCAGGAAGTCGTTGTCCGAAACATTGATGAAAAACTGAGCGGTGGCCGAGTGCGGATCATTGGTGCGCGCCATTGCCAGCGTGTAGCGATTGTTTTTCAGGCCATTGTCGGCTTCGTTTTCAATCGGTTCGTGCGTGTCTTTTTGTTTCATGCCGGCTTCAAACCCGCCGCCCTGAATCATGAAGTTGTTGATGACGCGATGGAAAACGGTACCGTCGTAAAACCCTTCACGAACGTACGTCAGGAAGTTCTCGACTGTTTTTGGGGCCTTTTCGGCGTTCAGCTGAATCAGCATGTCACCGTGATTGGTTTGCATGCGAACTTGGGGTTGGTTGCTCATGGACTCACCTTGTGTTGAATGATTATTGGAATTGGCAGCGTTCGCGCTACTCAGGAATGTGGCAATAGCCAGTAGGAACAGAAGAAAGAATGCGGTGCGAAAAGTGTTTTTTGTAAGTTGCATCATGGCGGCAAAAGGAGGCAAAAAAAGAGATCAGGGGTGGTTGCTGCATAGCCCGCCTGTAATCGAGCTGGCGGGCTATGCCTGGCAAAGCCGGGGGCAACCTTGCGTGTTTAGTCCAGGATGTTTTGTACTTCCTGTGCTTTTTGCGTAGCGTCTGCAATACCCGATTGCCCCGCCTGTGTGAACGATTCGTAGGCTTGCATAAGCTGAACCTGACCCAGATTGTATCGGGCCAAGGCGTATTCCGGAAACGCCGACAGCGCCATGGTGAGTGCGTCGTGGGCCCGATCAAGCTGCTTTTGCTTGATATAGATCGAAGCCAGGTTGTTCCACGGCTCGGGCAGCTCCGGGTAGGTGTTTGTCATTTCGCGATAGATTTGTTCGGCTTCGTTTTCACGGCCCGTGGCGGCAAGGGCCCGGGCGTGAAGAAATGTAAGTTGTACATCCTCGCCTAAACTCTGTGACGCTGCGCGCTGGGCCTCGCGTTTTTCGATAATGACCAGCGCTTCTTGTGCCTTGCCCTGGTTAATCATTTGTTCGATACGGTCGGTAATTTGAGACGGCGTAAGCGGCAAGGAAGTGTCCACGCCTGGTGAGAGCGCCTCGAGAACGTTGGCCAGACCCTGCCAGCCTTTTTCGGGTGCCGGCTCGTCATTGAAAAGTTTTTCATCCGTATCGCCGGTTTGGGCAATGGCTTGAGTGGGCGCCGCGAAGGCGAACAGGGCAAGCATGACAGAGAAACAAATTCGACCCATAAATTGACGCACTGATGTGTCCTGTGAAAAAAAGGTATCCGGCAACAAAAGCCGGTTCCATGTGGAATTGCTATACTTATCGACCGCCATTTTAGCCTTGCTTGAATCTCAAACGCGAGCCATAGCGCAGATGCTGCACATTTATAACACCCTTTCCCGGCGTAAAGCGCCTTTCCAGCCTGTCGAACCAGGTCGAGTTCGCATGTACGTATGCGGCATGACCGTTTACGATTATTGCCATCTCGGGCATGCCCGTATGCTGGTCAGTTTCGACGTCATTCAACGTTGGTTGCGTGTGTCGGGGTATGACGTCCATTATGTACGCAATATTACCGACATCGATGACAAGATCATTCGCAAAGCGGTGCAGACCGGTCAACGCCTGGGCGAGGTGACGTCTTATTACATTGACGCCATGCACGCCGATGAAGCGGCATTGGGCGTGCAGCCGCCCGATGCCGAGCCCCTTGCAACCGAGCATGTGGGTGCCATGCTTGATATTATCGGTCGCCTTGAAGACAAGGGTCTTGCCTATCGCGCGGGCAGTGGCGACGTGAATTACGCCGTGCGCAGTTTCAAGGATTACGGCAAGTTGTCGGGCAAGTCGCTCGACGATTTGCGGGCCGGTGAACGGGTTGCTGTCGACTCCGACAAACGTGATCCACTGGATTTCGTGCTGTGGAAGTCGGCCAAGCCAGATGAGCCGGAAGAATCGAAGTGGCCGTCCGCTTACGGCCTGGGGCGTCCCGGATGGCATATTGAGTGTTCGGCCATGAGCCGTGCCTTGCTGGGGATTCCGCTGGATATTCATGGCGGCGGGCCCGACCTGAAGTTTCCGCATCATGAAAATGAAATTGCCCAGTCTGAAGGGGCATTTGATACGCAGTTGGCTAACATCTGGATGCATTGCGGCCCCCTGATGGTGGATGCAGACAAAATGTCGAAGTCATTGGGCAATTTCCGTACGATTCGCGACACTATTGCTGTTCCCGGCACCACGCACGAAGACAGCGCGCAGTACCAGACCAATGCGCGCGAAGCCGAAATGCTGCGCTTTTTTATCGTGCGTAATCATTACCGCAGCATTCAGAATTACACGCCGGATAACCTGCGCGATGCGCAAAACGCGCTCGACCGGTTGTATCAAACCTTATCGAATGTTGAGCCCGAAGCGGTACAGGTTGATTGGTCGTTGCCCGAAGTGGCGGGTTTTCGCGATGCGATGAACGATGATTTCAATACGTCTGGTGCGGTGGCGGCGCTATTCGAACTGGCAGGTGAAGTTAATCGTACCGGCTCTTCGCGCGCAGCGGGTTTGCTGAAGGCCCTGGGCGCCGTGCTGGGCCTGTTGCAGGTCGACCCGGCGGTTTATGCTCGCAGTTCGAGCCGCTATGTTGGTCAGGTTGAGGCGTCGGAAACATTTGATGATTCGCACATTGATGCGTTGGTTGAGGAGCGCGCCGTAGCCAAAAAATCGCGTGACTTTGCCCGTGCCGATGCAATTCGCGAACAACTGCGCCGGGCCGGGGTTGAGCTTGAAGATAAACCAGGCGGTGTCACGCAGTGGCGGCGGGCGTAGAATAGGCAACTGAATAACTTTATGTCCGATCAATTGGAAGTACCTTCACATAAACCGGAATTCTGGGATGAGGCATCGAAGCAGCTCATGCGACGTGACCGGATTCTCCGTAAAATCATTCCTGTTTATCAAGGCGATAGTTTAAAACCGCCGTTTCCTCCTTTCATGACACTGGCCAGGGCGATCATCAGCCAGCAAGTGTCCACCAAGGCTGCAGATACGATCTGGGGGCGGTTTACCGGTTTATGCGGCCGTCGTCCGTCGCCTGCTGCCGTCATGAAGCACGACCTTGAAGCATTGCGGGGTGTGGGCCTGTCGCGACGCAAGGCGGAATATGTGTCTGACCTGGCAACGTGTTTTGCTGAACGGAAAGTCCGCCCCGCAGCATGGTCCGGCATGAACGATGAAGAGGTGATTGCCTCTTTGTGCAGTATCCGTGGCGTCGGACGCTGGACGGCCGAGATGTTTTTGATTTTCAACCTGCAGCGACCCGATGTATTGCCGCTGGACGATGCTGGTTTGATTAAGGCAATTTCTTTACACTACTTTAGTGGTGAGCCTGTTTCGCGTTTTGAGGCACGCGAGGTGGCGCAGGCGTGGGCGCCCTGGCGTACGGTTGCAACATGGTATATGTGGCGCAGCCTTGATTCCGGTGCCCAGTCGCACTAAAGTCGTAAAACCAAATTGGAAAACAAGTACTTATGCGAAATACCTTTCTCGAATTTGAACAGCCTCTGGCCGAGCTGGAGCAAAAGATCGAGCAATTGCGCTACGTGCAGGCCGATTCAGCCGTGGATATTTCGGACGAGGTCGGACGCCTGCAACAGAAAAGCCAGACCCTGGCAAAAAGCATCTACGCCAAGCTCACGCCCTGGCAAACCGCGCTTGTGGCCCGCCATCCGCAGCGGCCCTACACCTTTGACTACATCCGCGAGCTTTTCACCGATTTCCATGAGCTTCATGGCGATCGCATGTATGCAGACGACCAATCGATTGTGGGTGGGCTGGCGCGCTTCAATGGAACGCCGTGCATGGTGATTGGTCATCAAAAAGGGCGCGATACCAAAGAGCGCTCAATGCGTAACTTTGGCATGCCGCGCCCGGAAGGGTATCGCAAGGCAATGCGCCTGATGCGCCTGGCGGAAAAATTCCGTCTGCCGGTGTTTACGTTCGTGGATACGCCCGGCGCCTATCCTGGTATCGGGGCGGAAGAGCGGGGGCAGTCTGAAGCAATCGGGCACAACCTGTATGCCATGGCGGAGTTACGGGTACCCATTATTACGACTATTATTGGCGAAGGCGGTTCGGGCGGCGCCCTGGCCATTGCAGTGGGTGACGCTGTCATGATGTTGCAGTACGCCACTTACGCGGTTATTTCCCCTGAAGGCTGTGCTTCCATTTTGTGGCGTAGTGCCGATAAGGCGCCAACGGCGGCCGAAGCACTGGCCATTACGGCCCCTCGCCTCAAAGAGCTGGGCCTGATTGATCAGGTGGTTGATGAGCCGATTGGTGGCGCTCACCGTGACCCGGTTGTCATGGCGCGCAGTCTGGGGCGCGCATTGGCCGATGCTTATCGTCAGGTGTCCAACATGACAACCGAACAAATGCTTGAACATCGCCTGCAGCGCCTGATGTCCTATGGTCGTTACCAAGAGGCGCGTGCTTAAGCAGTTGCGCGCCAGTGTACGATGTCTGCTGATCCGGGCCTCACCAACCGCATAACGCAAGCCCTGGCTCAAGCGCCTGCGCTACACGGCCAGTTGGGCGTGGCCGTTAGTGGTGGCATCGACTCATCCATGCTGGCGGTGCTTGCCTGCGAATGGGCGCGCGCGCATCGCATCACCCTGCATATGTTTCATGTGCATCACGGGCTGCAGGTTGACGCAGATCAATGGCAGCACCGTGTACACGACCTGGCGCATCAGCTTCGGGTGCCATGTCACAGTGTTCGCATCAACATTGACCCAAAGAACGGAAAAGGCATGGAAGCGGCGGCCCGCGAGGGCCGATACCACGCGCTGGCACAGCTTGCCGGGAAAGTGCAGGTGTCACACATGTTGCTGGGCCATCATCAGAATGACCAGGCGGAAACTGTCCTGCTGCGTTTGCTTCGCGGGGCTGGGCCGCATGGTCTGGCAGCCATGTCGCCTGTCTCGATACGCAATCATTTGTATCTGGTTCGCCCGTGGCTCGATGTGCCGCGCAAAAAGCTTGAGGCGCTTGCCGATGATTATGCGGGGCAAACGGGGTGGTATCCGGTTGCCGACCCCAGCAATCAGCAGGATCAATATACCCGCAGTGCGCTGCGCGGCCGTTTGGTTCCCGAGCTTGATGACCGCTGGCCGGCGTGGCGAGGCAATGTCGTGCGCCATGCGCGCCAAAGTGCCGAGGCACGTGAAATTCTTCAGGAAGTGGCGCTGGGCGATTTCGAGACACTGGCGCCTTCGGGCGATAAAACCAGTTTTTCATTGGCCCGCTGGCGCACCCTGAGCCCGGCCCGTCAGACGCATGTTTTGCGCTATTGGCTGGATTTTCATGGCTTGCCCATGCCCTCGGAAGCGCGGCTGCACGAGCTGATTAAACAGTTGCGCAATTTGCATGCTTTGGGGCATGATCGTCAGATGCGTCTGCACCATGCGAACCATATTATCAGCTGTGAAAAAGGGCGGGTGAACCTGCTGGGGGTCGGCAAAATAGTGCGCTGATGTTACAATTGATGGTTTTATTTGTCGGGCGATAACGACAACACACACTCAATTCAGAGGAAAAGATGTCCCTGATAGTTCATAAATATGGTGGTACTTCGATGGGCTCGGTTGAGCGCATCCAGAACGTAGCCAAGCGCGTGGCCAAGTGGCATGCAGCAGGGCACCAGGTGGTGGTAGTGCCTTCGGCAATGTCGGGCGAAACCAACCGTTTGCTTGGCTTGGCCAAAGAAATTTCCCCGCAGCCCAATGAGCGTGAGCAAGACATGCTTGCGTCAACCGGCGAGCAGGCCAGCAGCGCACTGCTGGCCATGGCTTTAATGGCGCAAGGTGTGCCGGCTCGCAGTTACACAGGCTGGCAGGTTCCGGTAAAAACCGACGCTGCCTACACCAAAGCGCGTATTACCTCCATCGATGATGCCCGCATCAAGGGTGATCTGGCCGAGGGCCGTGTGGTTGTGGTAACCGGCTTTCAAGGCATCAACGACGAAGGTCACATCACGACCCTGGGCCGCGGCGGGTCCGATACCTCTGCCGTGGCCATTGCCGCAGCCATTGGTGCTGAAGAATGTCTTATCTACACCGATGTCGATGGTGTGTACACAACCGACCCGCGTGTCGTATCCCAGGCGCGTCGTTTGAACGTTATTTCTTTCGAAGAAATGCTGGAAATGGCGTCGCTGGGCTCCAAGGTGCTGCAAATTCGCTCAGTTGAGTTTGCCGGCAAGTACCGCATTCCGGTGCGCGTACTGTCGTCGCTTACCGATCCCCTGATGCCGCTTGAAGAGGAAATGAATTCAGGCACTCTAATTACTTTCGAGGATGACCAGAAAATGGAAGCTGCCGTTGTTTCGGGCATTGCCTTTAGCCGTGATGAAGCCAAACTGACCCTGTTGGCCGTTCCGGATAAGCCGGGCGTTGCATACTCAATTCTTGGTCCCGTCGCCGCGGCCAATATTAACGTTGACGTGATCCTGCAGAACCAGTCGGTTCATGGCACCACCGATTTTTCCTTCACTGTCAATCGCAACGACTTCCCGCGTGCGCTTGAAGTGTTGAAGAATCAGGTTGCGCCGGCCGTTGGTGCACGCGAGGTGCAAGCCGACGAAAAAGTGTGCAAGGTGTCGGTAGTGGGTATCGGTATGCGCAGTCATGTGGGTATTGCCAGCCTGATGTTCCGCACGCTAAGCGAAGAGGGCATCAATATTCAAATGATCAGCACCAGCGAAATCAAGACGTCGGTGGTCATCAGCGATAAATACATGGAATTGGCCGTTCGTGCCTTGCACAAGGCTTTTGGTCTCGACCAAGACGGCGATATCCCTGTGGTAGATGAAACTTAAATGATTTTGCCCCCATGGGCATTAATTAAGTGCGTATTCTTATGTTAGAATATTGAGCTTAACTGGAGATGTGGCCGAGTGGTTGAAGGTACTCCCCTGCTAAGGGAGCATACGGCTTATACCCGTATCGAGGGTTCGAATCCCTCCATCTCCGCCAGAGCCTTCTGGCGTTCAGTTTTCAAAAACCCGCAAAGGTAAATGCCCTTGCGGGTTTTTCTTTTGGTACGCTAGACCCACAAACGCTTAAAAAGGTGGTCGCATGATTCTAGATGCATTATTGAAAACGCTGCACGTTCTGGCAGTCGTCCTGTGGGGGCTCTACCCCATAAACGGGGGATCCAGCATTCATTAGACACGGTTAATCACACCGTTCCAACCGCACTGGGCTAAGACCCTCATGCGGTAATTCTCAAAGTTTCTAAANCCATANGCACGGCGTGAGAGCATTTCCATTTTAGTGTGGAAGCCCTCAGTNATGCCATTGGATTTGGTNAAGCGCCACATTCTCACGATCGGCTCCAGCCACNANCTGAGNGTTTGGGCCAATGCACGGGCCGGACTTTGCNCAAANTGCTCGATCAAGCTCAGGAACTGAGGCAGCATTTTCTGAGCCCGCTTTCTGTTCAGACTTTTCATCACCAAGAATCCATTCAATTGCTGCTTGGCAAAATACAGCGCCTGAAGCACCGGTTCTTGCGCTAAATACTCATGCAGATTCTCCTTCTGGACCGCACTTAACTTCCAATGGTGCCGTCGCATCAGACTCAATAGCCCACGGCTCAATAACTTAGGCTCAAAAGACATTGCGGTCTATTGCATGCGCTTTTAGCCCATTTCAAAGTTATTGGTCACCAGAGCGTTACACCACGCGCCTGCTCGGCAACTTAGAGTTCATCCAGCATCTTTTCAGCGACGCCCCACGGCAGCCTTCGGCCGTTAACGCGCATCCTGTGAAGAGCGGCCCTCGCGACCGGGACGGTGATGCGCTGTTGACGTACCATCTCCAACATCAGCCAGACGGTTCCCTTGACATCGACCTTCTCTGTTTCAGCCGCCGTTCTAAGTGCGGCATCGCCAGTCAACAAAGAGCATTTTTCGGCCTCGGCCAACGCCAGCGCGAACAGATCGTTGCGGCCTGGTTTGGCGTAAATTTGGCTCAGTACCTGGACACGCTCAACACTTTTCGCCGACATCGTGCGAACCTGCAGCCCCATATCCAGCAAGTGCGCATGCTGCTCTTCCAATTCCTCGTAATAGAGAACATTGGGCACGGCGAACTGGTAGCCCAAGCTAAACATCGGTGCCACTAGATCGCCCACTTCGACATCCATCAAAATGTTGGCATCACTGATTAACAGCAGCATCGCCGCCCTCCATCGAGCGGACACGCCGAAACTGTTGCAATGGCATATTCATCAGCTCTGCGGCTTTTGACTCGCCGATGTATTCTTCGGCCAAAGCGTGGAACACCAGTTGTTCGAAGAGGTGAGCCTTCTCGGAGGGGTAATCATCCCCCGGCTCTTTCCGAAACCAACCTTTGAAGCGAAACAGTTTCGCTTGCTCTTTACGATAGGCTGGTGTGATGACACCAAGATCACGGGCGCGGTAGAGTATGCCAGCCATCGATAAACCAAACTCTTCCTTTAGGAGGCCAAGCTCCTTGAGTTCAATTGCATTGCGATGCTGCCCAAGCTCTTGCAGAACTGACGCTCGGGGAAACAGAAAGGCTCCGGCGAAACGATTGCATGCCATTTCCTCGTCAAGGTCGTCAGCAAGACGACCCTCGAGCATGAGGTGCCCCAGTTCGTGCGCCAGGGTAAAACGTTGACGATCCCCCGGCCAATGGCGTCCCACGACTACTATGGGCATGCCGTTAACGCGGGCAGCAAGACCGTCGAACTTGTTTTCAGCATCTGCTTCAATCATGAATACGCGGATGCCATTTGTCTCCAAGATATCGATCAGATCAGGGATGGGATCAAGTCCAAGACACCATGCGTTACGGACACGTTCAGCGACCCCTTCGATCTGATCCATCGAAGAAAGATGCTCAACGCCCCCATCGATCATCGCGAAGGACTTTACCGGAGGCTGCGGAAAGAGGTTCTCCAGTTCGATGCGGCGCTCGATCTGATCGATGATTTCATGAGTGATCGCATCCAGGCGCTTCTTCGGCAGGGAGCTACGTTTGCGGTACTCGATGCCCTCTAGCGCGACAGAGTCTGGACGGAAAAAATACTCGGTACGCACTTTGAGGACGCGTGAAAGCTTAATCAGAATGTCCGAAGACGGCATTGCCACGCCATCTTCGTACTTCTTGATGGCTGCGTGAGAAACGCCCACGCGCTCTCCCAAATCTCGCAGGGATAGCCCTGCCGCTTTACGGGCGCGGTGGAGTCGAGTGCTAAACATGGTGCTCTCTCTAGGTTTACAAAATTTTATTTATTTTAGAAAATTGTAAACCAAGGTTTTGTTGAATTCAAGTGCGATCAATGGGTCGGTCACGAAGCCAAGCAACAAACCCAGGGATGCGAAAACGTCCTAGTTACACGCGTAAATTTCACTACTAGGCATCATCGATCAAGACAATATTCAATAATCCCGGCAGGCTGAATTTCGCTTTTACATCACCCTGATCAAGCGCCCCGCGTAACGCAAGAGCCTTTATGTCGTCCAAATAGACTTTAATTTGTTTTCCTGACTATACTGGGTTTGCAGACCCCATCTTGGAACCGACCACGGCGCCAACGAGCCGTAGAACAAATAAGCACTAAGCCCTAGTAACCGATAGCGCGCAGGCTCATAAAGAACGAGGCTTAGATTAATAGTTACCAGAGGAGGATAAGTTATGCAGGCCACACAACCTACCCGAAAGCATCGCCAGCATTATTTCAGCTTTGCCGCTGCCATATCCTTTTTTCTTATGTTCTGTTTTTCTGCCTATGGCAAGCAAACAGACACTGGTTATGGTCAATTGAATATGATCAAACCCTTAGAGGAATCAGCCAGCTTGGATCACTACCCCCATGCCGAAGAATCCTATTTGGTCGCGTACACGACACGCGACTACAAAGATCGACCAGTACCGGCCTTCGGCCAAGTGCTGCTCCCCTCCGGGAAAGCACCCGAAGGCGGCTTCCCTGTCGTTGTGTTTGCACCTGGTACAACAGGCTTAGCTCCTGAATGTGCACCATCAATTTCTAAAGAAGTTAGATACGATAATTATGTAGATCTATGGCTGGAAAAGGGGTATGCCGTTTTGAGACCCGACTATCAGGGGTTTGACGTTTCGGGGCCCAGAGTCGTCCTTGATGGTGCCACTAACGCGGCCGATCTTGCTGGGCTGGTAATTGCGGCTCATGACATTAAGGCCGTTAATCTGGCCAACCAATGGCTGGCGGTAGGCCATAGCGAAGGCGGCGCTGCCGTCTTATGGCTCGCATCCATAGACAACCCAGCGGGTAAAACTCATCCACTTAAAGGTGTTGTCGCTGCGGCGCCAACGGGAACAGGTGTAGTCGGTATGCTTACTGGTGCGGCCAATACCAACAAGCTTCCGGGCGTACTTCAAGGATACGTGGCCATGACCATACTGTCAGCGAAAGTACAAGACCCAAGCCTGAGCCTTGACGCCCTGGTTAATCCCGGTTTCATGCCGGTTATCGACGATACTCAGGTAAGTTGCAAACCCAGTGGGGTCACTGATGTGACCGAAGACAGCTACATCAACTTAGGCGATGACTTTGACAAGGTTGTCCAGTTTGTAGAAACTCGATCGTATTTGCCAACCAACAAGCTGAACGTACCAGTACTTATTGTTGCGGGGCTCACAGATGAATCCAGTGTATCAGCTGATCTAGCGCGCGATGAATCCAGAAAACTGTGTGAAGCGGGGTCTATGGTCGATTTCCAGACGTTCACGACAGAGTCTCACCAAGACATATTGCCTCGGTCATTTGACAAGTCAGTTGAGTTCGCAAGCTACGTTAGTCAAAAAGTAGTTCCTGGCGATTTCGGGAACTGTACTGAAATTAAGGGATAAAAGTTGCGGCTAGCGCTTTTTAAGTAACGCTAGTCGCAATAGCTGAACGCCGCTAACCTTTCGCCGGTAAACTACGAACGGCAATATTTTTCTGAGGCAAAAAATAGTCTATAAAAGTCTGGTCGATTCAAGCAAAATCGGCCAAGATTTACTAGACGCTTTTTAGTCTCCTATTGGACAGACCAGAGAAATTTGCCGCAGCATTAAACCCCAGAGCACCCTCACAATAATCTGAACATGTCTTGTACTTGCGGTACAAACGTCATGAATACCAACATTAAGAACAGCAGCAGGACAAAGGGCAGGCATCCTTTGAAAACGCGCATGACGGGCACTTTACTGATGGCGCTGATCGCAAACAGATTCAGCCCGATGGGGGGTGTAATAACCGCAATTTCCATATTCAAAATCAGCAGCATGCCAAAAAAAACAGGGTCAATATCAAACCCCATAATCATCGGCATGAGAATAGGCATCGTAATCAAAATAACGGAAATGACTTCCAGCGCCATGCCAATCAGGAAGAACAACAACATGACCCCAACGAGGAACTCGGTACTGCTTAAGTTCATCGCCATGATGCCGTCAAATAAAACATGGGGTATGCGCTCGCTTGTAATGGCATAGCCAAATAACTGGGCCCCCGCCAGAATCATCATGATGATGCTGGACATTTTGGCGGAACTGGTGAGGATCGGAAGCAGGCCTTTAACGGAAACGCCGTAACACAATGCCAGAAATATGGCATATACAGAGCTAATTGCAGCAGCCTCCATGGGCGTAAAGTAACCGGAATAAATCCCGCCCAGAACAATCACGGGAGACATCAGCACACCAAATGCCGATTTAAAAGCCGCGAGCCGTTCACGCGAACTTGCCTTTGGCTGAGGCGGCACGCCGGAAGCCCGGCTATATCCATACGCAACAACCGTTAAAAGCGCGGTCAGAATAATGCCCACGATCGCGCCCGCGGTAAACAACCTGGCAATTGACGTTTCAGTCACGATGCCATAAATCACCAGTGGCACCGACGGGGGCAACAATATGCCCAGACCACCCGCACTGGCAATGAGACCAACCGAGAACGTCCGGTCGTATCCACGTTTAACCATTTCCGGAATCAGAATCGTGCCCACCGCGGCGGCAGTGGCAACCGAACTGCCACTGATCGACGAAAACATGACGGTCGCAAAAACAGCCACCACGGGCAAGCCACCGCGTGTATGGCGTATCAGGACGTCAATGAAATGAATCAATCGGTTGGTGGCACCCGTGCGGCTCATCACCTCGGCTGCCAGAATAAAAAAGGGAATAGCCAACAAGCTGGGTGTGCTCAACGCGCTAAAGAGTTGCGAGGCCAGTGTCGCAGGCATGGCGTCTTGTACGAGCAAATACACAAGACCGCACAAGCCTAATGCGAACGCAATCGGCATTCCACTCGCCAGACCAACAGCAAAGGTCGTCAAAAATGAAAACATGGGTCAGTTCCTACCGCAGTCATGTTGCTGAAGATTCGGCCTGCTCTGATTGCGGATCAGCGGCACCCGTCAAGAGAGAAACAAATCGCTGAATCAACCGCAGCGACAAAAGCGCGCCACCCAACGGCAAAATGACCTGAGGTATCCACATTGGCATGCGCAGCATCGTCATGGATACTTCACCCAGCATATGGCTTTCCATGACCAACTCCCAACCCGAGTAGGTAAGATACAACGCAAAGAAAAGGGACAACAGCGTACCGATCATGTCGAGAATCCGACCGGCCGTTTTGGGGAGCACAGTGAAAATCACATCGATTCGCACATGCTGGTTGGACTTGACTGCTAACGCAGCGGTAAAAAGAATGCTCCAGATAATGGCATAGGCGGCAATTTCATCACCGCCTATGATTGAAAACCCAAAGACTGATCGCAGGAATATTTGCAAAACAATAATAAATACCGACAGCGTCAGGAACAGCCCGCCAATGAATATTTCAAGACGATCCCACGCACGACCGACCGTGCTTAGCATATTACGCATGGTGGGCTGGCCTCCTGTCTTGTCGTCTTACTGGCCCGCAGCGCTTTGAATCTCGGCAATGAGTTTGCGTACCGGCTCACTTTGACTTTCATAAACGCTTTTGTATTTATCCCGCCATTGCGCCAGCACCTGGCCATCAACCTCTTGAATCACAACACCGTTATCCACCAGGGTTTTCTCGGCAGCGGCCGAGTTCGAGACCGAGACGTCGTGATTCCATTTTTGTGCGTCGGCCATGGCTTTCATCAACGCATTGCGATGGTCCTCACTCAATTTGTCCCAGCGTGCCTGATTGATCACAACGGCATAGCCACCATGCTGCTGCAATACACGGGTCATGCCCGTTAGAACTTCGTACCAGCGCGCCGATGCAGCCAGAGTGACAGTCGTAATGGCACCGTTCACCAAACCCTGCTGCAAGGCCAAATAAACATCGGGGGCTTGAATGGAGACAGGGGAGGCACCTACAACACGCACACCTTCCTCAAGAGGGGCCGAAGGCGTTACACGAACTTTACGACCGGCCATATCTTCAGGTTTTACCACTGGCTCACCGCTGGTATAGATGTAACCCGGACCATCATTCCACAAGCCAATACCGCGCACTTTGAATTGATCAAGATCTTTCAGCAGTGTTTGACCAATCTCGCCCTCGAACACTTTGATGCTGTGCTCAAAAGAATTGAACAAACCGGGCTGATTGAAAATCTCCCAACGATCATCCAAAGGCACGTAATAGGAAGTTAAGGGAGCAACAATATCGACTTGACCACGAATTGCGGCACGAATTTCATCTTTAGAAGAAACCAACTGCGCGCCCGGATACACATCAATACGCAACGTACCGTTGCTGTATTCGTCCACCTTCTCCGCAAACAATTTAATTGTCCTGGCTTTAATCGTGTTTTCTGGAAGATCATGCGGAAACTTGAGCGCAACTACTTCGCTTGCCATTGCGCCAGAAACAAGTAGGCTACCTAATGCTGCAACGAAATATCGTAAAGCTTTCATCATTGTTCCTTATAAACAGAAGGCCCTGCTTCCTGCCCTATAAACGCGATGTCCAATATGCGGGGAAGCAAATACAAAAAATGAGATCGTTATAGCGCAATAACTTGATCCATTTTCATAACATTCTATTTGTAGAACAATAGGTACTACCCCTTAGTCACCTCACTTACTCCGGCAACCTAACCGTTACCTCTATCTCAATCAGCAGCCCCGGTACAGCCAACCCCGTTACACCAATAATTGTTTGGGCGGGGTGCTCGTGGTTGCCCTGCACCGCTTCAATGGCTTCGGTGATCACTTCATATTCTGTGGGGTGCAGCGTATAGATGGTTCGGCGCACTACATCGTTCCAGCTCGCACCCACGGCCTTCAGCGTTACTTCTATATTGCGCATGGCTGCTTCGGTTTGGGCGCCTAAGTCATCTCCACCAACAACAGAAAAGTCCGGCGCCAGTGCAACCTGGCCGGCTATATAAGCAACGCGACCTGGTTCCGCAACCGTAATATGGCTAAATCCAGGTGCGGGATGTAATTCAGGTGGGTTAATGAGTTTTCGTGACACAACCGCCTCCTTGGTTTTTACAAACGGCTGAATATCGGCTTTAAGTAGCCACTATTGCCACACCGATACATTCTGTCAAGGGTTATGCCAACCGCGAAACCATCAAACTGGCCTCGCCCTGCTCCGACGACACCCACGCCGTGTCATCAGTAGTATTAATATTCAAAACCATTTTTCGGGCGGCCAATGCCGCCAGCGCCTGAGTGCCTTCAACATCAACGCAAAAAACCTGCAGGTTTTGCGCGCGGCTCAATTTACTTTTTACGTTGTCCCACCATAGCTGCGCGTTGCGTCCGTAGGCAATCACCACCACCTCGTTGGCACGTCCACAGGCTTTCAGAATCCGCCGCTCATCGGGCAACCCGGTTTCGATCCATTGCGTAATCGCACCGGTTAGATCCAAACGCCACAAGTCGGGCTCATCCGTTTCCGACAGGCCTTTGGTGAAGACCAGACTTTCCGAATCGTCGACATACAAAGCAAAAGCCAACAAACGCACCATCATGCGCTCATCGGTTTCCGACGGATGCCGCGCAACCGTAACGGAATGGCTGGCGTAATAGGCGCGATCGTTGTCGGCAATGTGAAGGTCGGCTTTATAAATAGTGGCACGAAGGGCCATAACGCAACTCTGCCAAGAAGCTTAAGGGGCTACAGTGTATAGCGAACGCTGAATAAAACTCGACGGCAACTATAAGCACGACCAGTTGTTTGCCGACAAAATTTCTGCACTTTCCAGATATTTGATGCATAAATCCGATAGCCGCCACGACACGCCACACTCTATTGTTCAAAGAACGTCGGCTGGTTAAGCCCACGCGACCAAGCCTTCAATCATCACAACAATTCAAATTGCTTCGGAGACACCATGCAAACCAATCAATTCCTTAAAAGGGATCACTTTCTGTTGGGTACTTTTTCCACCAACTGCTCTGGCGGGATGACAGTTTCAAAACTGCCCGACCGCTGGAAGGCCGACTGGGAAAGCAACCTGAAAATAGGCAAGTTGCTGGATGAAGCAGGCATCGACTTCATGCTGCCCATTGCACGTTGGATCGGTTACGGCGGCGAAACCGACTTTCATGGTTACGTGCTTGAAACAGTTACCTGGGCTACCGCGCTGCTGGCCAACACAAAACAGCTCACTGTCTTTGCCACTATTCACACGGCGGCGAATCACCCCGTGGTGGTCGCCAAACAAATCGCCACCATGGCACAAATGAGCGATGAGCGTGTGGGGCTGAATATCGTGGCGGGTTGGAATAAGCCGGAATATGAAGCGCTGGGCCTAACGTTACCCGACGACCATGAGACCCGTTACGGCTACGCACAGGAATGGTTCGATATTGTTAAAAAGCTCTGGACACACGATGGCCCTTTCGACTGGGACGGTACCTACTTCAAGCTCAAACACACCTACGGCAACCCCAAGCCACACACCATGCCGCCCATCTACAACGCGGCCGGTTCCGGATTAGGCCGGGAATTCGCCGCCCATAACGCCGACTTCCTGTTTACGCCGGCCATCAACCTTGCACGCTCAAAACAGGAAGTGGCTGAACTAAAGCAACAGGCGCTGGAACAAGAGGGTCGTAAAGTGGATGTCCTGACATTTGCTCATGTCATTTGCCGCCCCACCGAAGCCGAAGCGCAAAAAGTGTGGCAATCGCTGCAAGACAATGCCGACTGGGAAGCCACCGACAACCTGATTCGTCTGCAATTTGCTCATGCGCAATCGTTCCCGCATGACCTTTTGCAGTTAATCCGCGAGCGGTTCGCGGCCGACCATGGCGGGTTCCCCTTAGTAGGGACGCCCGAACAAGTGGCCGACGGCATTACACAATTGCATGAAGCCGGTTTCAGTGGCACGACCCTTTCATTCTTTGATTACGCAGAAGAATTTCCCTATTTCCGCGATAATGTATTGCCTATCCTTGAATCACGCGGTATCCGCAGGAAGTTTGTATGAGTGCCAGCAATAACACGCTAAATCAGGAATTCCGTACCGCCATGCGTCAGCTGGCGGGCGGCGTTTCAGTCATTACCGCCGCCCACGGCGAAGATCGCACGGGATTAACAGCGACTTCGGTGGTGTCCATTTCCATGGACCCACCCGAGCTGTTTATTTCGGTTAACCGGTCGTCCTCGTCGTGGCCGGTCATTGAAAAATCGGGAAAATTCGGTATTAATGTGCTACAACAAGGCCAACAGGTTGTAGCTGAGCATTTCTCGGGAAAAGGCGGGCGCAAGGGCGCCGACCGCTACGCCGACGACGACTGGTATCAAACGCCCGACGGTGTCTGGCTATCCCGACGCGCCTTGGTTGGCTTCGCCTGCGACGTTGAGAAGGTCTGGATGCACCGTGAACACGCCTTAATTGCGGGTAAGGTCACGCTTATTAATGTGCACGCCGGGCCACAACCTCTTACTTATTGGCACGGCCACTACGGCTCATTCATTCAAAACTAACGGGACCGGCCACTCTATTTTGAGGAACTGCGTATGCAAGCGGCACCCAACTCGCAAATGCATCGCCATCTGTTTAGCCGATTCCCAAAATTCACCTCGCACGACGCCGAGGAAGTGCGGCATCAGGTTAGCCGCATTTTTTGTGACCACGACCTGAAATTCCGCATGCGCCATGAGCGCAATGCCGAGAAACTCTTTATTCGAGTCGAGCGAAGCGCATTTGAACAGCAATGCGCGCAATATTACGGGCACCTGGCGCACGGCGCACTGCACTTCAATCCGGCCATTCATCTGCAACATCCTTTTTTGCAGTCGCTAAAACGCTTACTCGACTGGCAGTTATATGAAGCTTCCGAAGGCGACCTGTTCGATCAACCCCTTATTGCTGCGCGCTTTGAAGAAGTACTGATGATGTCATTGCTGGGTAGTTTGCAGCATAATCAACCCACCCACTTCGACACAGGCCACGTAGCACCGGGATTTATAAAGCGGGCCGAAGATTACATTAAACATCACGCCCACCTGCCGTTAACGGCAGGTGACATTGCCGACCAGGTAGGGGTCAGCATCCGCACGTTATTCGCTGGCTTTCGCAAATATCGCAATACCTCACCCATGCGTTTTCTAAAGCAGGTTCGATTGGAGCAGGTACGCCACGACCTATTGCACCCCAAATCGGATACTGCGGTCACCCACGTCGCATTAAGTTGGGGGTTCACGCACCTGGGACAGTTTTCCGCCGACTATCAGCAACAGTTTGACGAACTTCCGTCGGAAACGTTGAAACGCTCGGGAGGCTGAAACTTACCCCGGCTTTGCGGCGGCGCGATTATGTTACTAATGGCTCGCTTGATCCAGGTTTCCAGTTTTTGTGCCACAGGCGTTAGCGGTACACCGCGAACCCGGAACAAACCCAGGGTCGCATTCGGCGGTTTCGGCTCTACCGCGAAAGTTTCCACGCCACAGCTGAACAAAGGATCGGTAAACAAACGATCAGGCCCGAACCCCACCAAGTCAGTGCGGCGCATCATTTCAATCATGAGTGCGGGAGAGGTGCATTGAACAATCTGTTGTGGTTGCGGCAAGCCGACACGATCCAGCCAATGCAACAAATGGTGGCCGGTGCTGCCGTTGGTTAAATTCAAGATCCACCGTGCTTTAGACACCGCGCCCCAGTCTTGGGCCTGAGTTAACGGATGCCCTTTACGGCCGGCAATTAACAACGGCGTTGGACACAAAGGAATAAACACAATTTCCGGCGGCAATTCATCCCGGGAGGCGATCGCAACGCCAAAGTCCAGCGCCCCTTCCAGCAAGCCCGGAATAATTTCGGTCATGAACCCTTCTTTCAAAGTCATGACTGCCTCGGGGAACGCCGCCACAAATTGCCGATAGACATTCGGAAAAATGGTAATGGCCACCACCGGAGTAATACCAATCGAAACCCGAGCACCGGCGCCGCCGCTGATTTGCTGAACCTCGTTACGAGCACGCGCCATCGTAGACAAAATCATACGCGCCCGACCCAACAACGCCTTCCCCGCATCGGTGAACGAAACACCCCGATAACTGCGATTAAGCAGCTCGGCCCCCATATCTTCTTCCAGTTCTTTCATGGCGCGTGTCAGCGCACTTTGACTGATACGCAAGGCGCGGGCGGCTGCACGAATTGAGCCGCTGTCGGCGACTTGCACAAACGCTTTAACGTGCTGATATTTCATTTTCCAAGCCTAAAAAGGTGAGTCTATTTCAGCTAAAGCCAAGATGACATCAAAAAGTGTTCACCTTGCCAAAAATATAGTCTTTTAATTATCACCTACTCCGGCAAGAATAAAAAAAAGAGACAAGGAGAGACAATGGCACATCCAGAACTGGATCTGCAATCAATGAAAGAATGGCGCCACGCCATGCACCAATTTCCGGAGCTTGGATTCGAAGAAGAGCGCACCTGCGCTTTAGTGTCGCGTTCACTGACTGAGTGGGGCTACGACGTTCACACTGGTTTGGCCGACACAGGTGTCGTTGGAAAATTAGTTATTGGCACGGGCAAAGGGCCGAAGCTGGGCTTACGCGCCGAGATGGATGCCCTGCCGATTCAGGAAGCTACCGGCTTACCCTGGCAAAGCCGGGTAAGCGGCAAAATGCATGCCTGCGGCCACGACGGCCATACCGCCATTATGATGGGAGCCGCCAAAGCACTGGCCAAAATGAACGCCGCCGGCCAATTACCAGGCAACGGCATTCTGCACATAATTTTTCAACCCGCCGAAGAAATTGGCGGTGGCGGCGGCGCACAACGCATGATAGAGGAAGGTTTGTTCGACCATTTCCCTTGCGATGCCATTTTTGCGCTGCATAATTTCCCCGGTACACCGGTGGGTCATTGCTTTTTCCGCCCGGGTCCTTTCATGTGCTCGTCTGACAAGGTGCGGGTGCGTTTTCAGGGTAAAGGCGGGCATGGCGCGATGCCGGAACTATCACAAGACCCCACTCTTCCTATGGCCGCGACGTTAATGGGGCTGCAAACCATTATCAGCCGNAACCTTAGCCCCTTTGAATCGGGTGTGATTAGCGTNGGGCGGGTTGNCGCAGGGGCAAGCTACAACATTATTCCCGACCAGGCCGANCTGGAACTCAGTGTCAGAGCGCTNCAACCCGACGTNCGTGAAAAACTGCGCGAGCGAATCGAGAGCATGGCGCTGCATCAGGCCAAAGCATACAACTGCACCGTAAATACAGAGTACGAACTGGGTTATCCCGTGCTGGTCAATGACCCCACGTTCTCGCAACTGATGGAGCGNGCNGCCAAACAGACNTTTGGCAANGANCNCGTTGANACTCAAGCCTCTCCNNTGGCGGCCAGTGAGGATTTTGCNTACATGCTGCAAAAAGTGCCTGGAGGCTATCTGATTATCGGCAACGGCGACAACGGTCACGAACATGGAAAACGGCTGGGNCCGTGCAGTGTGCACAACCCGCACTATGACTTCAACGATGATTGCTTGCCTTATGGGGCCGCCTATTGGCTCAATCTGGTCCAACTGTTCTTTTCAACAAAGGCAACTGAATCCCCGGCCAAAAGAGGATCACGCCTTTCATTCATTTCACCAACAGAGGAATAACGACAATGAGACAAACCNTTAAATCCCTCAAATTGCTAACNGCCGCAGCCTTGGTTACCTGTGCGGCAGGCGCACANGCCACAACCCTTACGCTTTCCAACTGGGTGCCACCNACNCACTTTGTAACCAGCGNTATTCTGCAAGTGTGGGCCAAAAACGTAGAGCAAGCNACNGAAGGCCGCGTCAAGATTCGNATGCTGCCCAANCCCGTTGGCAGNCCNCCNCANCATTGGGAACTGGCACGCAAAGGCATTGCCGACATTACNTGGGGTAACTTCACCTATGANCCCGACCGNTTCAAAGCCATNTGGTTTGCCGAATTTCCATTCAATGGNGACAATTCCGAAGCGCAATCGGTTGCCTTGTGGGACACCTACCAAAAGTACCTAAAAGACACNCCNACTTTCCAGGGCGTGAAACTGCTGGGAACCGGCATGTTCGGNGGCGGNGCAATTCANCATGGCNCAAANAATATTNTNACNCCGGAAGANNTNGCNAACCAGAANATTCGGATGGGNGGACCCATTCAAAAACGCTTGCTNGANGAAATGGGGGCCGTACCCATTGCCGCGCCCGCGCCNCANGTGTACGAATTNGTGGAAAATGGCGTGGTTGACGGCTCGTTAAACCCCATTGAGTCTGTCATCAACTTCCGCGCAGCCGATATGNTGAAACACCANACCCTTGTGCCCGGNGGCTTCTACGACGCCACCTTCTTCCTGGCCATGAATGAAGGCACATGGAACAAGCTTTCTGAAGCCGATAAAAAAGCCATTATGAGTGTNTCGGGNGAACATTTTTCCCGNCTTTGGGGCAGCGAATACGACCGTCAAACNGCNATGGCACTNAAAGANCTGAAAGCGCANGATCACGAGTTCAATACACCTTCGCCGGAATTAATGGCCAAAATANAAGAGGTGAACAAAAAGGTCGTCGCCGAATGGGCTGCTGATGGCGCGTCGTTCAATGTAGANGACCCNATGGAGATGGTAGAGTTTTATCGCTCCCGATACAACGAACTGAAAAACAAGAACTAAAGCCGTTNCGGTTAAAGCCCTTGTCAGATGGTCGGTGCGCCACGNGCGCNGGCACTCTTTGCCCGCGCCTAAACGACAACCGAAATTTTCCCGGAAAGCCTCATGCANTCTTTTCTGCANAAAACCCGAAAAGCNATCGAGCGATTTTTGATTGGTGCTTTGCTTGCAATGGTGTTTCTAACGTTTGCCGACGTCATTGGGCGCCGCTTTTTCGGCGCCCCCATCTACGGCGCGCACGACATCACTGAACATTTGATGGCACTCATTGTTTTCTCCGGCTTGCCTTTGCTCACNTCNGCCCGTGGCCANCTGGTTGTTGACCTTTTCGACCGTTTCGTNATGACCAANNCCATGCGCTGGTGGCGCGGGCTTACAACACTNCTTNTCGCCGTCATTCTGGCTTTAATTGGATATCAATTTATNTTCGCNACCATTGATGCCAACCAAATCAAGGAAGTGAGCCANGANCTGCTGATTCCCCGCAGCTACTTCTATGCCTTAATCAGCCTCAGTTGCTTCGCCAGCGCCATTGCAGCGTTGCTGCCACCGAGCGCACCGCTCAACGCCCCCGAGGAAAACACATGATTGTCGGTTCTGCCGCCCTTTTTGCAGTCTTANTCCTTACTTTTCTAAGAGTCCCNCTGGCATTTTCNTTATTCGCGGTTTCTATTACGGCCTTGTCGGTCGATATGGGTTTGCAAACNGCNCTCACGATGACNTCCATGACNATTGAAGAGGCNGTGTTTTCCTATGAGCTTGCCGTNGTCCCGTTGTTCATTCTTATGGGCAATATTTTATCNCGCTCGGGCATTTCAGCNGANTTGTTTCGCGCNGCCAACGCNTACTTCGGCCACATTAAAGGCGGGTTAGCGNTATCGACCATCGTAACTTGNGCCGGTTTTAGCGCCGTNTGTGGNTCCAGCCTGGCAACCGCCGCCACCATGTCGAAAGTGGCCTACCCNAGTATGAANAAATACGGCTATTCAGATAGCTTGTCGGCGGCCACCATCGCGGCCGGCGGCACACTGGGNATTCTCATCCCCCCTTCCATCATCCTGATGATTTACGGCATTCTCACGCAAACCAATATCGGGCACCTATTCATTGCCGGCGTNATCCCNGGCATTCTGGGGTTGTTGCTNTATATGGGTGCCGTCTACATTNTTGCGTTGCTNCGACCAGGTAACGCGCCGCGCGGCNAGAAAACNAGCCGGCATGAAAANNTCGCCTCACTTAAGGGCGTTTGGCCGTTTGTCTTGCTGTTCATGCTCATTATCGGCGGCATTTATGTCAAGATTTTCACGGCCACCGAAGCCGCCGGGATGGGTGCAGGTTTTGCCTTGATTATTGCCATTTGGCAAAANCGTATCAGCAAAGCAAGCTTTCGCGCCATTTTTCTGGATTCCGCNTTTGTTTCGGTCATGCTTTACACCGTNTTATTCGGTGCCATGCTGTTCGCCAAACTCATTTCCTTTTCCGGCCTGGGCGAAGGCCTGTTGGGCTGGGTGGAANACGCNGGGCTTTCCTCCTANCANCTCATNTTCGCCATCCTGGCCGTTTTTCTGATTTTGGGNTGCGTNCTGGACTCACTGGCCATTATNTTAATTTGCGTNCCCTTNTTCGTTCCNATNGTNGTGGCCAACGGNTTCGACCTGGTCTGGTTCGGCATTCTTGTGGTGGTCGCCACNGAGATTGCNCTGATTACCCCCCCTATCGGCATGAACGTCTTTGTCATTAAAGCCACACTGCCCAACGTTNCGTTCAAGGATATTTTCCGGGGCCTCATTCCTTTTATCGGNGCAGACATNATTCGATTAATGCTATTGGTGTTCTTCCCNGCGCTATCGCTGGCGTTGGTAAAGCTNATGTNAAAATCACGACGCTTCGGCAAACGCCTCNACGCNGGGGCAAGANCACACAAAGTTNCGNTCNCCATANACGTTATCCACGCGATTAACNGCCGGCCAGAACTTGGCTTCTTNTGTAAANGCNGTGGGAAACACTGCCGTTTCCCGCGTATANGGNCGCTCCCATTGCACATCGACCAAATCANCAGNNGTNTGGGGNGCCAACCGCANCGGNCTTTGTTCCANCGCATANTGACCCGACGCAACCGCATCGATTTCNGCGCGAATNCCGATCATCGCTTCAATAAAACGGTCNAGCTCCNATTTCGATTCCGACTCGGTCGGNTCAATCATNAGCGTACCTGCAACCGGAAAAGACATGGTTGGNGCGTGAAANCCATAGTCCATCAAACGTTTGGCAATATCCTCTTCGGTTACGCCGGTTTTCTCTTTAAGCGGGCGAATATCAAGAATACATTCGTGCGCCACCCGCCCTTGCACCCCACGGTAAAGAACGGGGTAATGGGGGGCCAGTTTCTCGGCAATNTAGTTAGCCGCCAAAATTGCGTTTTGTGTTGATTTCACTAGCCCGTTTCGGCCCAACAAGCGAATGTACATCCAACTGATCGGCAANATACATCCAGAACCATAAGGTGATGCCGATACCGCCCCATTTTCGATATTCAACCCAGCGATGGGGACCACTTTATGACTGGGCAGAAACGGGGCCAAATGCTTTTTCACNCCAATAGGNCCCATGCCCGGGCCGCCCCCACCNTGAGGAATCGCGAACGTTTTATGCAAATTCAAATGCGAAACATCGGCACCGATTAAACCCGGTTTGCTCAGACCAACCTGGGCATTCATATTGGCACCGTCCAGATAAACCTGCCCACCATGACGATGCACGATATCGCATACTTCTACAATACGTGCCTCGAACACGCCATGCGTGGAAGGATACGTAATCATCAATGAAGACAGGTCGTTCGCATATTGCTTCGCTTTCGCGGCCAAATCATCAACATCGACATTGCCACTGTCGTCGCAAGCGACCATGACAATCCGCATGCCCATCATGGCGGCGGAAGCGGGATTNGTCCCATGCGCAGAAGANGGAATCAGGCAAACATCNCGATNGCCCTGNCCAATGGANTCATGATATTTNCGAATCGCCANCAGGCCTGCATATTCGCCTTGNGCTCCGGAGTTAGGCTGAAGCGACACGGCATCGTATCCGGTGATTTCNGCNAGTTGNTGTTCAAGGTCGGCCAAAAGCAAGCGGTATCCCCGGGTTTGATCTTCGGGCGCAAAGGGNTGAATCTGTGCGAACTCAGGCCAGCTCACCGGCATCATTTCAGCNACNGCATTCAACTTCATNGTGCATGAACCCAATGGNATCATGCCATGCACCAAAGAGTANTCTTTATTTTCAAGGCGCTTNAAATAGCGCAACATCTCGGTTTCAGAATGGTAGCGGTTNAACACNGGGTGGCTCANAAANGCATCNGNACGNCGCCATTGCGCCTNAATNCCGGNTTCATCNTTCCGGGCCACTTGCTGNTCCAGCGCTTTGAAATCCACGTTACAGGCTTTACCGGTAAAAACGCATAACAAATCCGNCACATCANTTAGGGTCGTGGTTTCGTCCAGGCTAANNCCCAAACCGCCGTCGCCGANCCGGCGCAAATTCATGCCNTGATCCAGCGCGCGTTGATAGATNCCGGCCTGTTGATCGCCAACCGTAACGCACANGGTGTCNAAATAAGATGCGTTCGTCGAAAAACCATTCTGTGCCAANGCNGCCGCNANCAANCGCGTTAAACGGTGNATNCGCTCGGCAATTTTCTTCAANCCNGNGGNGCCATGATAAACCGCATATAAACNNGCCATATTGGCAAGCAAAGCCTGGGCGGTACAAATATTCGATGTGGCCTTCTCACGCCGAATGTGTTGCTCCCGCGTTTGCATGGCCATNCGCAGGGCCGTTTTTCCGCGCTGGTCGACCGACACGCCAATCACACGCCCAGGCACCATTCTGCGCAAGGCGTCGGTTGTGGCAAAGAAAGCGGCATGCGGACCCCCAAACCCCATGGGCACGCCAAACCGCTGAGACGAACCAAACACAATATCCGCCCCCATNGCNCCGGGGGGNCGCAGCAAAACCAAAGCCATAAGNTCACTGGCTACNGAAACGAGCGCCTGNTGTGATTTNGCNGCNGNNATGAACGGTTCCANCTCAGGCACNTCGCCATAGGTNCCGGGATATTGCAACAACACGCCAAAGACATCGTATTGATCAATATTGGCGGCATGNTCCACCACCACGTCGAAGCCGTAATAGCGCGCGCGTGTTTGCANAACATCCACCGTTTGAGGGTGAACATCGGCCGCCACGAAATACGTTTGCGTTTTCTTACGGCCGGCNCGCCGACTCAGTGCCATTGCCTCTGCGGCNGCCGTTGCNTCATCNAGCAGCGACGCATTGGCCAGNGGTAATCCGGTTAGATCCATGGTCATTTGCTGAAAGTTCAGCAAAGCCTCCAGGCGACCCTGGGAAATTTCAGGTTGATAAGGNGTGTAAGCGGTATACCAACCGGGGTTTTCCAATACNTTNCGNAGAATCACCGGGGGNACATGGGTGTTGTAATACCCCATNCCAATANACGAGCGANTCACCCGGTTTTGNNGNGCATAACTNCGTAATAGCNCCANGGCGTCNGGTTCACTCAANGCGTCGTCAAGGTCAAGCNGCNCGGTNAACCGGATATCGGCGGGCACGGTTTGCTNGATNAGCNCNTCCAGCGACAGCCCNCCCATTGCAGCCAGCATNGCNTCGCGATCNTGCTCATTGATACCNACNTGNCGATCCNCAAAGTCGTTGTCCGNNAATAAATGATGNAAAGCGCTNAAGTGCAATGNCGTCGANCCCGACATTCCCCTCTCCCTTGAAATTATCNTAAAAAATGTCTGCTCANTCGCCCAGCGTGGCNGCATANCCCTGNGCGTCNAGNAACGATGCNAGCTCTGCGGAATCGCTTANACGCANCTTTACNACCCAGCCNTCNCNGTAGGGNGCGTTATTCACNGTTTCNGGCGCCCCTTCCAAAACCTCATTCACNGCGACCACCTCGCCNGAAACNGGCGCATAAAGATCNGANGCNGCTTTCACCGATTCCACGACGGCAAACTCCTTGCCACGCTCAACCCGGCTTCCCATTTCAGGNAGTTCTACATAGACCACGTCACCCAACAAGGTCTGAGCGTGATCAGTGATACCCACGGTCACAGTGCCATCACCGTTATCAAGAACCCATTCGTGGGACGCGGTATATTTCAAATTCGACGGTAGTTCACTCATATTTAATCCCCCGNAAACGCTTGATTGCGGGTCANAACCCGAAAAAATTGATACGCTAGAAATAATTCTAGTCNAACTAACAAAAAATTTCCTATAAGAAATTTTTGTTCAAACAGCTTAGGAACCGATGCGATGTCCGATCAAACTGATTTTCTTCCNAAAGATGATGANAAATCCAGGCTCACACATACACGTTCCGATGAAGTGGTTGAACCATTGCAANTNGGCAAACGNTTGCGCGAAATTCGNCTGAGTCAAAACCTGACACTTGAAGAGGCGGCAAAACTNACGGGGCTTGCACGCTCCACGCTTTCAAAAATTGAAAACGAACAAATCTCGCCCACCTTCATGGCCGTTACGAAACTGGCACGCGGGCTGAATATCGATATGCCGCAACTATTCACCCGCCCGAAACAACCGCGGCAAATGGGCGGGCGACGCGATATCACCCTGAAAGGGCACGGCAAGCTGCACCCTACACCCACTTACGAGCATGAGTTGCTGGCNACCCAACTTACCACCAAGCGCATGATTCCGTACAAAACAACGGTTCGCGCACGGTCGTTTAATGATTACAACGACTGGGTACGGCACGACGGCGAGGAACTGCTTTACGTCCTGTCGGGCAAGGTNATGCTGTACACCGAGTTTTACGAACCCATTGAGCTTCAGGAAGGCGACAGCGCTTATTACGACTGCGAAATGGGCCATGCATTGATTTCAACCAGCAAGGACGATGCGGTCGTTTTATGGGTGACAGCATGGCAAAAAAACAANTAGAATATTTCCACTATTGGAAACTTATTCTCTTATGAAAAACATCTCCTCCAGCCCTGCTGTCAAACACCTTCCTCTTCACGACCTGCATGTTGCCGCAGGCGCACGCATGGTGGNATTCGCCGGATGGCACATGCCGGTGCAGTACCCGGCGGGTATCAAACAAGAGCACCTGCACTGCCGCACCCAGGCCGCTTTATTTGATGTGTCTCACATGGGTCAATTGCGATTACATGGCCGGCATGCCGACCGTGCCCTGGAACACCTTCCCCCGGCCGACATCGTTGACCTTCCGTTAAACCAGCAACGTTATGCGCTGCTCACTAGCGCCGAAGGCGGCATTCTTGATGATTGCATGGTAAGCCGTTATGCCGATTACCTTTACATGGTGGTGAATGCGGCGCGGCGCGAACACGACATCAGGCATTTAGAAGATAACCTGGGCGAGGATATCGTGGTTGAGGAAATCCGTGATCGGACTCTATTGGCGCTTCAAGGGCCGCAGGCCGCTACCGTGTTGGCTCGACTCCAACCCGAAACACAAAAAATGACTTTCATGACGTCGCATGCGCTGGAAATTAACGGTGTGCAATGCTATGTAAGCCGTTCCGGTTATACCGGTGAAGATGGCTTCGAAATTTCCATACCCATTGCAGCCGCCACTCAGTTCGCCGAACAACTATTGGCGCAAAAGGAAGTTGCGTGGGCCGGATTGGGCGCACGCGATGCTTTGCGATTAGAGGCCGGCTTATGCTTGTACGGCCATGATATCGACACGCACACCACCCCTGTCGAGGCAAGTCTGAACTGGTCTGTTGGTAAAGCTCGTCGCATTGGCGCAGCGCGTGAAGGCGGCTTTCCGGGCGACAGGCGCATACTTCGCGAACTGGTTGACAAGAGTGAAACACGAAAGCGAGTTGGGCTTGTAGTACAAGACCGCGTGCCCGTACGTGAAGGTGCCGCCTTATACGATGAAAGCGGTAACCCCGTCGGCCATGTCACGTCGGGCCTGTTCAGCCCCTCGCTGGAACGCCCTATTGCGATGGCTTATGTCCAAACCCCTGTAGCCAAGGCACAGACTTCTTTACTGGCAGAAGTACGCGGGAAAAAATTACCCGTTACGGTTGTTTCTTTACCCTTTGTTCCGCACCACTATTTCCGGTAAAACGCTAAAAGAACAACGCTTGCTGTTTTTCGATGTGGGAACCACATATTTGCCACTACGCGGCGCCTGAACGCACCATATCCCGGCGAATCGCCTCAGCCGCATCGGTGAGTTGTTGCAAAGCCATAGAAGGCACAACACTGTCTGACACCCAATGCGGTTCGTCATCGAATACGACTTGTTATTTGAAACAACGGGTACATCTTGCGACTCAAGCAATTTTTTCGCCTCCAACAAAGCACGTTTGATTTCGTTCGCAGCAGCCGGCCTTGACTCGACCGTTGATACAACATGCATTACCTGCATGGCCAAGACATGATTCTGAATCATTAAATGATTGAACGTGACCGCCTGTTGTTGATGGCGCATAGGCTCATTCATCATGCGATAAAACGATGCCGAAAAGCGGCTCAATGCAACGTATACAGCCTGCTCTGCCGCACCCCAGCTTTTGCACGCCTGATCTGCTACATTCTGCGGCCCTTTTTATCAAAGCCATTGCGGTTTTCAGCAATCGAATGTTTGCCGCTTTCAGTTCATTTGCAAGCCCGGGTAAAAATCGCACTTCCCAGGTCAGCAAAATATAGCTGCATAAAAGTGCCACTGCGCACCCGAGCAACGTATCTACGAACCGCGCGCCGACAACAACATCGCCTCCCGGACTCAGAAGATGAA